>NZ_LT906465.1:307208-614417 GCF_900187185.1 Chryseobacterium taklimakanense
GGAACGCATGAAGTAAAGTTTCATTCCGACGGTTGGACGGTAACTTCAAAAGATAATTCACCGTCTGCTCATTTTGAGCACAATGTGTGTATTATAGGCGGCAAACCGGTTTTGCTTTCCACTTTTAAATATATTTATGAAGCCCTCGGTATCGTAAGCGATGAGGAAGCTCCCTTTACTCTGGAATTTTAAATCTTGAAAAAATTTAGACGGGCAACAGCCCGTTTTTTTATGCCCAACTTTTGGCTTTAGATAAAACATTAAGCGCACTTAAATCATTAACTCCTCAAATTTTTCTATTTTTGAGTCTGATTTATGAAGAAAATAGCCAAGCTACTCTTAAACAGCATTCCGCGGCCTTTACTCATCAGGTTAAGCATTTGGGCGAGGCCTGTGATTTATCTTCTTTTTAAAGGTAATAAATTCACAGATCCTATTGACGGGAAATCTTACCGGAAATTTTTGCCTTACGGTTATGGCAAACAGCGTGAGAATGCACTTTCACCAGGAACATTAAGTTTGGAGCGCCACCGGCAGATGTGGCTTTACCTTCAGAACGAAACCGATTTCTTCAGCAAAAATTATAAGGTTCTTCACATCGCTCCGGAACAGGAATTCTTGCGAAAATTCAGGAAGATGAAGAATTTGGATTACACTTCTGCCGATTTATCTTCCCCGATTGTAGATGTAAAAGCCAATATTTTGGATCTGCCTTTCGCGGATGAATCGTTTGATGTGGTGTTCTGCAATCACGTTTTGGAACATATTGAAGATGATGCGAAAGCCATGGGGGAGCTTTACCGGGTGATGAAAAAAGACGGTTGGGGGATCTTTCAGGTTCCGATGAAAAATATGCTAGAAAAAACTTACGAAGATTTTACGATTAATGATCCGAAAGAAAGGCAAAAACACTTCGGGCAGTACGATCACGTGCGCTGGTACGGCATGGACTATTTTGACAGATTGAGGAAAGCCGGATTTGAGGTGGAAGCCAACTTTTATTCCCAAAGATTTTCAAAAGAGGAAATGAAACGTTTTGGATTGAATGAAAATGAGATTTTGCCGGTAGTAAAAAAACGCTGAAAATCCATCCGGAATTGGGGTGTACAAAATTTCTTAACTTTGCATTCCTAAATTTAATATTTTGAATACGCATAAGGCCGGTTTCGTAAATATCCTCGGCAAACCCAACGCCGGTAAATCCACGCTTCTCAATCAGCTAATGGGTGAGAAACTCGCAATCGTGACACAAAAAGCACAAACCACCAGACACCGTATTTTCGGAATCTATAATGAAGATGACCTGCAGATTGTGTTCTCGGATACCCCGGGAGTACTGGATCCGAAGTACGGGCTGCAGGAAAAAATGATGGAATTTGTAAAGGATTCCCTGCAGGATGCGGATGTTTTTCTTTTTATCGTCGATGCTTCGGATAAATCTGAACCGAACGGATTCCTGGTGGAAAAACTGAATAAAATCCCTGTTCCGGTGCTGATACTGGTAAATAAAATTGACCTTTCCAACCAGGAAGAACTGGAAAAGATCATGGAATTTTGGCACGAAAAAATTCCGAAGGCTGAAATCCTTCCTATTTCGGCACTGAATGGCTTCAACACCGATGTCATTTTGCCGAAACTAAAATCTCTGCTGCCTGAAAATCCGCCATATTACGATAAAGATCAGTATACTGACAAACCTGAACGTTTCTTTGTAAATGAGGCCATTCGAGAGAAAATTCTTCTGAATTACGAAAAAGAAATTCCGTACTCTGTAGAAGTGGTAACCGAGCAGTTTAAGGAAAAAGAAGGCATTATTTTCATCGATTCCATTATTTATGTAGAACGCGATACGCAGAAAGGGATTATCATCGGGCATAAAGGCGAAGCGATCAAGAAAGTGGGCACGGAAGCCAGAATAGATTTAGAAAAATTCTTTGCTAAAAAAATTCACCTGAACCTTTTCGTAAAAGTAAAGAAAGACTGGCGGAAAAATGAGCGGGATCTGAAAAATTTCGGTTACAGATAGCCTCTGTAAGCGGTTTTGGTTTCTTCTTTTAATTTTATTTTATTTTAATATTATGAATTATTTCACCTCCATAAAAAGCAGTCCTGTCATCAACGATATTGTACTTTTTGTAGTCAGGATTTTTGTTGGTTTTGCTATGATTTCACACGGTTTTCCCAAACTTATGAAACTGGTAGGAGACAAAGAAATCGAGTTTTTTGATTTTCTGGGATTGGGTGCACAAAATTCTCTTTTCCTTGCTGTTTTTGCTGAATTTATCTGTTCAATTTTTATTATTCTGGGGCTCTTCACACGCTGGGCAGTGCTTTTTCTGATGATTACCATGGCTGTTGCCGGATTGGTGGTGCACGGTGCGGATGCTTTTGGCGACAGGGAAATGAGTCTCCTATATCTGGCGAATTACATCATGATTTTTGCTTTTGGACCGGGGAAATATTCTGTGGACGGAATGATAAGCAAACGCCGGGAATCCCGCTGGTAAAAATGACTCAAAAATATCTTAAAAGCAGCAGTTTTGCTGCTTTTCTCGTTTTAATTCAGTATTTTCGTCAGAAATCAGAATATTATGAGAGTTAAAATTACAATGGTGCTTTTGGCATTTCTTGGTTTTGCCGAAGCACAGGAAAACATTTCTTACCAAAAACCTTCGGCAGAAATCCTGAAACTGGCTGATTACGAGCGGCCACCTTCCGTTTTTTTGGACAGCAAGAAAGAATGGCTGATCTTTTCGTACAGAAATACCTACAAAACCCTTGACGAGCTCAATCAGGATGAAATGAAGCTGGGCGGAATCCGCGTAAATCCGGTGACGAATATTTCAAGCACAGTAAGTTATGTGAACAACCTGAAGATCAGAAAAATAAATGAGAAGAATGAAGTTCAGGTAAAAGGATTGCCGGCAAACGCAAAAATCACCAATATCGGACTTTCTCCCAATGAGAAAAAACTTGCGTTTACCCATACCACTTCAAAAGGTGTAGAACTGTGGACTGTAGATTTAGCAACTGCTACCGCAAAAAAAATAACGCAGGACAATCTGAACGCCAATCTCGGATCACCCTATGTTTGGTACAGGGATTCACAAAATCTGCTGGTGAAAGTTCTGCCTTCCAACCGTCCAAAACTGATTGATTCCGCAAAAGATTTACCAACCGGACCGATTGTTTCTACCGCTGACGGTAAGGTTTCACAAAACAGAACCTATCAGGACTTACTGAAAAATCCGCAGGATGAAGCCAATTTTGAAACCCTCACCAAAGCAGAACTTTACAAAGTTTCCCTGAACGGAACCCAAACAAAGCTGAAAGATGCAGACATCTATGCCGGAGTGAGCTTCTCGCCAGACGGTAATTACGTGATGCTTACGACGATTAAAAAACCGTTTTCCTACATCGTACCGTTAAGCAGATTCCCAATGGTTTCTGAGGTTTACGACAGTAATATGAATCTGGTGAAACCGGTAAACGATGTACCATTGAATGAAATAATGCCTAAAGGTTTCTCATCCGTAAGATTAGGAAAAAGAAGTATGACCTGGAGAGATGATAAACCTGCCACTTTGGTTTATGCGGAAGCTTTGGATGGGGGAGATCAGTATAAAAATGCAGAATATCGGGATGAAATTTTCACCTGGGATGCGCCTTTCAATAATGCACCACAGTCTTTTTTCAAAACCAAACAGAGATTCGCCGGTACAGAATGGTCCAATTCTAATTACGCAGTGGTGTCGGAAAGTTGGTATGACACGAGAAATACAAAATCTTTTTTAATTGATTTGAATAACGGCACCTCAAAAGTGCTGGAGGACCGCAATTATCAGGATGTTTACAGCGATCCGGGAAGTTTTAACCGTACAAGAAACCAATACGGCAGAAATGTGATCGATGTAAAAAACGGAAAAGCGTATCTGATTGGTGAAGGTTATACCAAAGACGGACAGAAACCTTTCATTGATGAGCAGGATCTGAAAACTTTAACAAAAAAACGTCTTTACACCTCAAATCTAAAGGGTGCTAAAGAAAACATCATTGATATTTTAGATGTAAATAAAGGGGACATTTTGGTTAGCCAGCAGTCAGCAAACCAGTATCCAAACACATTTAAACGAAATATAAAGACCGGAAAAGCTACCCCGGTAACCAACTTCAGCAATCCGTTTGCAAGTTTGGGGAATGTGTACAAAGAGGTTATCAAGTACAAAAGAAACGATGGAGTAGAGCTCACGGGAACTCTATATCTGCCTGCAAACTACGACAGAAAGGCTAAAAAAGAGAAATTACCGTTGCTGATCTGGGCGTATCCTGCGGAATATAAAGACAAAAACACCGCCGGAATGACTACTCATAATCCCAATGATTTTACCTTCCCAAGTTATGGATCATTCATTTATTGGGTCACGAAAGGTTATGCTGTGCTTGATGATGCGGCTTTCCCGATCATTGGTGAGGGTAAGACAGAGCCGAACGATTCCTTTGTTCCACAGTTGATTGCCAACGGAAGAGCAGCCATAGATGCGGTAGATAAACTTGGCTACATCGACAGAAACCGGGTTGCAGTTGGCGGCCACTCTTACGGAGCGTTTATGACGGCCAATTTATTGACTCACGGAAATGATTTTGCCTGCGGAATTGCACGAAGTGGGGCTTACAACAGGACTTTGACGCCGTTCGGATTCCAGAGTGAGCAGAGAAATTATTGGGATGTGCCGGAAGTTTACAACACGATGTCGCCATTTATGAATGCCAATAAAATGAAAAAACCTTTGCTGTTGATTCACGGTGATGCCGATAATAATCCCGGTACATTTACCTTACAGACCGAGCGTTATTTCCAAGCGCTGAAAAACCTTGGCGCTCCGGTAAGAATGGTACTGCTGCCGAAAGAATCTCACGGTTATGCCGCTAAAGAAAGCATTTTGCACACGCTTTGGGAACAGGAACAGTTCCTTGACAAGTGCCTTAAAAAATAATTAAATCAAAGAAAGCTTCCTTGTTTCGGGAAGCTTTTTTAATAAACCTTTAACTCAAAATAAAGCATTTTTCTTTTAATTTTGACACAAATAAAACCATTGTGATGAACGAACACTATTTAGACACAGAATTTCAAAGGGCTGATGAACTGATTGCAAAGGATTTGATAGAAGAAAGCAAATCTGTTTTGAACAGCATTCTTGAGGAAGATCCGAACTATGGTAAAGCTCATAACCATCTGGGATGGATTGCAAAAGTAAAGGAAAATGATCCTGTCACGGCAGAAAACCATTATAAACATGCACTGGCGAGCGTTCCGGATTATGGTGCTACATATCTCAATTACGCCTATCTTTTATCTGAGCAAAAAAGATATTATGACCTCGAGCAAATCCTTCAGAAAGCGGAAAACGTTGCAGACGTGAGCAAAAACAGCCTCGCGCGCGAATGGGCATATATGTATGAAGACACCAAACAGTACGAAAAAGCGATTGAAAAATATAAGGAATATGCGCTGACACTTTACGACAGTCCATTGCTGGAGAAAGCCAAAGAAGCCATTTTGAGGTGCCGGCAAAAACTGGAGATCCTCAATCTATAAAGTTTTCGATATCAGACTTCTGGAGAGAAACCATATTGAGAAACCTGTACGTAAACAAATTTTATAGGGGATTGTCAGCGATTAGGCAATCCTTTATTAAATTAAAACTTTTAATGGCCGCAGAAATATCCTATTTAACATAATATAAATTATAGGATTTTTATTTGATTTTGCTCAGCCGGGCGTTAAAGCCGGTCTTTTTATGCTTCAGATAGATCGTTTGGGCATTTTCTCCGACGATATCAAAATCCTGACTGTTGATGCTGAAGGTTTTTGTTACCGGATTGTATGACCATTTGAAATTAACAAAATCTGTATCGGCTTCGTCTGCAATTCCGTTGCTATAAAATTTAAGCTGCATCGTTTTCTCCTTGTTGTTGTTTGAAGCATCTTTAATAGCATACAGCCAGACCGAGTCCGGATCTGTGAGCTTGCTTTCAAATTTGCCCTGGCAACCGGTGAGAAAAAATAAAATTATAAACGCAGCCTTGATTTTCATAAAGGCTAAATTATAGTTTTTAAGTTAATAATATATTTAAAGAACCGGGAAAATAATAAATAAAAAATCCGGAACAGCTGCTCCGGATTTCAATGATAATTATATTATGTTAACCTTTAAAAGCCTTGATCTTTTCATTCAAAGCCGGCACAATCTGCAGCGCATCGCCCACAACACCGTAATCTGCTGATTTGAAGAAAGGTGCTTCCGGATCACTGTTGATCACCACAATTGTTTTAGAGGAATTTACCCCCGCCAAATGCTGAATTGCACCGGAAATACCAACGGCGATATAAAGATTTGGTGCAATTGCTTTACCGGTCTGTCCTACGTGTTCGGTGTGCGGTCTCCAGCCGATGTCTGAAACCGGTTTTGAACATGCTGTGGCTGCACCTAAAGTGTTTGCTAAATCTTCGATAACTCCCCAGTTTTCAGGGCCCTTCATTCCACGGCCTGCAGATACTACGATTTCTGCCTCCTTAAGGTCAAGTTTTCCAGACGACTGCTCGTGTGAAAGCACCTTAGTATCTTCATTAGCTACTGCCAGATCCTTCACTTCTTCAGAACCGGAAACAGGGTTTTCCTTTACTCCGAAAGCGTTCTGAGAAACCGTTACGATGACGCCCTCTCCTTCCGCTTTTGCATGCATAAAGCCTTTTCCTGAGAAAGCTCTTCTTTTAACCTGAAACGGCGAAAGGCTTTCCGGTGCTGCGATCACGTTGGTGATCAGCGAATAATTTTTCTGCACAGCCAGCATCGGCGCCACCGAAGAAGCGTCTGTAGTGTGCGGAAATACGATGATATCAGCATTTGCCACTTCGTTCACTGCCTGCGCATAAGCTTTGGCACTGAAGTTCTTAAGGCCTTCATCTTTTACATTGATGACGTTTGTAGCGCCATATTTGTAAAGTAAATCTGGAGAATCTGTCGGGTTGATGGAAACTGCAGTCACAGTGTCACCCTTTTGGTCTGCGATTGCTTTAGCATAAGAAACCGCCTCGAAAGCCGCTTTCTTATAGACTCCGTTTATATTTTCTGCGTATACGAATACTGCCATTTTAATTTTTGTTTAAAGTTGAATTTTGTTTAAAGTTTAAAGATTTCTTCAAGCTTTTGACGGATGTCTGTTAGCTTAGATCACTTTTGCTTCTTCGTGAAGTAATCTTACCAGCTCATCCAGATTGTCTGCAGAAACCATTTTCACAGCTGCTCTTGGCGGAACAGCGTCGAAAGAAACGCTCTGAACTTTCACTTCAGATGATGTAGGCTCTACCACGTTTAACGGTTTTGTTCTCGCTGTCATGATCCCTCTCATATTTGGGATGATCAGTTCTTTTTCATCCACCAAACCTTTCTGTCCGGCGATTACAGCAGGTAATTTTACAGAAATAGTTTCTTTGCCTCCTTCGATTTCTCTTACGGCGGTAGCCTCGCTTCCATTAATTTCCAGACCTACTGAAGCGTTCACGAAAGGCTGGTTCAGCAATTGTGCCACCATTCCCGGCACTGCACCACCATTGTAATCGATCGATTCTTTACCGCAAAGGATCAAATCATAACCCCCATTTTGTGCTACAGCAGCGATTTCTTTAGCTGTAGAGAACGAGTCTTTTGGTTCAACGTTTACACGCACCGCATCGTTTGCGCCCATTGCAAGTGCCTTTCTGATCACGGCTTCATTTTCAGCGCCGCCAACATTCAAAACTGTTACCGTTGCCCCCTGTGAAGCCTGCAGGTTAACCGCTTTAGTCAAAGCAAATTCATCCAATGGATTGATCACCCACTGGATTCCGTTTTTATCAAACGCAGATTTGTCTGCCGTAAAGTTGATTTTAGAAGTAGTATCGGGAACACTACTGATACAAACTAATATTTTCATATCTATAATTAATTATTTCTTTAAGTCTCGCTAAAATAAGAAAAAAAAGTATTATGCATGCATAGTATATTAAATAATTATTATTCAATGCATTAGGTTGAAAACAGCTTATTTAATGTCGGGCCTTGTCGCACGAAACTCTATTTTGCTTGGTAAAACCCTCGGGTTCATCCTTAAAATGTCCAGAACCAGGTTGCCCATATCTTCCGGCTGAATTTTCCAGGCATCTTTTTCGGACGGCACATTTCCGTTGAAATTCGTGGCCACTGAACCCGGCATGATGGTGCAGACTTTAATATTATATTTTCTAAGGTCAATCATTGCGGCCTGTGTAAAACCTACGACGCCAAATTTGGTGGCATTGTAACCCGAACCTCTTTCAAAGAAATTGGCTCCGGCCAAACTTGAAATCGTGATATAATAACCTTCAGATTTTTTAAGCTCATCCACTGAAGCTTTCAGTGTATAGAAAACACCTGTAAGATTGGTGTCGATCATGTCATTCCATTCCTCTGCCGACAGTTCATCGACGGGTTTGAAAATTCCGAGTCCGGCATTGGCGATAACGCCGTCTAATTTTCCGAATTTATCAATGATTTGCTTAACCGCATTTTCCTCGTCATTATAATTTTTAACATTGGAAACAACGCCCAAAACATTAGGTGATATTTCAGAAAGCTGGCTTTCTGCTCTCTTGACATCCTCATCCTTTCTACCGCTGATGGCCACAAAATAACCGTTTTTAAGTAGAATTTCGGCAATACCAAAACCAATTCCCTTGGTACCCCCGGTGATATAAATAACTTTATTTTCCATTTTTTAAAAATACAAAAAACGCCCCTTTGCAGAAGCGTTTTGTATGGTTTTAATATATTTTTAACCTTTAGCGTAATTCTCAAAAAAAAGCGGAATACTTTCAATGCCTTTAAAGAAATTGAAAAGTCCGTAATGTTCATTTGGCGAGTGTATCGCGTCAGAATCCAAACCAAAGCCCATCAATACTGATTTTGCGCCGAGAACCTGCTCAAACATCGCTGTAATCGGAATACTTCCGCCGCTTCTGTACGGTAAAACTTCTTTTCCGAAAGCTGTTTCCATGGCTTTTTTTGCGGCCAGATATTCTTTGGTATCACTTGGCAATACATAAGGCATACCACCGTGGTGTGGCGTTACTTTAACACGAACGTTGTCCGGAGCAATCTTTTCGAAATAATTTTTGAATTTTTCGGTGATCTCATCAGGAGTTTGATAAGGTACCAGACGCATCGAAATTTTTGCAAATGCTTTTGATGGAATCACGGTTTTGGCACCTTCGCCGGTGTAGCCGCCCCAAATTCCGTTGCAGTCGAGCGTTGGGCGGATCGACGTGCGTTCCAGTGCTGTATAACCCTTCTCCCCTTCTACACCTTCGAGTCCGATTGATTTCTTGAACTCCTCCGGGTTATCTTTCAGCTTGTTCATTTCGGCTCTTTCCTCTTCGGAAACCACCAAAACGTTGTCGTAGAATCCGTCTACAGTAATTCTGCCGTCTTCATCAATCAGTTTTGCAATCATTCTGGAAAGCACGTGAATCGGGTTCGGAACTGCACCGCCATACAAACCTGAATGCAGGTCGCGGTTCGGGCCTTCCACTTCAACTTCCACATAACTCAAACCGCGCAGGCCAGTAGTTACCGTCGGTTGCTCGCGGCTGTAGATATGCGTATCTGAAATCAGAATGCAGTCACAAGCCAATTTTTCTGTATTGTTTTTTACAAAACCTTCCAGGCTTTTTGATCCAACCTCTTCCTCACCCTCAATAATAAATTTCACGTTGCAGGGCAACGCATTGGTTTTCATCATCGCTTCAAAGGCTTTGATGTGCATGAAGAACTGCCCTTTGTCATCAGCCGAACCTCTGGCAAAAATGGCTCCTTCCGGATGAAGTTCAGTTTTTTCAATATAAGGTTCAAAAGGCGGTTTTTTCCATAAATCCAACGGATCCGGCGGCTGCACATCGTAGTGCCCATAAACCAGAACCGTCGGAAGGTCCGGATTGATGATTTTTTCACCATAAACAATCGGGTATCCATCAGTTTCACAAACTTCCACCTGGTCGGCACCAGAGTTTTTCAGGTGTTCTGCAACTTTCTCCGCACAATCCAAAACATCCTGATTGTAAGCGGGATCTGCACTTATTGAGGCAATCTTCAGCAATTCAAAAAGTTCATCTACATAGCGCTGTTTGTTTTCCTGAATGTAATTTAACGTATCCTGCATTTCTAAAAAATTTAGTCTAATTCCGTAAAATTAAAAAAAATGCCCTGCGGTTGCAAGATATTTCGTGTATTTAGGCTTTATTAAAACTTATTTTGTGAACCTTACGGCCATTTTTCTGTCAACAGCTCTTTCAGCATCAGAAGCTGTTGCAGCTACTGTAGCAAATTTGCTCCCGTAACCTTCAGCACCCAAAACCTGGGAACCTACGCCAGCTTTGGCCAGTTCAGCTTTTATGAAATCTGCACGGCCCTGAGAAATTTTCATGTTAGTGGCCTCGTCACCGGTTTTGTCGGTATAACCCCCAACTCTGATTTTAGCATCCGGATAAGCCTTAAGAATCGCTGCAAGGTTTGCCAACTGCTCCGCAGAACCTGCCTCTAACTGATTTGTAGATCCCATTTTGAAATTTACATTGTCGAAATTGTACCAGGTATCTTTCAGTGCTGCGTCATCAGCTGCATTTTTGTAAGCATCTGTTGAAAGATAGCTTACAAGCTTTTGCTCCAAACCGCCTTCGTAAGCTTTTAGTTTAGTCCCGTTCACATCTACTTCTACGGATTTTTTTTCAGCACCATGCGCTGTTGCTGTGCCGGCGTGCTCACCGGCTCTTACTTCGTGGCTGTCGTATCTTTCTACGCCTTCCTCCATTTTCAAAACTCCGCTGTTTCCGCCTTTTGGAACTTTTTTACAGCTCAAAACCAAAGCTGCTGCCGCAAATCCTAAAATTACTTTTCTCATATGTAAATTTCTATTTTTCAAAGTAAAAAGTGCCGTGGCACTTAAGTTTTTCTATAATGGTTCAAAATTAAGAAATATTGCAGTTTTGGCAAAAATTATTTTGATTTTAAAATGATTTTCCCTTTTTGTGACTGGGTAAAAATCAGATATTGTGCTCCGCCGTCTTTCAGTTTATATTTTTTCTTGATGTCTTCAGGTTTTAAAGGATAATTTTTTGAGATGATGTTATACTGCTCGCCTTTTTTAACCGATTTGGGACCCACAGCTTCGGTTTCTAAAACTCTTCCGGGGAAATCTTCAACAAATTCATTTGAAGTGTAAAGATGGGTATTCGGATGAAGTTTTTTAATATTAAATCTTTCTGAAATTAAATTGAAAGCTCCCGACTTCAAAACTGCATTTCCGGGAATATAAAGGTATTTTTCAGGCTCGGAATAGATTGCCGCAGCTGATTCTTCATCACCAAAAAAAAATTCAAATGGTGAATCCCCACTTTCGAGGTTAATGCATCTGCACAGAATTTTGGCCGAATTCTGTTTTGAGTCCATGTAAATCAGGACTTCCTTGACCTCGTTTTTCACAGCAATGATCTCGATTTTTGAAATATTTTCCAAAACCGAGATCAAATACTTTAAATCAATTAAAGGTGAAAGCTTGATGATAGTCTGACTGGAAATTTTCAGTAATTCATCCTGTATTTCCAGCAGGTTCGGCGAAAGGTCTTCTAAAAGGAAAACTTTATTTCTGTTCAGGTCGCGCCGTGCAGGATCCATATAAACCACATCAAACGCTTTCTTATTTTCCTTTAAAAAATCCTCTAAATTCTGATTGAAGAAGGTTGCTTTTCTGCCTAAAATATTCCAGTTATGTTTTACGGTTTCAATCAGTTCGGAATTTTGTTCAACCAACGTTACATCATCAAAATTCTGCGACAAAAAGTAGGCATCAATTCCAAATCCTGTAGTAAGGTCGAGGAATGAATTTCCCCTCAAACTCCTGGCTTTATATTCTGCAGTAGCCTGCGAAGATGTCTGTTCCAGATTGAGATTTGGCGGGAAAATGATGTGCTCTCTTAGAAGAAATGGAAACTTTTTTGCGGCCACCTGCCGGCCTTTGATCTGCTGTACAATTTCGTGCATTGTAACATCCGGAAACGCCGATTTTTTCAGTAACAAAGAATGCAAATCCGTAGTTAGATTTGCATTGATAAAGTCCTGGATATCTTTGTTTAAAATGTTTCCCACAGAATACACGGATTTACACAGCCTAATTTGACTTTTTTAATTTTTACATTTTTGAGATTTATAATAACCTGAAATTTGTAAGCTCTCCCAATAATTCCTGTGAAATTCTGAGAGAGATCAACAACCAAACATCTCCGCCAAGCGTACCGGTTTGATTTCGTGTTCTGAATATAAATCCTCCGCTGATTTTGTCTTTTCAAGTTTTGGGTAAAGGTTTACACCGATCAATTTTATCCTGCCCTCTTCCAACCACTTCTGTTCTGCAACAGCCTGGGAAAAGATATCTTTTTGGATTTTTCCGGATCTTAAATTTTCAAGGTAACCGCCCTGTTCTTCAATTTCCAGGAAATATCTCCAGGATTTCTCTGCAATTTGCTGCGTTAGATCTTCAATATAATAGCTGCCGTTTGGTGCGTCTTCAAAAACATTGATGATACTTTCGTAAGCCAAAACAATTTGCTGTTTGAATGAAATTTCTTCAGAAAGTTCGTTTGCATTCTGCAGTTTGTAATCATTGGTGAAAACCGCGTCTGCACCGCCAATCATCGCTGCCGCCAGCTCGAGAGTAGAGCGGATCAAATTGTTCTCTTCGTCGTTTTTGGCTTTATTTCTAAAAGAAGTTTCTGCAAAAATATATGGAATTTCATCCAGTCCAAATTCCTTTGAAAGCTGATTGAAAGTCAATTTCAGTGCACGCACTTTGGATATTTCGAAGAAATAATTTGCGCCTATCGCAATTCTGAAAACCAGTTGGTTCAATATTTCTTTCCCGAAAAGCTCCGTCAGTTCCTTGGTTTTTGCCATTGCAATCCCAAGCTGCTGATAAATTGCCGCTCCTGAATTTTGATGAAATGAAACATCGATACCAATATTCCTCTCAAAATCCTTGGCTAAAAGCTCTTTCGTAAGTTGCTCATTTAAAGTTCCGGCATTATCATCAAAAACATCAATCAAAGAAAAATAACGGCTGTCATCTTCAG
The DNA here is from genome assembly GCF_900187185.1 of Chryseobacterium taklimakanense. Classification (NCBI taxonomy): domain Bacteria; kingdom Pseudomonadati; phylum Bacteroidota; class Flavobacteriia; order Flavobacteriales; family Weeksellaceae; genus Chryseobacterium; species Chryseobacterium taklimakanense. Next base: position 320,404 of record NZ_LT906465.1, read on the forward strand.
TTTTAATGTGTTCTGATAAATCTTTATTGTTGATAAACAGCGCTTTTTCAGAGAGGTTCTCTACATTTTCATTCAGAAGAAATGCAAATACGTTTTCGTCAAGATCCTCATGATAAACCGAAACCAAATGTGTAGATTCCTCAATCTTAGGAAGGTTTTTCAAAGGCTTTAAAACTGAATCGTAATAGGGCCTAACCTTCAAACCTTCAAGATTTTCTTTGGAAAGCACCGCATAAATATCGTCGGTCTTCAACTGTTTCTGTACCAGTGATTCCCAATCCTGTAATGTAACTTTGCTGAACATTTTTCTTTTTTTGTGCCACTCACCGTGGAGCTGGCGTTATACCATGCCTTTGTACCGTTGCACCGTTAAAATTCTACTTTTCCGCTGGTTTCGTAATATTGCTGCTGTCAACCACTAGGATGAAAATTTCTTCGTTTGGTTTTTTCATAAAATAATTTTCACGGGCATATTTTTCCTTCTCATCCTTGTTGTTCATCAGCTTTTTGTAGAAGTCGTCATTCTTTTGGTATTCGTCTTTGTAATAGGAAAGCTGCTTTTCGTACTTCCCGATTTCCTGGTTCAGTTCGTTGATAACCAGAAACGAAGTGCTGTCGAAAAAAATCATCCAAACCAAAAACGCAAAAACTGTAATAAAATACTTGTTCAGAATGTATTTTCTGAGAAATTTCACCGCTTTCGAAGTTGGTTTGATATCCTTGATCAGTTCTTCAGACATTAGCGTGATTTTTAAGTGAATTGTTGATAACTGTGGTTAGAAAATCAATCGCAACGCTGTTGTGGCGCATGTTTGGGACAATCAGATCCGCTTCATTTTTAGAGGGTTCTATAAATTCCTGATGCATGGGCTTCAGCGTTGTTTGATAGCGGTGCAGGACTTCGCTAAGATCACGGCCGCGTTCCTGTGTGTCGCGGCGAATCCTCCTGATCAGTCTTTCGTCGGAATCGGCATGTACAAAGACTTTTAAATCATATTCCTTTAAAAGTTCAGGATTGGTCAAAACCAAAATTCCTTCAACGATCAAAACATTTCTAGGCTCAATTTTGACGTGGTCTCCCGTTCTGGAATGTGTCACAAAACTGTAAACCGGCTGTTCGATGTTCTCCCCTTTTTTCAAAGCTTTTACATGTTTCAGAAGTAGTTCAAAATCAATCGATTTTGGATGATCGTAGTTCAACGCTTCCCTTTCCTGGAGCGAAAGATGCTGATTGTCGTGGTAATAATTATCCTGCGAAAGAACATTCACACCTTCGGCATTGAGCTGCTGAAGAATTTTATTGACAACTGTGGTTTTTCCGCTGCCGGTACCACCTGCAATTCCGATTACGAGCATTAAGAATTTGTTTTTACAAATATATTAAATTCAAAGATAAATAAGGAGTAATGGACCGCGAGAAATGAGTGATTTTTTTGAATTTATTTCACGCAGCGCACGAACTATTTTCTACAAAGTTCCCCAGTTTATTCACTCACAAAGTCGCTTTATCACATTGCATTAAGAAAAAAAATTGAACTCAGCGAACCTCAGTGTACTCTGTGTTTCAGGAAATCAATCGTCGATTCTGAAAATATAATGAATCACCGCCAAAACACGCGCGAAAAATTCCCGGGATTGGTTTCTGTAATAACTTTCGGGCTTGGTAATGTCCTGCGCATCGAAACCCAGGGCATTCATGTCGAGGTTTCTGGCAAAAAACAAAGCCCGTAAATTGTGGTAACCCTGCGAAACGATGATCACATCATTTGCGCCATAAAGTTCCTTCGTCCTTTTGATGCTCGCCTGAGTATTGAAACCTCTGGAATCTTTGGTAATGATGTGCTCAGGAATGCCCTCCTGGTAGATCAGGAAATTTTTCATCGCCGTGGGCTCGTCGTAGCCTTTGCTTTTTTCGCCGCTCACGATGATGTTTTTAATTTTTCCGTGATGGTAAAGAAGCGCCGCAGCATCCATCCTCGAAATAAAATATGGATTGGCATTTCCGGATTTTGTGCGTGGTGAAGTTCCCAGGACCAAAGCCGTTTCCCGTGGTGGAATTTTCGAAATCTTGGTGTACGTGCGACCGTTGGTAAGCGCAAATACCCAGATATTCGCGATCATCATCGACAGGATTCCCATCTCGATGATCAGGAAAAATATTTTAAATATGTCTAAAATCCTTTTCAAAGCTGGTCGAAATCCAATTTTATTTTGTCTGTCAAAGCGAAGGACATGCACGCCAGTATATTGCCTTTCTCCTCTTCCCTCTCTGTTAAATATTCATTTTCAAGCAGCTCTACTTCACCTTCTACCAAACGGCACTGGCAACTTCCGCAGATGCCTGATTTACATGAAAAAGGAACTGTAAATTTCTGAATGGAAAGGCTTTGCAGCAATTTATCGCGATTATCTTTTAATGTGGTTTTGTAGGTCTCGCCGTTGTATGTAAATTCAACTTCAATATTTTCAACGAGCGGAAAATCAACTTCTACAGGATAGATATCATCATTAAATTCCTCAAAAAGTTCAAAATGAATGTTCTTTTTCGGAATACCGTTTTCGTAGCAGGCGTTTGCAATAGATTTGATCATTTCGCCTTTACCGCAGATCAGCACTTCGTCCACCGAATCCCAAAGCGTCGCTTCCTCATCAGTATCATCAATCATCAAAATTTGATTGATGATCAAACTGAGCCGTTGCCGGTCAAGGCGCCCCTCAAATAAAGCATTCCCGACCCTTTCCTGTGAAAAAAAGTAGTGGATCTGCAGCCGGTCTGCATATTTTTTCTGCAAAAGTTCGAGCTCGTCCCGGAAAGCCACATCTTCCCAGCTTCTATTCCCGTAAAAGAGGAACATTCGGGTGCGCGCTTCATTGTGAAGAATATTTTTGAAATGGCTTAAAATCGGCGTAATCCCAATTCCCGCTGCAAACCCAAGAATCGTTCTGAATTCAGCGGGTTTAGAGACTAAAGTGAACCGCCCTTTTGGCTCACCGGCTTCAATTTCATCACCGATGCCGTAATGCTGGTAAAGGCTCATTGTAGAACTGTCTTCGGTATTGATTTTAATGCCGAGACAAATTTTACCTTCGTGCGGCGCGGTGGTCATTGAATAATCATTTATGAATTCTTCGCCATGGTGAAGATATTTTAATGATACATACTGTCCGGCCTCGAAGCGGAAACTGTCTTGAAGTTCCGCCGGAATTCCGAGCTCCAGGACAAAAGTGTTTTTGGTTAGTTGCTCTTTTTTCGTTATTTTTAGCCTGTGAAAAGGTTGCTTTTTTGCCTGGTGTAGAAGTGCTTCCATATCTCTTAAACAAAAATATAAAAATTTATGAAAAAGTTTCTTCTTCCGCTTGTGATACTGGCGTTTTTAACATCGTGTAAAAAAGATAATAAGGTAACCGAAAACACCTACGAAGCAGATTCCACCGTTGTAATTCCTGAAACCAACGAACCTGCGGACAATATAATTTTGACGGAATACACGCCCGATCAGGTTTCGGAGCTTTTAAACAGGAAAAACGACACGCTGTACGTCACCAATTTTTTTGCGACCTGGTGTGGTCCCTGTGTACGCGAACTCCCCCACTTCCGTGAAAAAATGGATGAATTAAAAGGCAAACCTGTAAAATTCACTTTTGTAAGCCTGGACCAGAAATCTGACTGGGACTCGAAGGTAAAAGAATTTGGCGACGCGCACGGCATTGCCCAGCAAATCATTTTACTTGACGGAATGGCTTTGGCGCCTGATTTTATGACTAAAAATTTCAGCCAGTGGGACGGCGGTTCAATTCCATTTACATTTATGCGAAAAGGCGATAAAACCGATGAAACCGTCGGAATGATGACGAAGGATGAACTGGAAAGAAAGTTGAATTCTTTTAATTAATACATAAAAATATTGCTACAATTTTTTGAAAACCTTCTTTCGATTTGTGGTTTAGAATGACCAACCCGTTTAAATTCCTTTGCTCAGCACTTCTCATACTGGCATTAATCTTTATTGCCATAAACTTGAACATTGGTTTTTTAAAGCTCAATTTCTCCGATTTTATCGGTCAAACGGAAAATTCCCAAATTGCTCAAATGCGGATCAACCGCGTTGCCGTAATGCTTCTGGCCGGCATCTCAATTCCGACTTCCGGATTTTTGCTGCAGGAATATTTTCAGAATCCATTAGCGGGACCTTCGGTTCTGGGAATTTCCTCGGTTGCGAGTTTAAGCGTGGCTTTTTACATTTTCTTTTCACACAATTTCACCATTCCGGAAATACTTCAGAATGGATTTATCAGCATCTCCGCAATCGCCGGTAGTTTATTGCTGATGTTGGTTCTATTGGCTTTTTCGAACAAATTTCAGGACAAATCTTTCCTTATTATTTTTGGGTTTCTGGTTTCAGCTTTGGCCGGAGCCATTGTATCGATCCTGCAGTTGTATGCCGACGATCAGAGCCTGAAAAATTATATCCTGTGGAGCTTTGGTGCTAATAATCACGTAACTGCTAACCAAATTTTTGTTCTGGCACTTATTGTAATTTCTGGATTGGCCGTAAGTTTTAAGACTATTAAACCGTTAATTGGAAACGCTTTGGGAAGCAGTTATGCCCAAAGTTTAGGTGTGAATTTGACGCAGCTGAAATACTTAGTCATTATTGCTTCATCACTGCTTTCGGCGTCGGTCACCGCCTTTTTGGGCCCCATTTTATTTATAGGAATAGTTGTACCGCATTTCTGCAGAATGATATGGAATCCGGCCAAACTTTGGCAGCAGTGGATCCTTAATATGGTTTTGGGAATTATAATTATGGAATTGTTTTCAATCATCTCAGAACTGACACAGTTTCCGTTGAATGTGATAACCTCCCTGTTTGGCATTCCGGTGATCTTGATGATGTTATTGAATAATAGAAATTAATCTCGCACAGATTTCACAGATTACACAGAAATAAAACTTTATATTTAAACATATAATCTGTGAAAATCCGTGAAATCTGTGAGAAACAATAAATGTTTTTAGAATTAATAAATACAGACATCGGTTATAAAACACCTTTAATTAAAGGCGTGAATGTTTCTTTGAGCATAGGTGAAGTCTGTCTTTTAATTGGAAACAACGGTGTTGGTAAGACCACTTTAATCAAATCCATTTTAAATCAGATTCCTGCACTTTCAGGCGAAATTTTTATTAATAATAAAAGCATTAAAAACCTTTCAGCCAAAGAAATTGCGGAGCAAATTGCTGTTGTTTTTTCTAAAGCACAAATCCCAGCAAATTATACTGTTGAGGATTTAATTTCGCTGGGAAAATACATCCATTATCCTTATTATTTTGAACTGAACGTAAACGACAAAAAAGAAGTTGCGGAAATCATTGAAAGTTTAAACTTAAACCAATACAAAAAACTCACTTTACAGAAACTTTCAGACGGTAACCTTCAGAAAGCCTTTATCGGTCGGGCTTTTGCTCAAAATTCACCGATGATTATTCTGGACGAACCCACCACACATTTGGATGAAGACAATAAAATTATCATTCTAAAATTGCTGCGTGAATTTGCAAGGAAATATAATAAGCTGATACTTTTTTCCTCCCACGACTGGCGGCTTGCAAAAGAATTTGCTGACAAAATCTGGTTTGTGAAAGGCCAAAAACTGTACACCGGAATTGCGGAAGATGTACTTTCGGCACATCCGGATCTGTCGGATCCTGTTCTTTTCGACATTCATAAAAATTTCATTCCGCCACATATTTCAGCTACAGAATTTCAAAAAGAACTGCTCTATTCTTTGCTGCAGAAAAATTTTAAAAATGACCTCTCGCCGTATCATTTTACATTTTCTGAAGGTATCTGGATCCTTGAAAGCAATAATTCTCATCAAAATTTCACCAGTTTTGAGGAAATCATTTTATTTCTCCGGAACAGCCTTTAATTCCACATTTTACGGACGTCCCAGAAATGTTATGCATGCATAGTATTATGCTTTTCATAAAGATTAAATTGCTGATTTTCAATATTTAACAAAATATTAACAAAATTGATATATTATGCATGCATAATAATTTTTAAATTTGGGAAAACCAGAATAGTAAATATTTATGGAAAAAAACAATAAGGAAAAAGTAGAAAATGTAGACCTTATTCTGAAGTCTACCTGGTTGGCTGTCTCGAAGATGTTCTCCGAAATGGCTTCAGAGTACGACACAACAACAGTGCAGGCGCTAACCCTACTTAAAATTGATCCCAAAGAAGGTACACGAAGCACCAACCTCGGCCCAAAAATGGCGATTGAACCCACTTCGCTAACCCGGATCATCAAGCTTTTGGAAGACAATGGCTATATCTATAAAGAAAAAACGACTTCTGACAAGCGTGAAGTAATCATTAAGCTGACTGAAAAAGGCTTACAGCACCGTAATATTTCAAAAGATGTGGTGGTGAATTTCAACAGAGCCATTACGGAAAAAGTGTCTCCGGAAAAGCTTCAGAACTTTAAGGAAGTGATGGACATCATTCTGAAAACAGCAAACGAATTAAATAAAAGAAAATAAGATATTAAATGAAACGAAGAATTAAACACGTAACGGTTCTCGGTTCAGGAATTATGGGTTCCGGTATTGCAGCGCACTTCGCCAACATTGGTGTGGAGGTGCTTCTGCTCGATATCGTCCCGTTTGAACTCACCGAAGCCGAACAGAAGAAAGGTCTTACCAAAGACGACAAAGCCGTAAGAAACAGAATTGCTTCCGAAAACTTTGAGAAACTGAAAAAAGCAAGCCCTGCCCTGCTTTACACGCCGAAATTTGCCGACAGAATTACTGTTGGAAACTTCGACGACGATTTGCCGAAAATTAAAAATACCGACTGGATTATTGAGGTGGTGGTTGAAAGACTCGACATCAAAAAATCGGTTTACGAAAAGATTGAACAGTTCAGAAAACCGGGAACTCTGGTTTCTTCCAATACTTCCGGAATTCCGATCAACCTGCTTGTAGAAGATAGAAGCGACGACTTCAAGAAATATTTTGCAGGAACGCACTTCTTCAATCCTGTAAGATATTTACCGCTTTTGGAGGTGATTCCGACGCAGTTCACCGATCCGGAAATCGCAAAATTCTATATGGAATACGGCGCGAAATTCCTGGGTAAAACAACTGTTCTGGCGAAAGATACTCCAGCTTTTATCGCCAACAGAATCGGGGTTTTCTCGATGATGAATCTGCTTCACGAGGTTAAAGGTTTAGGTTTAAATGTGACCGACATCGATAAACTGACCGGTCCGGTAATTGGCCGTCCGAAATCGGCAACTTTCAGAACCGCTGATGTTGTGGGGCTTGATACCTTGGTAATGGTGGCGAAAGGCGTACATTCCAGCGGTGTGGAACCGAACAATTTCAACGATGTTTTCCAATTGCCGGATTACATCCAGAAAATGATCGACAATAAATGGCTTGGTTCCAAAACTGAAGGCGGTTTCTACAAAAAAGTGAAAAACGCTGAGGGAAAATCTGAAATCCACGGCCTGAACCTGGATACGATGGAATACGAACTTCAGGGTAAATCCAATTTCCCGACGCTGGAACTGACCAAAAATATCGACAAGCCGATTGACCGATTCAAGGTGTTAATCGGTGGAAAAGACAAAGCCGGAGAACTGTACAGAAAATCTTTAGGCGCTTTGTTCGCATATGTTTCGCATAAAGTTCCGGAAATTTCTGACGAAGTTTATAAGATCGACGACGCAATGCGCGCAGGTTTCGGCTGGGAAAACGGTCCTTTCGAAATCTGGGATGCCGTGGGCGTTCAGAAAGGAATTGAACTTGCCAAGGACGCCGGTTACGACGTTTCCGAATGGGTTAAAAATGTGGAATCTTTCTATAAAGTGAACGAACAGGGCCACAAAATTTTCTTCGACCAGACCAAATCGAATTACGAAAATATCCCGGGACAGGAAGCCTTCATCATCCTTGATAACATCAGAAAAGACAAAACGCTTTGGAGCAATTCCGAATCTGCGATCCAGGATTTGGGCGACGGAATCATCAATTTTGAAATCCGTTCCAAAATGAATTCTTTGGGCGGCGGTGTTCTGGATGGCTTAAACCGCGCCATCGACATTGCAGAAAAAGAATACGACGGATTGGTTGTTGGAAATCAGGGAGCGAATTTCTCTGTTGGAGCGAATTTAGCGATGATTCTAATGATGGCTATTGACCAAGACTGGGACGATTTGAATATGGCGATTGCCTACTTCCAAAAATCGATGATGAGAGTTCGCTACTCCTCCATTCCTGTGGTGGTTGCACCTTTCGGAATGACTTTAGGAGGTGGCTGCGAAATGACGATGCACGCCGACCGGGTGGTTGCTGCAGCAGAAACTTACATCGGACTGGTGGAAACCGGTGTTGGTGTAATTCCTGGCGGTGGCGGTACCAAAGAACTGACTTTGAGAACTTCCCGTGAATTCAATAAAGATGATGTGAAGACCAACCGTCTGCGCGACGCCTTTATGAACATCGCAATGGGTAAAGTAGCGACTTCTGCTTACGAAGCTTACGATATGGGAATTCTGGAGCAGCACAAAGACATTGTGGTGGTTGATAAAAACCGTCAGATTGCCGAAGCGAAAAAAGTAGCGAAACTCCTTGCTGAACAGGGTTACACGCAGCCAATCGAACAGAAAGTAACCGTTCTTGGTAAAGACGCGCTTGGTATGTTCTATGTGGGAACCGACCAGATGCTTGCCGGAAACTACATTTCTGAACACGACAAGAAAATCGCTGACAAACTGGGTTACGTCATGGTGGGAGGAAATCTTTCCGAACCGACGGTCGTAACAGAACAGTATCTGCTGAACCTTGAAAGAGAAACATTCCTCTCCCTAACCGGTGAAAGAAAAACGCTTGAGAGAATTCAGTATATGTTACAGAACGGGAAACCGCTGCGCAACTAATTGTACAATGTAAAAAGTACAAAGTACAATGTATTTTGAATGTTTAATTTAAAAAGATGCATAATTTCAGAGAATTGGAGGTTTGGAAAAAAGCAATCGAACTGACCACAGTTTACTATAAAATTTCCAAAAACTTTCCAAAGGACGAAATTTTCGGATTGACCTCGCAGTCGCGAAGAAGTTTAGTTTCGATTTCTTCAAACATTGCCGAAGGTGCAGGAAGAGATACCGACAAGCAGTTTGTGCAGTTTCTGTCGGTGGCTTTGGCTTCCTCTTTCGAATTCGAAACTCAATTACTCGTTTCTAAAAATCTGGAATATGTAGATTTTGACAGTTATACTTTAATTTTTAACGAATTAAGACACATTCAAAATATGTTGATAAAATTGATTAACAAATACAAATCTTAAAAATCATTGTACATATTACATTGTACATTATACAACAAAGTATGAAACAAGCATATATAGTTAAAGGATACAGAACAGCGGTAGGAAAAGCACCGAAAGGTTCCCTGCGCTTCACACGTCCTGACGTGATGGCGGCTACCGTTATCGAAAAACTGATGGCTGAGCTGCCACAGTTAGACAAAAACAGAATCGACGACCTGATCGTTGGAAACGCAATGCCCGAAGCAGAACAGGGACTGAACGTTGCGCGTCTGATTTCCCTGATGGGTCTTCAGACCGATAAAGTTCCGGGAGTTACCGTCAACAGATACTGCGCGTCTGGCTCTGAAGCCATTGCCATTGCCTCTGCAAAAATTCAGGCAGGAATGGCGGACTGCATCATTGCAGGTGGAACAGAATCTATGAGTTACATCCCGATGGGCGGTTACAAGCCCGTTCCGGAAACGGATGTGGCAAAATCCAACCCGGATTATTACTGGGGAATGGGTTACACCGCAGAAGCCGTTGCCAATCAGTATAAAATTTCCCGTGAGGAACAGGATGAATTTGCTTTCAATTCTCATCAAAAAGCATTGAAGGCCCTGGAAGAAGGAAAATTCGCCAACCAAATCGTTCCTATTCCGGTAGAATACAATTATCTGGATGAAAACCAGAAAATGCAGTCTAAGAAATTCGATTTTGCGGTGGATGAAGGACCAAGGAAAGACACCTCGCTGGAAGGTTTGGCAAAACTTCGCCCTGTATTCGCCAACGGTGGTTCGGTAACAGCCGGAAATTCCTCTCAAATGTCAGACGGCGCCGCATTCGTCGTAGTAATGTCTGAAGAAATGGTGAAGGAATTAGGTTTGGCGCCGGAAGCAAGACTCGTTTCTTACGCTGCAGCGGGCCTTGAACCAAGAATTATGGGAATGGGACCAATCTACGCAATTCCAAAAGCATTGAAACAAGCAGGCTTGGAACTGAAAGACATCGATTTAATTGAATTGAACGAGGCATTTGCTTCTCAATCTGTTGCGATCAAAAAAGAATTAGGTCTAAATCCTGAAATTTTGAACGTCAACGGAGGCGCAATTGCTCTTGGTCACCCACTGGGTTGTACCGGAACAAAACTCACCGTTCAGCTCCTGGACGAAATGCGCCGAAGAGGAAACAAATACGGAATGGTAACGATGTGCGTGGGAACCGGGCAGGGAGCGGCTTCAATCTTTGAGTTGTTATAATTCTGAATTTTGAATGTTGAGTTTTGAATTGAAATGAAGCCTGAAAATACTATTCGAGATAAATCTTTTGATTTTGCATTGATGATTATTGAATTGTTCAAAATCTGCAAATCGCAAAATGAATTTGTCATATCGAAACAGTTGTTAAGAAGCGGCACTAGCATTGGAGCCAATGTTCAGGAAGCAACTGCAGGTTTTTCAAAGAAAGATTTTCTTTATAAAATGGCGATTGCCAGTAAAGAGGCAAGAGAAACCCAGTATTGGATTTTGCTTCTTTCAAAATCAAAACTTGTAGTTTTTAATGAAGAAAAATATTTAACTGAAATTCAAAGTATCGTCAACATTCTAACTTCAATTGTAAAAACAACCAGTGAGAATTTAAACAACACATAACCCAAAATTCAAAATCCAAAATTTAAAATTATAAAAAAATGAGCGATACATTACAAAACACATTAAAAGGCGGCGAATTCTTAATTAAAGATTTCGAAGCTCAGGAGATTTTCTCCCTTGAAGACCTGAACGACGAGCAAAAAATGCTGCGCGAATCCCTTGAAGAATTTATGGAGCGTGAAGTGGTGCCACACCGCGAGCGTTTCGAGAAAAAAGATTACGCACTTACTGAGGAAACTATGCGCAAGCTGGGCGAAATGGGAACCTTGGGAATTGCAGTTCCTGAAAATTACGGCGGTCTGGGTATGGGCTTCGTGTCCACCATGCTGGCTTGCGATATCGTTTCAGGCGCAAACGGTTCTTTGGCTACGGCTTACGGAGCACACACCGGAATCGGTACCCTTCCTATCCTGCTTTACGGAACTGAAGAGCAGAAGCAGAAATATCTTCCTGCTTTGGCAATGGGTGAAAAATTCGGAGCATATTGTTTGACTGAGCCGGATGCAGGTTCTGATGCAAATTCCGGAAAAACAAAAGCAAGACTTTCTGAAGACGGTCAACACTACATCGTCAACGGACAGAAAATGTGGATCTCCAACGCTGGTTTTGCGGATACATTCACATTCTTTGCAAAGATTGATGATGACAAAAACATCACCGGTTTCGTGATCAACAGAAGCGAACTGGAAGACCCTGCAAGTTTGACATTAGGTGAAGAGGAGCACAAACTCGGCATCCGTTCATCTTCTACACGACAGGTATTTTTCAATGATATGAAAGTTCCTGTTGAAAACCTTTTGGGTGAAAGAAACAACGGCTTCAAAATCGCGCTGAACGCGCTGAATGCGGGCAGAATAAAACTGGCGGCTGCAAATATCGACGGACAAAGAAGAATCCTGAACCACTCTGTCACTTATGCCAACGAGAGAAAGCAGTTTGGTGTGGCGATTTCCACTTTTGGTGCCATCCGAAAGAAAATTGCAGAAATGGCAACAGGAATATTCGTTTCGGAAGCCGGTTGCTACAGAGCTGCGAAAAATGTAGAAGACAAAGTTGCTGAACTGATTGCCGGTGGAATGGATCATCAAAAAGCTGAAATGAAAGCTCTTGAAGATTTCGCAGTGGAATGTTCAATTCTGAAAGTTTTCGTTTCTGATTTAACGCAGAATATCTCTGACGAAGGAATCCAGATATACGGCGGTATGGGCTTCTCTGAAGATGCACCAATGGAAGCAGCTTGGAGAGATGCCAGAATCGGCAGAATTTATGAAGGAACCAATGAAATCAACCGTCTTCTTGCCGTAGGAATGCTTATTAAAAAAGCAATGAAAGGCGAACTTGACCTTCTGAAACCTGCCATGGCAATAGGTAAGGAACTGATGGGAATTCCGTCTTTCGAAGTACCGGACTATTCAGAATTCATGTCTGAAGAAAAAGCAATCATCCACAATCTGAAGAAAGTTTTCTTAATGGTTGCGGGGGCAGCACTTCAGAAATACATGACAGATATCGAGAAACAGCAGCATCTGTTGCTGAACGCCTCTGAAATACTGAACCAGATTTATATGGCAGAATCAGCAGTCTTAAGAGCTGAAAAACATTTCTCAGCCGAGTCAGTGGAAGCTGCAATGGCTCAGTTAAATCTTTACAAAGCCGTTGAAAAAATTACGGTGGCTGCTAAAGAGGGAATCGTTTCTTTCGCAGAAGGCGACGAACAGAGAATGATGCTTTCAGGCCTCAGAAGATTCACCAAATACACGAATATGCCGAATGTGGTGGCTCTGACTGAAAAAGTGGCTGCCCATTTCATTGAAAAAGGGAAGTACTAATTTCTATATGTTATTTTGAATTGAAAACGCTCCGAAATTCGGGGCGTTTTCTTATTCAGGTCAGAATTTATAGGGAAAATCAATTCAGAAAATAATTGTAAAACATATTCATAAAACGGTTCATATCCTGCTGCATAGCGGCTGCCAGCAAATACTTGATGCGGAAAAGAACAGGTTCTACCCCATTGGCAAGTTTCAAAATTTCACGCTCCGGAATAATTCCGTAAAGTTTCCCTTTATAAGCAATATTCAGAGCGTTATCCATCAATGAAACGGTGATACTGCCGAGTTTTTTGTAATAGGTATTCTCCGAAATGCGTACAAAACCGTCTTCCATCATTTCTGATACAAGCATATTAAATATCTTCTGTGCGTCCGGAGAAAGGCTCATTCAAATAAAATTGTGGTAAATTTAATGAAAGTGTTTGATAAGTTCTTTTAAAGTATCCTTAAACTTTTATAATTTAATATGTAATATTCTGATGCTTTTTGTTGTCCTCTATATAACCACTTTTTTTGTAACCATGAAAACTTTAGCTCTTATTTTTTGTCTTGTCCCGGCAATCTTTTTTTCACAAATCAAAAAAACAGCTCCTTTGGTGCGAAATGATTCCTTGGTTTCAAAGTTTTATAATGAGAAAGATTCTGCCGGAGTGATTTCCATTCCAAATAAAACGTTTAACAATGAAACATTTTATGGATTGATCAGTAAATCAAAAGGAAACGCTGTGGCCATTCCGAACGGCATAAAACGTAAAGATACAGCTCTTGTCAGAAAAACAACATCCCAAGATGCCATACCACCTACAAAAATAGTTCCCTGACTTTTAATTTAAAATAATTAAGAGATTAAATTTAAAGCAAACTATACCTGTAATTTCGCCAGCAAATCAGTCCATTTTTTTTATTTTTACCATAGAAATTAAAGGAATGAACAAGGAACTACTTTTATATAAAGCCATAAAAATTGCCGACAAAGCGCACAAAGGACAAAAAGACAAGTACGGCGCACCTTATATTGGGCATGTGATGAGGGTATCCAACAGCGGCAGAACGACAGACGAAAAAATCGTGGGTGCGTTGCATGACCTGATTGAAGACTGCCCAGACTATGATTACGATTTTCTGCGTGCAGAAGGTTTCCCGGAATATATCCTTTTCGCTATAAAATGTCTTACTAAAACCAGTCCTGATGAAAATTATGAGGATTTTATTTTAAGAACCGAAAGATCTCCGCTGTCCATAGCTGTAAAACTGAATGATTTGCGCGATAATATGGACATCACCAGAATCAACCGTCCGCTTACCGAAAAAGATCTGAAACGGCTCAACAAGTATCTGAAGGCTTACCGTTATCTGACCGAGAAATATTAAATAAAAGACCCAACATTTGTGGAGCTTTTGTCGTTTTAATCGGCTCCGGGGAAGTTATAATCCCTGTCATCATCCGTACCGTCGATATTGATGTTGAGCGCCAAATAAATAAAATGCAGGTTTCGGTTACCTGCGGAAGCAAATTCCCTTTGCCACAAATAACCGGATGCCAAACCGAAATTTTCATCAACCTGATAGCCAATTCCGCCATACAGACGGTTTCTGGAAAAAACAGGTTCTGTCTTTGAAGGTGTGAAGAACAGTTCGTCGTACGTGTTGGCAAACACAGTTCCCGGTTCTATTTTTTCACGGTTGAGCGGCACAGAGATGTTCAGCCTGTAGCGGAAACGCGTTCTGCCGCTGTTTAAATCTTTCTGAGGTTCGTAAAACCAGCTTTTCTCGGCGCGGAAGCGGTTTTCAAATTTTACGACACCTTTTTTTACATCAATGATATCCTGCAGCCACACACGAAATTCTTCTTTGCTTAATTCCCGGTTTTTGTAGTTTACATATCTTCCGAGTCCTATAAAAGGTTTGTGGTTTGCACTAAGGTAATAACCTACGCCACCTTTCAGCTCATAATAATCCGGTACTGAATAATCCTCGATTGCGCGCAGCTGCCCTTCCCCGTAAAGAAAAAATTTAGGGTGGATCTTGTAGGTCAGCGTTACTGAACTGAAGCTCGAAAGATGCTCATTTTGTGCTAAACCTAAGCTGTATACTGAGAGAAAAATAAATAAAAATGCTGTCCTCATAGGACAGCAAATTTATAAATATTAAAAGACATTTCCCTTTATTTATTAAAATTAATATCCCAACTGAAGCCCACATGGAACCAGCGCTTTGGCATCGGCACGCCGAAAGCTTCCGTATAATCCGTGTTGGTGATGTTGTTGACGAGAACGAAAAATTCTGTATTGTTCAGTCTGTAAGTCAGTTTCTCGTCCAAAAGGTTGTAGCTGTAGCCGTTTGCCCTTTCGTTATATCTGTAAACCAGTTGGTTGGTGAGGTTTTTCAGAATCCGGTTTTCAAATTTTGCCACGAACTGGTGCTTCAGATTGTCCATTACATATTTGGAAAATGCCGGACGGTTCCATTCTTTGTTGTGAACAAAAGTATAGCCCAGCGAGTAGGATTTCACAAAACTGTCAAAGCTTTGTTTTATTTCCACGTCTACACCTTTAGTCACGATGTTTCCTGAATTTACGGCACGCCATTTATCAGCAGAAGTACTTTTTACCCAATCGATGGCATCTTCAGTATCTCTACCAAAGAGGCCTGCACTGATGAGTAGATTATTCTTCAGAAAACGGTAACCTATTTCGTATGATATTGCGTTCTCAGGCTTCAAATCAGGATTTCCCTCTTCGGTTTTGCTGATGTAATAAAGATCGGTGAAGGTCGGAATTCTGTGAACTTTTGCCACATTTCCATAAAGTTTGTGATTTTCATTAATGTCAAAACCTACATCAAGTCCCGGATAAAAGAAATTTCCTTCGGTAGAATAACTGGCCCATGAAATTCCCGGCGACACCTGAAGTTTGTTGGACATCAAAGAAAAATGATGCTCAAAAAACAACTGTGTAATCGTGCGTTCCCGGTCGCCCAAATTGTTGCTCGACAAAAACTCTTTCCGGAATTCTGCACCGATTCCCGTGGTTCCAAGTTCAGATTTATAGCTTCCGTTCACCTCTGCCCCCACATTGTTTCCGATATGCATGTTTCGGTAAATTTCCGGTTTTTGACGGTTAAAGAGATACATGTCCTGTGCCCTTCTCCAGAAAATATTTGAATTTAAATTAAAATTTCCAAAGCTTTGCTGATGTTTCAAAGCCACGACAGAGGCCTGAGTTTCTTCGTATTGTTCCGTAGCTGTTGGCGAGGCGTAGAATCCGTTGGCACCGAATTTCTTTTCAGAAAAACCAGCCATAAACTGCAGTTTCCCCTCGCCTATCTGGTATTGGTTTTGGTAAAAAACGTTGTTGATGTTGTAGTCGGTATTATGTCTGTAACCTTCCGAACTGCCGGAATTAGCCTGTAAAATATTTGAAAAACTCTCATTTCCGAAAGTGGCGTTCAGTCCCAAATCATAAGTTTTAAAATCGCCGCCGGTTGCAGAAACCTTCACGGTTTCGTCAGACGAGGTTTTGGTTACAATATTAATAACACCCGCAAACGGCCCGTTTCCGAAACGCCTTGCAGCAGGGCCTTTCATCACCTCTATTCTTTCAATATTCGATAAATCCACCGGAATATTCAGGGAATTGTGACCAGTTTGTGAATCATTCATGCGGATTCCGTTCAAGAGAATCAGCACCTGTTCGAAGGATCCACCGCGTATAGAAACATCACTCTGTACGCCATTGGAGCCGCGTCTTCTGATATCGATGCCTGCGAATTGCTGCAGAAGTTCATCAATGCTGTTGGCTGGAGAATTTTTCAGTTCATCTTTCAGGATTACAATGATGTTTTCGTTGACTTTTTTATACGGCAGATTCAGAAATTTCCCCTGTATTTCCACGCTTTCGATTGAGGTTTCACCGGTTTGTGAAAATGCCCATCCAAAAAACATCAGCAATGAAGCTGCAAAAATTCTTTTTTTCATTTTTCTATTTTATATGATAAAAAATTATTGAATCAAAAATCAGTTTAATTTTAAGATCATTTGTATTAATCGCCTTCTGCGAAAAATAAAGCAGCAAATATATTTAAGAATTTTTTAATCCTAAAACACTTTTTATGAAAATAATTTCATATTATGTATTGAATAAAACGGAATGGGTTGTCATTTAAATAAGAAAAATTCTGGCACTGAAACCTGTGTTTTTCCGATATACAATTTTTAAAGCAAGATTTTAACTAAAAATATACTATAAAAATTTATAAATACGGGAGCTGTTCAGGCTAACCCAAGCCGTAATTTTTCCGTATTTTTGCAGGTCTCAATTTTCACAATGGCAACAGCAGAACACATCGATATAAAGAAGGAAATCTTCGTTAAAAATGCGCATCTCAACAATTTAAAGCACATTGACGTCACCATTCCAAAAAACAAACTTGTGGTGATTACAGGTGTTTCCGGCAGCGGTAAATCATCACTCGCTTTCGACACCATTTATGCAGAAGGACAAAGACGGTACGTTGAAAGTCTGAGCTCATATGCCAGACAGTTTTTGGGCAAACTTGAGAAACCGAAGGTGGACGATATCAAAGGTTTGGCACCTTCAATCGCGATTCAGCAGAAGGTTATTTCTTCGAATCCGCGTTCCACAGTCGGCACCTCTACCGAAATTTACGATTACCTGAAACTGCTTTTCGCAAGAATCGGACATACATTCTCTCCCATTTCCGGTGAGGAAGTGAAAAAGGACAGCGTGAGCGATGTTGTGGATTATATTAAAAATCAGAAAAAAGGTTCGGTTTTTCTGCTTCGCGTGCCTTTAATTTTTGATAAAGACCATTTCGGAGAACTTCTGAACACCTTAAAAGTTTCCGGTTTCACCAGGCTTGAAATCAATGGGAATGTGGCCGGAATTGAAGACCTGGAAAGTTTCGGGTTCGTTCCGGAAAAAGATATGGAAATACACCTGGTGATTGACCGTTTCAGTTATGAGGAGGACGAGAGCTTCCTGCAGCGACTTGCAGATTCTATCCAAATGGCATTCTACGAGGGGCGCGGTTACCTCTCCCTGAAAAATCCTGATACCGGCAAAATCCGCGAATTCTCCAATAAATTTGAGCTGGACGGTATGGAGTTTTTGGAACCGAATGTCCATTTTTTCAGTTTCAATAACCCCTATGGCGCCTGTCCGGAATGCGAAGGCTACGGAAAAGTAATCGGTATTGATGAAGATTTGGTGATTCCCAACAAAAACCTTTCTGTTTTTGAAGATGCGGTTGCTTCCTGGAAAGGAGAAAGCATGAGCGAATGGAAAAAAGCATTCATCAAAAAAGCAGGTGGCTTCCCTATTCATAAACCTTACCATCAATTGACCAAAGAACAGAAACAGTTTTTATGGAAAGGCGATAAATCCAGAAGCTTTCCAAGTATTGACAATTTCTTCAAAATGGTTGAAGAAAATTTATACAAAATTCAGTACCGTGTGATGCTCTCCCGCTACCGCGGAAAAACGACATGCCCAACCTGTGAGGGGCTGCGCCTGCGCCCGGAAACGGAATATGTGAAGATTGACGGCCACACAATTCAGTCGATGATTGAAATGCCACTGGATGAACTTTTACCCTTAATAAAAGGTTTGAAAATTTCTGATCACGATGCAGAAATTGCCAAACGCCTGCTATACGAAATCACAACCAGACTCGAGTTTTTATTGAAAGTCGGCCTCGGGTATCTCACTTTAAACAGAACCTCAAACACACTTTCCGGTGGTGAGTCCCAAAGGATTAATCTTGCAACTTCGTTGGGCAGTTCGCTCGTAGGATCGATATATATTTTGGATGAGCCATCGATCGGCCTGCACTCCAGAGATACCGAAAATTTAATAGAAGTTTTAAAGAACCTGCGCGATTTGGGAAATACCGTAATTGTTGTCGAGCACGACGAGGATGTGATGCGTGCCGCAGATTACATCATCGATATCGGACCGGAAGCCGGTTATCTGGGTGGCGAACTTGTGTTTGCCGGTAATTTTAAGGATTTAAAAAACGCAGACACCTTAACTTCACAATACCTTACCGGAACCCTGGAAATCAAGGTTCCTGCGAAGAGACGCAAAGCAAAGGAATTTATTAAGGTAAGAGGTGCACGGCAGAATAATCTAAAGAATGTAGATGTCGATATTCCGCTGGAAGTTTTAACGGTCATCACCGGTGTTTCCGGTTCAGGAAAATCGACCCTGATGAAGGAGATCCTTACCAATGATATCCAGATACAGCTGGGAATGGGCGGAAAAAAAGGTGATTACGATTCGGTGGAATTTCCAAAAAAACTCATCAGGAACATTGAACTCATCGACCAGAATCCTATCGGGAAATCTTCACGTTCCAATCCTGTGACTTATCTGAAGGCTTACGACGACATCCGCGATCTTTTTGCAAAGCAGAAACTTTCGAAAATGATGGGTTACAAAACCAAGCATTTCTCGTTTAATGTGGATGGCGGAAGGTGTGATGAATGCAAGGGTGAAGGCGTGATCAACGTCTCGATGCAGTTTATGGCCGATATCGAACTGGAATGCGAAACCTGCAAGGGCACCCGTTTCAAACAGGAAATCCTGGAAGTGAAGTTTGATGATAAAAACATCGCCGACATTCTGCATATGACCGTCGATGAAGCTCTGGAATTCTTTAAGGACAACCATGAAGAAAAAATTGTCACCAAACTGAAGCCGCTCCAGGACGTAGGTTTGGGTTACCTGCAGCTCGGGCAGAGCTCTTCTACGCTTTCTGGTGGTGAGGCTCAGAGAATCAAACTTGCTTCATTTTTGGTAAAAGGTTTCACGACCGAAAAATCTCTGTTTATTTTTGATGAGCCTTCCACAGGACTGCACTTCCATGACATTAACAAACTTTTGAAATCGCTTCAGGCACTGATCAATTTGGGACATTCAGTAATTGTCATTGAGCACCAGCCTGATATCATCAAGTGCGCGGATTATATCATCGACATCGGCCCCGAAGCCGGTAAACACGGCGGCGAAGTGGTTTTCACCGGGACACCGGAAGATTTAATCAAAAATAAAAAATCGCATACGGCGAGATATGTTGCTGAAAAGCTAAAATAAAATTATATTTTTGAATATGTTACCATTAGATAAAGATCTGCAAAAGCCAAAAAGTTCTCTTGAAGAATTTCGTGATATTGCAATTAGAGTTATGGATTATTTACCAAATGTTATCAGCAATTCGCAGGAAAAAGGAGATTATTTAATCCAATCATCTTTAATTGCTGGAAGTATAAAATATCTACGACCAATTAACAGAAGAATTTTTATAGGTGATAAAGCTATTTTTCTTGAACAATATAACAAACTACTCACTGTTTTTGATAAAATCAAGAAGAAAGAAAGTATATCTGAGGAGGATAAAATTATTATCGATCGTGTTGTTTATACTCTACAACAATCAATAGGAATTGGATTAGATTTGCTTGTTAATCAAAACAGCGCACGAAAACACGTAGGTAACAGGTTCGAAGAATTAATAAAAACTATCTTTAATTCTATTGGGATTGCAAACAAAAGAATGATTCTACAGATACCTTACGAAACTGAAGAAGGAAGTAAAATTTACAAGTGCGAAAATGACCTTATAATATCTCCCTTTGATAAAGTTGCTTCACATAATAACTCCATTGATGAAAAAGAAATTGTAGTTTCCGTGAAAACAACTTCAAAAGACCGGATGGGAAAAATGTTTATAGATAAAATTTTACTTGAACGTTTTGTTGAACATCCCCAGAAAGTTATTGGTATTTTTCTGAATGACGTTCAAAGAAAGGAAGACAGCAACATAAGTTTCACCTTAGTTTCAGGCTTGTTTATGGTATACACAAAATTTTTAACTGAATTAGAAGGCATTTACTACCTTGATCCACCTCCCAACGCCTTGAAAGAGCCTTATTCAAGATATATGAAAAGATTTTCTGATTTGCTTGCAGATGATTTAAGCGTTCTATTAACCTCTTAATTTTTTTCTTCTTTTTTGTGAACTGATTTCATCATTTCCAACTAAAATTCTTTGTATATGCGACTCGTCTAAAATCCTATCTTGAATGGCGGTACAATATTCTTTACTTAATTCGCAACCAATCCATTTTCTTTGGTACGCTTCTGCCACAGCATAGGTAGTACCAGAACCGCCAAAAGGATCTAAAATAACGCTATCATTATTTGACGAGGATAAAATTATTCTTCTCAATAATTCCACAGGTTTTTGAGTAGGATGTAAACTTCTTTCCCAGGAACCGTTTGAAATAGTTGGGATCTCCAAAACATCTTTCGGCTTTGCACCAAGCGGATTTGGTTCCCACACATAATTGTTTTTTGCAGAATTAGAATATTGAGAAGAGTCAGCTTGTGACCTCTGCGGATATTTCACAGTATGGTCATTGTATGGAATACGTACTTCGTCTATATTAAAAATAAATTTACCAGATTTTCTTAACAATAAAATGCTTTCATGCGACCTGCCCCAGTCTTTTCCCAGGTTTGCTTTGTTCCTATAAAACCAAATCAACCATTTACAACTGTGAAAGTACTTAGACGTTACGAATTTAATATCTGCCAATATCTCAGAAAAACCACAAATATATAATGAACCATTATCTTTCAAGACTCTGTGAGCCTCAATAACCCATTCTCTTGTCCATTCCAGATATTCATTTTGTGAGGAAAAAATATCCCAATGAGCTTTTTTAATGTTATATGGTGGGTCTGCAAATATTAAATCTACAGAATTACTATCAAGCTGCCGAAGTAGTTCAAGGGCGTCCGCATTAAAAAGAGAACCAAATTTTGTTTCAAAAAAAGGAATAGCTTTTTCTTCGGTTATAAATTTCAATTTTGGAACATATATCAATTCGTTTGATATATCACTAACAAAATTCTCGACCTGCTCTTGGGTGTAAACCCTA
Organism: Chryseobacterium taklimakanense; assembly: GCF_900187185.1. Taxonomy (NCBI): domain Bacteria; kingdom Pseudomonadati; phylum Bacteroidota; class Flavobacteriia; order Flavobacteriales; family Weeksellaceae; genus Chryseobacterium; species Chryseobacterium taklimakanense. The sequence continues at coordinate 342,179 of NZ_LT906465.1, forward strand.
TAATTATTAATAGGATGCCGCAAACTTTTGAACTTTCCGCTATTATCCCATCGCCTTAAAGTTTCAGGGTTTACATTTAATAATTCAGCAGTTTCTTTTAGTGACAAATAATCTCCCATAGAATTACACAACATTATACAAGGTTATACTGCAAATTTATAAAATAAAATTTTCATAGATGTTAATTGTACCGGAAAAAAATTTCAAGAAAAATAAATTCTTATTCTTAAATTAAATAAACCCACTGATAATCAACGTTATCCACATAAATTTGTGGATAACCACTGAATATTAACATTTGGTTTACGTTTTGTATCATTTTAAATACTATATTTACAATAGAAATAAGAAACAAAGTGAAAACAGTTTTACTTTCTTCGGTTTCAGAAAATATTAAACTTAATATAAAAACTTAAGGAGAAGCAACGTCGGCTTCTCCTTTTTTGTTGTTGTCTAACTAAAAAAATGAGATGTTTTATCTACTGAATCCGCCTCTAAAGGGCGGATTCTTTTATTTGTTGTAATCCCTTGAAAACAGAATTTTTCCCTCACCATTGATAACATTAAGCCTCAATGTCTTTTCAGTGAGAGAGAAACTCATGAACCCACCGTCAGAAGCTGCAAAGTGCGTCCCGTCGGTTTCGCCGGACTTTCTGATTGCGCTTCCCGCTCCTGAAAGAAACTGCAACACTTTGCCTTTTGGATTAATGACCTGCAGATCGTGCTCGTGACCGCAGAAATAGGCATCGATACCATAATTTTGAAATACCGGTTCGAAGATTTTTCTGATTTCTTCAGTTTCTTCAGCAGTTTTGCGCACTCCGCCCGTGTATAAGGGATGGTGCCCCACAACAAAAACCCATTTGGCGATTTTTTTGGCTTTTTCAAGCTCTGATTTCAGCCATGCCAATTGCTTCTGGGTGTCCTGTTTTTTCACATTTTCCCCCATCATACCATCATACTTGCGGTATTTGCTCACAAACGGATTGGTATCGATAAATATAAACGCCGCCTGTCCCGATTTTTCTTCCAACTGAAAATATTGCGTGAAATAAAGCGCCGGAACGTTCCACCTTCTGCTGATTTTCGAATAATCGATCTGTGCCTGCAGGTCACCGTAGTAATCGTGGTTGCCCATCGCACTGTACCACGGTTTATTGAGGTCGTATTGCGGGTAAACATCTTCAAAAGACTGCTTCCACTGCGGATCCTGAGTGCTTTGAACACCATTCGGATAAAAATTATCGCCCACGGAAATGATCATATTTGCACCAAGCGTTTTCGATGCAATATTCATTTGGTTTGAAACAGATTTTTGATGGAATTCGCCGTTTCTGCCCCAGTCGCCAATCACGAGAAAATTAAAGGATTTAGCCAGTTTTGTATCCTGCAGTTCCCTGTTAACAGGAGTTTCATAATATTGGCCAGGAAAAAAACCGGTACCGAATACAAGCTGAAACACACAGATTAAAAGTAAAAGCTTATGTCTCATATTTTAAGAATTGCAGTTGCTCTAATGGGTTGTAGCCTCACCAGGAATCGAACCTGGATCTAAAGTTTAGGAAACTTCTATTCTATCCGTTGAACTATGAGGCCGGAAGGCCAAATTTAAGAAAAATTAAAAATTCCCGCAGCAAATGCAGGAATTTAATCTATGATATTACTCAGTTTTTAGCGGGTATTTTTACCGTCTACAACAATTCTGTCATTACGGTTTGCAAGCTCCCAAGCCGTGGCAAAAACCAGTTGCGTTCTTTTCTTCAGCAGTTCGTAATCAATTTTTTCAGGATCGTCTGTCGTTTTGTGATAATCCTCGTGAATGCCGTCGAAAAAGAAAGCCGCCGGAACATTGTTCTTCGCAAAATTATAATGGTCTGAACGGTAATAGAGCCTTTGCGGATCGTTCGGATCGTCGTACTTGTAGTTCAGTTCCAGTTTGGTGTTGGCGCTGTTTGCGGCCTCGTTGATCTTTTTCAGGTCTGTAGAAAGCATATCGGAACCGATGACGTAAACGTAATTTTTACCTTCGTTTTCCTTATCGCTCCTGCCGATCATATCAATATTCAGGTTAGCCACCGTATTTGCCAGCGGGAACACCGGATTTTCTGAATAATATCGGGAACCTACCAAACCGATTTCCTCGGCTGTCACGTGCAGGATCAGCACAGAGCGTTTTGGGGCTTTCCCGGCTTTTTTTGCATTGTTAAAAGCTTCCGCAATTTCCATCAGCGCCACTGTCCCGCTGCCATCGTCATCAGCACCGTTGTAAACCTCTCCCGCTGCGTTTTTACCCACGTGATCGTAGTGTGCAGAAATCACGATCAGCTCCTGAGGCCTCTCAGTCCCTTCAATATAAGCAAGGATATTTTCGGAATCGGGATAGGCATTTCCCCTACGTGTTCCAAGATAAGCAGACGGAACTTTCTGGTAAAAGCTTCCCAGCGCTTTCGGATAAGAAACTCCCATTTTTTGATACTCGCCGATTATAAATCTGCCGGCTTTCTTCTGGCCTTCGCTACCGGTATTGCGGCCTTCCATTTCATCAGAAGCGATGGTATAAAGATGCTTCTTCAAATCTGCAACGGTAATGGATTCATAAGATTTTTTGAAAGCTTTTCCTTCGTAACCTAAATTGACAGCACAACTCGTGAGCAAACCTGCAGAGAAAAGCAGGACAAATCTTTTTTTCATAGTTAAAGTAATTTCGCGAAGGGTAAAAATATCAATTTATTTTTAAAATCAGAAAATTACATTGCAACTTTTGTGGATAATTCCACGAAGGCGGGCACGTCCTACGGGATACGAATCACATCTTAGTGAATATCAGCAGGAAAACATCTTAAGATGTCGGTAATGGCAGCCATAGCCGTATGTACCCGCTGTTAATGAGCGCGTCAACGATGGTGTTCTGGTCTTTGCTCTTTAATTTTTTAAGAAAGAAACTCAAATTGTAGTTCGAAATATGTGGAGTTTTAAGGTTTAGCAATTTATTCTAAAACGCACCACATCACAAGATGTTCAAAATATGTACACTCCGATGAACAGGCGTCTTTTGAACATTTTGGTGAGTCGTAAAAATTCAGATTCACGACTCACCATGTAGACTCCCCATTTTCAGTACTCTTCAAAAGTAGAATTTTTTCTTGATATTTTACAGCTGTTGCTGTCGGATGTGGAAAAGCGGGCAGGAAAAGTGCTGGCATTAGCCTGTGCTTGCTGTCCATTTTTCCGCATCACAGGTGAGAGGCCACCCAACGAATCATGGGGTCTTTCATAGTTGTGAACCCTTACAAATTCCGCTGTCACGCTCCTTACTTCATCCAAACTTTCAAATGTATATGCATCCAGGATCTGATTTCTGTAGGTTTGGTTGAAGCGTTCGATATAGGCATTCTGTGTAGGTTTCCCCGGCTGGATATAAGCAAAGTTGATCTCGTTTACCCTGCTCCAGACTTCAGCGATTATAGTTCCCCCCGAAAATGGGACAGTAAGTTTAGTTGGAAAAAACCTATTAAATTTACAATATGTCACAGAGAAGAAAATTCAATTCGCAGTTTAAGTTCAAGGTTGTCGTAGAAGCCTTGTCGGAGCGTCTTCCACTGCACGAACTTGCCAAAAAGCACGATTTGCATCCCAATCAGATTACAACCTGGAAAAAGGAGTTCCTCAAGAACGGAGCGGAGATTTTCGGTAAGGAGAAGGCTTCAGAAGAGAAAAAAGAAGATGTAGAATCGCTTTACAAAGTGATCGGCCAGCAGAAAATGGAGATTGATTTTTTAAAAAAAGCCTTGTCATGAAGCAGAGTGTCTCGGAAAGAAAAACACACATCGGCAAGGGGGAAAAAATCAGCGTAAAGAAGCAGTGCGAACTTTTACAGATCTCTCGCAGCAGCCATTATTACAAAAAAGTTCCGGAGAGCGATTTGAACCTGAAGCTGATGGAGATGATAGACAGGGAGTTTATGGAACATCCCTGGAAGGGCGTTCCCAGAATGGTGCAGTGGCTCAATAAAGATTGTGGGCTTTTAGTCAATAAAAAGCGTGTGGAGCGGCTTTACCGACTGATGGGCATCAGCGCTTCTGCTCCCGGACCCAGCACCAGCAAAAAAGGGAAGGGAAAAAAGCATAAAATTTTTCCGTATTTGCTGAAGAACCTGCCCATAACCCATCCCAACCAGGTTTGGGCGATGGACATCACCTATATCCCGGTAAGGGGCGGATACCTGTATCTTGTTGCCATCATCGATCTCTACAGCCGCTATGTGGTGGGCTGGAGCCTGAGCAACACGATGACCGCGGAGTGGTGCCGCGATGTTCTGGATGAAGCCATCGAAACCTACGGAAAGCCTGAAATCATTAATACCGATCAGGGAAGCCAGTTCACTTCAGACTTGTTTACCGAATATGTGAAATCCCACAAAACCATCCGCCAGAGTATGGATGGCAAAGGCCGGGCACTGGACAATATCTTTGTCGAGAGGCTCTGGCGAAGCGTAAAATATGAAAATGTTTATCTTTATGCCTATCAAGACGGAAAAGAGTGCTATATTGGTTTGAACAAGTATTTTGCCTACTACAACCACAGCAGGAGACACCAAAGCTTAGGTTACGAAGTTCCTGCACAAATGTTTAACCAAAAGGAGAAAAAAGCAGCATAATGAAAGTTCACGCAGTTTTACACATTCCCACACTACACGGAAAAATCTTTGAAAGGATTTTTCCTATGTGGAAATATGCAAAACTGCTACCTTCAAAAACACACAAAATCAAACTTAACTTTTAAGATTTGCTGTCCAAACTTTGGGGGGAACTATACATAGCCTTGTTTTCAACTCTTATATGTTACATTAAATTTCCAAAATAATGAAACACCTTTACAATTTTACAATATTACCATCATTTTGGATTTGGTATTTTTTTTCATCATTTACTCCGATTTCAAAATTTTTATTTATTGTGTTTACAATTAATATAGAATTTTCATCTATTGTAAAATTTGTTTTTTCAGCAGGTCCATCACTTTCAGGTTCATGAGATTCACCTTCAACATATAAATTTGAAACAACAGAATTGTTATAAATACAAACTAAATAAAATCGATATGGCATATCACCACAATCTTGGGGAACTAGTATAATATTTACTTTTTCTCTTTTATCTAATGGAATATATCTTACTTCTTTTTCACCACAAGCAAATTTAGATAAACCATTTACATTGCTTACTAACATTGAATTATAATTAATTTTATTTATGTCAATTTTCTTTTTATAAGGCAAAATTGAACTTGAAAATTTAAAATAATTACCAGTATTTGTTGTAGGTTTTAATAACTGTTTACTAAATTCTATAAAAGATTCTTTTGCTCCATATGGAAGTGTCTCTAATGCATTTTGATTTGTTCCTTCAAGAAGGATTTTATCAATATTATTAGATTTATCATATATAAATGAGTATGTTTCCTTGTATGTATCTGCTAGCTCTTCATTAATATAGTTGTCTACATTAAATTTGACTTTAAAAATAGAGTTGTTCTTTATAATTTGCTCTGCACTGTAGGTCATTGCACAACTTGTTCCGCAGCTAATAACAAATGATTTATCCCTTATTTTCTCTACGGCATTAATTTTATTATTTAAAGCATCAGTTTTTCTTACTTTCTTTGTATCCAAAACACTTGTTGTATTTTGGTTTTTTTCATTTTTTTTACATCCTATAAATAGGGAGAATAAAATGTATAGAATTAAAATATTATTTGTTTTCATTTTTAGAATTAATTAGTGCGTTTTTCATTTGTTCAGGTGTGATATGTGATTTGTTAAGTCCATCTCCCGCATAATAAGATTCGCCTCCTTCTGCATGTCTTACAATTCTTTTTACCACTTTTTTATCTTTCTTAATAATTTTATCACTTATGCGTTTACCTTTTTCAACACCGATACTAGCCCATTCTTGTGCCAATGAATACATTGCATCTTCAACATTTCCATTTCCTTCAAGGAAATCTATAACTTTAGATCTCTTTACTTTAATTAGATATTCATCGAAAATTTTATCTTGGATTTCTTCATTAAGTTTTTCATTAGTATCAAGTCCTAAATTCCTAATTGCACTATTCAATGTATCGGGAATTAATTGATATCTACCAACTGCAAAAACATCTCTATTTTTCTGTTTTTCTTGTACTTCTTTTATTGTTAGCTCAACAATTTTTAAATTATTTATTATTTTCAAACCTCCCTTTGTTTGATTGCAAATATTATAATTATCTCTTGATTCTTCTTTAGCAATTAAATTTGCAAATTCTGTGTGTGACCACTTAGATTTCTCATTTTTTGTTGGTTTTTGTTGTTGTGTAGATTTAAAATTACCACCACATAAACACATATTCCCATACCCAAGCTCATTTGCTAATGTTATGATATTTTTGCCATTTAAATCTGAAGTATTTTTCACAAAATACTTCTTAACCAAATATTCTTGAGAAAATTCCCTAACATCAACATGAATCCATGTTGTTGCAAATGATTCTAAATAAAAGATATCTTTACCTGAATTCCAATCTTCTTTCGCTCCAGTATATTTTTTAAAGATTTCTTTTCTTATTTTATTCATGTCACTATTACTCTTAGTCCTTTTTCCAGTACTGAGAATATTATAATGAATATCTAATGCTTTACCACAATGGTTGGTGGTTTTATCTCTAATATAAATATAGTGATTATGACATCTATAACCAGACTCAACCCATTTTGTTTTAAAATTTAAATGAGCATCTCTATTTACGTAAAATAATGTTGCTCGATAACACCAAAGTAAACTTCTATGAACACCTGGATATTCAAATTTCCTATGTTTTTCTAATATTTTAGCATTTTGATATTCTTCACTATTTCTTTCTTTTCCAAATCCATTACATGAACCACATTTACATCTTATTTCATCGAAATTTAATGGATACTTGCTTTGAAACTCATCAATAGCTCTTAAAACATTTCCACAGATTTTCCCTGTCTCGGGGACTTTCATATAATCTTTTTGGAACTGTTTAATCATTTTTTCAGTCCTATCCGTAAATTCATCCGTTGGAACGTTTCCACCAAAACCAGCAAGCCGTATATTGATTTCTCTGATGAGTTCGCTTTTATCTCCTTTTTTGATGCAGTATTTACCTCCGCAGGTTTGCGACGTTGCTTTACTATTTTCAACCTTCGCCGCCGACTTCGTACTTTTAGGCTTTTGCACTGTTGGTTGTTGGTCTTTTTTTGCGGTCCCCTTTGTTTCCCACCAATCCCAAAGCTCATCCCATGTCTCTCCTATCTTGTCTAAAATCCCTTTTTCTACTTTTTGGCTCTTGCCCTTCTGCTCTGCTGGTGAACCTGGAGCAGCGGGTGGTGTCGCAGGTTTCTTCTGGCTCTTCTTCTCGGGATAAATTTTTGCTTCAGGATTATTTACGTACACATTTCCTGTTGGATGTTTTTTGTGTTTGAAATATTCTACAGTTACGTAAAACTCCAGTTGTTTTACATCAACTTCACCCTCCATCGCCTTTTTCATTAATGCCTCCGTGAGCGTGAATTCGGCTGTAGCAATACCGTCGGTTTTCACATTTGCTTTTTTGCTGGCAATAGCTTTATTGCTTGGATCGTGTCCTTTATCCTTCGCATCGTCTTCCCATAGTGTGAAGACCAGCTCCTTATTCAGCATATTAGTACAGAATGCCTTGCAGCGCAGTTTCTCCTTGAAACTGAATTTTTCTCCAGGAGTATCGTCAATATATTGCAAAACTACTTTTTCGATCTTGGGAATCACAGCAGGTTGTGGGGTAATGATGAGCCCATCCCCTTCAGGATGATACAGATATCCATGTAAAAGATAGGTACTGCCCACAGCTCCTTCACCAAAAGTAAAAGTGTTTACACCTTTCTTCTTGATTGTTGTCGTGGTAAATTTACCACTCTTACGCTTCTTGAAAAGCTCCCAGGTCACATTTTGTGGCCTTCTTTCCGATGCAGGTGTATCCGGATACCAGTCTGCAATATTGTAGGTGATAAGTTTCCCCACCGTGGGTCTGGTAGCACCCTTGATTAATGAAACGCCTTTCTTTCCCATAATTTTAAGGTTTTTTTTACCAAGCTTCGCCCTCTTTTCCTAATACCTCCTCCCGGAACTCTTCGAAATCCACAAAAGGATTATACACATGCTGTTCCCTTGGATCGGCATTTTTTACATTTCCCTTCCCTGTCTCGCTTTGCTGACCGTGTTTCATCACAGTAATTTTTCCGCCGATGACGCATTGTAGTTCCGAAATTTCGGTAACGCAGCTTTTGCCCATTACCTTCACCTTATCATAGCATTTCTGCCACTTTCCAGCCGGAGCGTAGCTGCAGGGTTTGTAGCCGCTGGATGTTGGCTGCAATTTGCACTGTGTTCCAAAAGGTTGTGCTGAAGGATTAAACGTGGTGTCGTCTTCAGTAACTGCGAGATAATCAGCATTTCCGTCCGCATCGTTCCAGTAGTGCTTCTGGTGGCTCGTTACTTTGAAGTTTGGGAAGGTAACGCCCTGATTGCATTTCGCCTTTCCTCGTGGAATTACGAAATATTTTCCGTCGTGCTCATTATCGGCCATTTTTATATTATTTAGGATTTGGTACTTTAAAATTAGAAAAATTTTAAATGAGACACTCGGATTTTCAAACGATTTCACGAATTGTAGTAAAACTACGATTCAGTTAATCTCAGATGAAATATGAAGTGTGTGAGAAGAATACTGACGGTCATCCACGAAAAAGGTAATGTTTGCTTCAACTGAATTCAGTGTTTTCTGCAGTTTATCTGTCAAATAAGTGACATTATAATTAGCTTTAACAGGATTTTGTATTTCTTCACTCCTTCTTTTTCCAACCAAAAAATACAACATATCAAGCTGTTCGGCCACTGTTCCACTAATTTTTGTTTTGGCAAATTCGGATTCTTCATGTTCATAAACGGCTTGAAATTTTATCTCTACTGGAAATGAATTGATGTTCAGAATCTTTTTTTCTAGCCACGTATTATTTTTATGAAACCAGTTCATTCCGAAAAAGAGAGATTGAAATAATAGTGTAGAACTGAACTTTTCAAAAATATAATGCTCATCTTTAAGATTTTCCTGAAATTTATCAAAAAGCAGAACTGCGATTTCTCCAGTATGAAAGTCTTCAATATCTTTTCGTTTTTCCGAAAACCTTTTAAAATAGAGATCAGGATGAGCAAGCTGTTTCAGTTTCCCTTCTTTATCCAATAAAAAACCTACAGGATTTATGGCCTCCATACAAGCAATGGAAATCGAACTTATTTTATCGTCAGCGGGCTGCAAGTTTTTTCTATGATTTTCAGTATGAACATATACAACTCGGTCCTCTTCTTCTTTTTGTATCTTAAGTTCAAGCTGGTATTCTATTTCAAGTCTTTTATTACCATAATCCTCAAAAACCTCCCTTACCTGATAAGTTTCATGATAAAATCCGTCGAAAAGGAGATTGCGCGGGAAATATTTTTCGTGCTCTTTTTTTCTTTCTGCAGCCGATTTAAAGTTTTTAGGCACCAATATTTTTTCAATTCCTACGAAACTGTTAAACCACAATAAACCCGCCTCATTGCAATACAGGTTATGAAAACTGCGCAATTGATCAGCGTTCATGTCGAACTTGTCAGCTATCTTCTCTAACGTTTCATTTGGAGAAACCTTATATATTTCAAATCCTTGTTTCATAGCAAAAAAAGGTCTAAAAAAGCCGAAACTTCTTAGTTTCGGCCGATTGTTTTATAAACTTTCTTTAGGGTTAATCATCGGCATAAAATACTCATTAAGCCAATAAAATATTTCTCCGTTCTGCTCAATCATCACCTTCGGACTGTTTTTATTGTCCAAAAGACGGTTAGCCAAAACCATGTACTGTTTGAAGTAAGATCTTACATCTTCCTGAGACAACACTTTGGACCTTTTCCAGCCTCTAAGCTCGTATCTGGAAAGCATCTCTTCATTGGCATTATCAAAACCTGTGGAATGTGCTACAGAATAAGCCATCGATCTTCTTCTGAAATTGCTCTTACTAAAGCCGTCAGTAGAGATATTGTTCTTTTTTAATACTTCCAGATATGCGTTCACTGCATTGCTTTGTGAAAAATCCGGACTAAAAGGCTTTGTCTGCTGATATATTTCCAGATAAAGTTTTCTCAGCTTATCGTATTCCTCCTCAGAAAGCAAAATTCCTTTTTGCACCGCCGGAAAATAATCTTTAAAGTTATTGTCATACGTTCCATCAGTAAGGAAAGGGTTTTCGTAAGTAATGAGCTGTGATGCGGTTTCCACCGGTATTTTAGCCGGTGCATCCGGAAACTGACCTCTGAAATCGGGTCTGAATTCGGTTTTTGACGCACCCACTACGGATTTAAAGTAGCTGGTCAGCGTTCTTTCACTTTCCCTGTTTTGGTAAGTAACCTGTGAAATTAAACTGTCCAAAGCTTTTGCCAACAATGCGCTGGAATTCATCTCCCCCTTTTTAGGAAAAATTACAAATCCCTGCGACATGCTGGTTTTAGGATAATCCAAAGAAAATATGCCTTCTTCTCCTTCCTGCAGATTATAATTGTTCCGGTTTCGAACGATACTCTGGTTTGCAGACCGCTCTTTTTCTAACTCGGCAATGTTTTTGGCAGTGTTGGTCACGAGATTTTCGGACAGAAGCACAAAATTATTGTAGGTGTCCGAAGCTCCGGAAATGGTCTGGTAAGAAATAATTTTTGCTCTGGCGGCAGAAAGGCTGCTCACGGCGCTATTGATATAGCCATTGCCCGCCGTAGAACCTACTAAAACAACTATATTGGTTTCATCACTGAACGGTGCAAGTAAATCTCCCGCCACGCTTAATCCTTCCTGCATAGGCTGTCCGCCATAGCTGTTGCACTGCTCGTATTTCAGGCGCTCTTCTATAAATTTAGAAACCATTTCAAAATCTCTGGTGAATGGTGAAACTGCTACATTTTCACCGCAAGTATTGTTTTTATATAAAACAGCGCCGAAATTCATACTTTTATAATACTCAATATTTTTAAGTTTCAGCTGGATATCCTGAAACGAAGATTTTGCCATTGCCGTATTCTGGGAATTTTCGTTACTGATGTCCATTACAAAGACAATGTTGAGATTTTTGCTTTTATTGATGATATCCTTATATCTTTCAAAATACAGTGAATTGCCGGCCACATTATACACGAAGTTTTTACGGTAATCCAACGCGTTGGAGAAAAATCTGGCCTTATTTTCTTTGTCTAATTCGGCGGGTGACACCGCGATGAGATTCTCTACCGGTGTTCTGTGGTAAGAGTCAGAAAGTCTGAAATAAGAGTGCGCTGTGGAATCTGCAGCACCTGTTTTATTTATAGCCAGGTTATTTTCTTCGGTATACTGGTAATCCGGGGAAACCCGAAGTGCTGTCCTGTCTCCCCATGCCGCGACCATATTGGAACTCACCCAACCGTAAACGCTTTTATCAATACTATCAATTTTTATTGTAGGCGTTTTTCCAATCAGATATCTCTTAGCATTTTCGGCATGCTTGTAAATATACACAAGCTGTCCTACCGGCAGCTTGGTTTTGGTAGTTTTGCTGAGGTCGGGTGAGGTAAATACCAAAACAGAGTCGTTTTTCAAATATTTTTCGCTGTTTTTCAGCACATCTGAACTATTAGGGACAACTGCAGCCTTAATACTGAATCCACTCTGGCTGTTTTTAACAGCATTAGTCCAAAGCAACAGTTGATTGGCCGGGATCCAGCCATAGGTTTTAATGGAGTTTGACGGCAGTTTTTTCATCAAAGCGTCTGCATTGTACTCTGCAACTTTGACCAGTCCTTTTGATGGCTTACTTTTAACGACTAATAACGGTTCTAAAAATTTTATTTCTTTTTGAGATTTTTCGCTGCCCTTATCCATAAAAACGGTATTGTTGTGACGGTCTGAAATAACAATCCACGCTTCCTGGTTTGCCGGGTAGCCATCGTTCATCGTTATTTTGTCGATAACGCCATAATAGGATGATTTCGGTGTCTTTTCTGACGGCAGTTTTACCGTACAGGCAGTGAGTAAATATGCGGCTCCTAAGAAAAGTATCGGGTTTTTATAATTGATTTTCATAACGTTTTACTTAATTATTGTTTGCTCTGTTTCACTTCGACCTTCGTCACACAGTTTTGCCCCGTATCTACAGTAGTTTTTACTTCCTGGATAAGGTTGTTTTTGTCGAACTGCAGACCCATGCAATAGTTATAAAATGAATTATTCTTATCATTCGCTGCGACCGAAACATTGTTCTTACCACACAAATACGTATTTTTTAAATAGTTATAATGGTAATTAAAATTGTTTCCATTGGCAATCTGCTGAAGGTGATAACGGAAATCGTCATTAATCTTGCTGAAAACTTCAGCTTCGGTTGGAGGCGGTGGAGGCGGTGCTACAACTTCTTCAATTTCAGGATATGCCGGCAAAATATTGATGTGGTGAATGACCGGTTCCTGGTCGGTATCGGTAATGAGCGTCACAATGTACCTTCCAGGAGTTTTGAAGGCATAGCTAGCCATTTGTGTTCTGGCATCAACACCGCCGCTTTCCCCAAATTTCCAGGTAAACATTTTAGCATCTGTAGTTTCTGCTCTAAAAAAGACATTGCTGAACTGCATTGCCTGTGTCGGTGCATCAATTATTGTTGGCTGGCGAAGTTTTTCCTGCACTATCTGTCCTGCCCCAGAAACAACCACATTGAAAGTTTTGTTGTACTTATCATCAATAAATAATGTAACCGGGTAGAAACCGGCCTTCGCAAACGCGTGATGTCCCTTTTTGTTAAGTGACTGATATCCATCACTAAAAACCCACTTGTGCGATTTGCCAAACGGTGAATTGTCCTCAAATTTCAGGGTGTCCCCAACATTGAGCGAAATAGGATATACTGTCGCCACAATATCATCTGAACTGAATTCTTTTTTTTGGGTCGCCAAAAGTATGAGTGCCACCAAAAGCACGACCCCGGCGGAAATCAGCAGGATATTTCTTCTGTTTTTTTGTACATAATTCATATTTCATCTATTTTTTGGTTTTTAATTTTTTTTGCAGAATTTCTACCGTTGGTTCATCTGCTGTTTTTTATCATTGAACCTTATCATGCAATCCTGCAGCTGCTTGTCGAACTGCTGAAGATTCTCTTTGGTTGTAACAATGCTTTTCTTATCCTGATAATACATTTCGTAGAATTTTGCAATCTGCTGATAAGAACTTTTGCGAGGGTCGGTAGAGGTAGTACCTTCGAAAGTGCGGTTGATGTTGGTGATCCCTACCTCAATATTATTTTTTTCGACAGGCGTAGCTTTTTCGGGATCCATTTTATTAATTTTAACAAAAGTGCTGTCCATCTGTTTATGAACCGATTTTGCAGCTTCATTAAACTTAGTTTTGTCCTGAAGGATCATAACTGAATGCATATCTGCTTCTGAAAAAGGATTTCCGGCTTTGCTTAAAACAATATAGGAAATAACAGAGACAGCTAACAAAAGCATCCCCAACAGATAGATAAAATAATGCCTTTTTTCCTTATTTGATAATGTAATACTAACCTGCATAATATTAAAATTTACCTTTTAAACAAATTTCCTCTCGGTGTTTCCCGTTGCTGCGCTGCAACGATTTGGGCATTGGCGCGGCCCACTTTTCCCAAACAGTCCTGCAGCTGGTTGTAAACCGCGTTCTCCTGGCTGTTGAGCTTCATCAGTTCATCTTTGAATGAAATCATGGGTTCAATATCATGTAGCAACTTGGTATAATGTTTAAGGTCAACCAAGCTGTCCTCACCAATAAAATTTCTGCTGTCGTTTAAATCTTCAAAAATTTGGTTTCTAAGTTCGATCTGATTGCTTACCCTGTCAGTATTGAGCAATGACAATTTGTAGTAAATACTGTCCATTTTTATTTTGAGGGCTTCATTTTTACCGATGACATTGTGGTAGGCATCAAGATCTTTCCGCATATTCTTATTCTGCTGATTAGAGCTTTTGAAAAAGAGAAAAACCGTTAGAAAACCAGCCAGTGTAAGAACCAAAAACGAGGTAATGAAACGCCATGTTGCCTTCCTTACATCTTTCCTGTTGAGTGTTTTTTGTCCGTATGAAATCATTTTTATTAAATACTTGAGTTGTAATATCCGTTTTCCACACAAAATCTTGCTAAATCCAGTTTGCTTTTCAGTCCGAGTTTCTCTGTTAGCCGGGTGATATAAGTATCGATGGTTCTTGAACTTAGGCTGATTCGGTCTGCAATTTCCTTATTACTGTAGCCTTCGTAGCAAAGCTTTATGATCTGAATTTCGGTGACAGTAAGCTCCTGTTGCTGCCGTTTCTGCCGCTCCATGTATTCATGCACATTTTGTGACTGCAATGCCCACTCTCGCTTATACTCTTCATAGCTGGATGTTTTGGAGAGGATACAGTTCCGCAGTATATCCCTCATAATGATGCTGTTTTTCTGGCAATAAAACGCGTTGGGGATTTTGTTCAGTATTTCTGCCATATCGTCCTGATACGTTGCGGAATAGGTTAGAATAGGCGTTTTCTGATCTGTTTGGCGTATATATTTTATAGCTTCCAGACCCGAAAGAATAGGCATGAATAAACTGATGATAAAAACATCTTCCTGTTTGCGGTAAAGCCTGTTGATAAGCTCATTTCCATTATTGCAATCGTTCACAATCCTGTACAAAGGGTGCTCGAGCAACATTTTCAGTAAAAATTGCTTGAAATAGTAATCGTTTTCAGCAATGGAGAAACGGGTAATTGTATTTGAATTGTTTACCATAACCATTAGTTTTTTAGCTGAATAATATTTGCAGGTACTTCCCCTAATCGATCACGCTCCATCCTTTTTTAGGGTCGATGGTAGATCTTACCTCCTGTTCATTTACAATGATATTTTCCTTGCGCTGTCCTATATAATCCAGTTCGCTTAATTTTCCTAAAATTTGTTCCAGGCTCCTAAGCATCATTTGGATATTAAAAAAAACATCGCCGCTGTCATGGTGGCTGTAATCTATTTCAGCGACTGCAGAAAGCTGGTTTAGCAATGTGTGCGGTGCGACCTCGCTCCATTCCAAGCTGTAATTCAGCATTTCCTCCATCTCGGCGGGTATCATCAATTGTGTATCATTGTAAATGTAGAGTCCCAATTTTGAGAAAATATTCATCATAAAAATTGGCGGCTGATGTATCACCACATTTTTGAAACTAAAATAGTTTTCACTTACATGGTCGATTATTGTTTTACAAATTGTTTTTACGTTATTTGCCAACTCGTTGTTCTGGTTTTTATGAGCTGTTTTTTGCAAAATTTTAAAAGCAAAATGCCTTAAATTGCTCATCGAATGGGAATAACTGTTATAATATTCCACGAGTTTTACATGACTTTCAACCGAAGTGCACGGTGGGATAAAATTATTGTCAATTTGTGCAATTCCGGATTTAATGGCTACTTTCCCAAGAATCAAGTAATTTCCCCCGGAATAGCTGCTGTTCAAAATTGAAGTTTCTACAAGTTCTATCCTGTAATTGGGCTTTGAATAAGGATGCCTTGGCGGAATTTCTTCTGCATCTATTTCTCCGAAAGGTATCTTTTCGAAAGGATTTACTGAAGCAAGAATATAGAATTGGCCATCACTATCTTCCTGATCGTTAGCAGTATTCTTGTTTAAACTTCTGATATTGGCTTTATGGTCAGAAATTTCGATGCGGTGTCCTGCCACTGTTATCGCGGTTAATTTTTTTATGATCAACTGCGCATCATTGGTTGCAGTGTTATGAATTTCATAAATATTTTTATCCGAATAATGGTCATGAACCGGTAACAATCCGTAATTGAACTTGTTAACCGGCAATGAATTGGCGTCCCGTATGGAATCGATCACAAAATTTTCCTGCTGTACAAAATGTTCGCGGGAGATTTTCATTCCGTCCACCCAGTTTACTGCAAAATGTTTAATTGGTTCTATCATTTTTATGTTTTTTTTGTTTTTTACCTGCCTTCTTCCTGATAATTAAGGACTCTTTTACAAACCACTACTTCGTTTTCGGTGAGTGAGTTTTCGCTAATTTCCTTTTCAAAATCGATGTACTTTCTCATACTAAAAAAGGATTTCTTCACATAGAAAATCCAAAAATATGGGACTCCGTTATCATCAACCAGTTGGATCGGTGAGTTTGCGTTTTTAAAGTTATAATCATCAACCACGCGGAAAAACCAGTCTCCAAAAGTAATTCCGGTAGGTAATGTTTTCGCTTTAATGTTAAACCTTTGCGGGTCTTCGGCATTTTTACTCAGTTCTACGTTCAGAACCATCAGCTTGTCAAAATCAATCCCTTTAAAATCGTGAGGTTTCTGTTCCGCATCATATTGCCAGGTTTTATAAATATCAAATGGAATACTGATGAACTGGATATAAGTGTAATAAAAAAGAAGTGGGATGATAAAGATCATTGCACTGGTTGCAGCCCAATATTCGTTTCCAAGTCCCTTCCCCACCCATTTGAAAATCACGGCGAATAAATATCCACCTGCCACAAGACAGGTAATAGTGAGAACGGCTTCAAAAAGAATAGCCTTCCACATAACGTTATAATGCTTTCTGAAATATCTGTGGAGCATATTTACATGCAAAATTCCTATACCCAGATAAAATAACATTGCGAAGAGATACCAATAAGGATTATACTGATTCCCCGAAAAACCCAAAAATCCCGGCAATGCGATGGCAAGCGCACAAACCAGCACATAAATTATAATCGTTTTAATTTTTATGGCAGGCCGACCTTTTCGGATGGCTCCCAGCATAAAAATCATAACCGCAGCAAAAAGAGGCATTAACAAATACCTTAAAAAAACGCCTTTGATTGAAGCAAACTCCATAAAATCTTACTATGCAATAAATATATTAAATATTAGATAAAAGTACTATAACCTAAATGCGAACTTTCACCCCTGTCGTTCAAGAGAAATGACTGTTCGGTTTTCACAGTGATAAAATTTTCAAAGATCTTTACCGATATAGGGATTAAATAATCATAAATCGCCTGAAGCAATTTCCTGAACGGATGCCCCGGAACATACTTATCGATTTGATTGTAAGGTAGCGGCCCAATATTGAGCTGCCAGTTTCTTTCGCCATCCATATGTTGACCGTTGGGGATAAAAGTAATCCCCAATCTGGTTTTTCCCAATCTTGTAAAGCCCTCTTCATCATCTTTATGATCAATTACATTTGGGCGGTAACCGATTTCAACCTTTACTCTTAAAAATGCACTAAGAAACCGCTCTATCCACCGCCTGTTACCTCTAACTTCATGCAGAAACGGCAGAATATAAAAAAATGTGCGAGCAGTTTCTTTATCCACTTTTTTCAGCAAAGGCCAAAGTTCAGAAAGTGTATTCACTAAAGTATCAGACTTGTCAGCGATATCAAATTCAGTTTCTTTGATCAGCGCGGCAACTTCTGTATTAAAAATTTCGATTTCAAAGGGTTGGAAAAAATTCCTTGCATTTTCTTCTACCTGCCTTTGCTTCCGGATTTCGTTTACAACACCTTCTACATTTTTATTGTAGTTCCCCAATGAAGGTGGATGAAAAAGTCCTTCAGGAAGATAATCATAAATACTTTCGCGATAGGTTTCCAACACCAAAGTTTCATCTTCAAAACCATAACTGTTGGTATAAATATTTCTTACGTCTTTCAGGAAAGGGCGGTCGTTTATTCCAATTCGTTTAATGAACATATTGGAGCTCATCCGGTAATATTTGAGAAGATTGGCAGCGACGATCTCCAGCTTGAAATCCGTTCCAAGTGTATTGTAGTTGAGCTCTGCAATATAGGTCGTATCCGTTTTCATTTACACTGTTTTTAACTCGGAGTTAGCTACCTCTTCTTTGATGATGACTCTGTATTCCACGCTGTCAATGGCTTTGGATTTAATATTATTTTTCAAAATCTCCTGCATACTTTTCCAGTAGTTGCTTCCATAAAATGCATAATCCTGAATAGTAATATTCACATCCACCGTTCTTATGAATCCTTCTTTTGGTCTGTCACTAATCATAACGCCGCGTTTTACGCTGATGCTTTTCAACTGGCTCTTAAGGATCAGCCTACAATAATTTTTTACGTCCTCCATCGAAATAATCTTGTCGCGGGTGGTAAGCGCATATTTATAAGCCAAAATGGTATCTGATTGTTTTTGTTCTTCTGCTCCACCGGTGATTTCGGTAATTAGAGTGATATACTGCAATCTTTTTTGTGAGTAGAGCTCAGTACCTGGCCTTATATTATTTGCCAAAGTACAGTGGGAAACCCAAAAAGTGGCATAGGTATGAGCGGCATTTTCCAGAGGCTCGATGATGACATAATTAATATCCTCCCGAAGCTCGCGGTTGGCAACCTCCACCTTCTTCATCAATGTTTTCATTTTTTCAGAAATCTCTCCCAAAATTTCCTTCACTTTATCTCTGTTGATGATGGAAAACGCAGCAACCTCATCACGCAGCAGTTCCATAATATGCGCCATTAGGTCGGTTGCGTTGCGGCTTGTAAACCGCTCCATACCTCCTTTTCGGATGGTATATAAACCTCTATCAATATGGCTCGCCGGAGTAAAAGGAATTTCCACATAGGATTTGCCCTGTCCGTCAATCACTTCATCCACATACAGGAAGAACTCGTTTTCTGAAGTTTCCAACGGAATGTTATTCCCCATAATATCCAGTGCATATTCGGTTTTTTTCCAGCTGCGGTTATAAACGGGAAATGCATTGAGAACAAAGAGGAAGTTCTCTAAAATTTCGGCGTTATACTGCGGAGGGAATTCCAAATCGAGCCACAGATATTTTTTCATTCTGTGAGGTTCCCAAACCGCACTTCCATCATCTAAATTTTCAGGAAGACCCGTCTTTATTTCTTTAAACATTTGCGGCGTGATGCCTTCCACTTCTATAAAGCGGTTGTTGTAAATATTTTTTATATCTTGCTTAATTTTTTGGCGGATGGATTGCTCTTCGAAAATACTTTCAAAACTATCATCATCAGGCGCGTTCACTTCAACCATCCCCCTACTCACATTCAGCGGAATTCCGTTATGGGAAATACTGATATGTGGAAGTAAGTTGTAAACAAAATCAATATTTTCGAAGGTCGGGTTGGAACAATAAAAGGTAAGTTTTTCAGGAAAAATTTCAGATGAATATCGGCTCACATCTATACCAATTTTTATTTTCCTATATTTTTCCACATCAGGCGACAACCTTGCGATCGGAATTTTGTTCAGCTGTCCGTCGATGCTGTACACCGTGTTTGCAACCACCATAATCGCAGTCTGTGCTTTAATGAGGGCAATATTTTCTACTGGAGTTACCGACACTTCTACCTGTGTATCAGATTGATTTTTCCGTAAAGAATTCAGCTGTTTCTTCAGGAAAAATTCCGAGTGCTCCATCAATATTTCGTTATCCTCTTCCGGTGTGCAAAACGCAATGGCATGCGCCGGCATAGGATGCGAATATTGTGACGGTGTAAGCAGCTTCGCAAGTTTCTCTAAAATTCTGCCATTGATAGCCTGAATTTCGTTATTTGCCTTAAAAACTTCAGTACTGAAAGCGTCTATAAGCAGTTTCACAAACGGATCCAGCAGCTGCATATTCTTCACGCCCCAAAGTTTGGTAGCATTTTGAAGCATTCTGGATTTTATGGCTTCTTTAGAGTAAGTATGGTTATTAAGGTTCATCTCTTTTTATTTAATCGATCGACATTGGACTGAGAAAAAGTTCTGTAGCAAAATTGAAATTTTCGCCGGTGGCTTCTAATTTTGCGCGTATGGTTACGCGTACTTTTTTTTTGATCTCAGTTAAATTTCTTGTTTCATAGGTGTGCTCTACGATACTGATGTGAGCTTCAACTTCAGGATTTACGAGGCGCTGTTCATAATCCAGAATTTGGCGGCGCAGACTTTTAATAAATATACTTTCCCAGACAGAAGGCGAAATTCCATTGTCGAATTCGGTGTTCCAAACTTCATTACCGTAATTTTCATCATACCGGTTTTCACCTTTTTTTGTGGTAATGAGCAACATAATGTTTTGCGCAATGCTTTCTCCCATATCACAGGTCTGCAAAACCCCATTACTGCTCATAACAGATTTAGGGTTAAAAGGCATTTTGTAGTTGGGCTGCTCCATTGTTAATTATTTAAGGAAGATGTCAAAATCTTATTTTGGTTGAGTTGAAATTCTACCATTTTATCATCCGGAAGGTAAAAGATACTCTCCCCTTTTTCTGCAAGTTTTTTTTCGATCCCGGGATTCCAAGCTAAAATTTTTTCAGGAGAAACGCTAATGAATTTCGCAATGATATTTAGCTTATACGCTGCATTGATAGTTGTCTCGCTTAGTCCTTTACCACTCGATTTTTTAAATTTTTTCGTAGGTGCATGCGCATATGTGATTGACTTTTTCGGCGCAGCACCGGAAATCATTGCTTGAGTTTGCATTTTATAATGATTGCCTAAAACCTGGTTCAATTCGTTGGTTGCGTAACATGCATTCAGAAATTTTTTAACATGGTTTTGGGTCTCCAAAGGAAGATAAGGCGCAAATGCTGTGTACTGTTTGGAACCTGCCCTGTCCATCGCCTTTTTAATATTACCTTCGCCGCAGTTATAGGCAGCAACAACAGTAATCCAGCTCCCATATTTATTGTAGAGATTGATCAGTGAAACCGCGGCAGTTTTGGTGCTTTTATAGATATCGGAACGCTCTTCATCAGAAAGCCCGTATTGGCTGGCGTGTTCCACCATAAATTGCCACATTCCCTTTGCGCCCGCATGGGAAACAATCTGATGATCCAGCCCAGATTCTATAATCGCAAGATTGCGCATATGTTTGGGGATCCCTCTGCTCGCAAAGGTATATTCCACAAACTTCACCAGTTGCCGGTTGTTCTTAATGATGTTTTGGTAGCGTCGTATTGTGCTTTCAGAAGTGTCGGTTGCAGTTAAATCCTGTGCAGCTGCAATCAGCGAAATGAGCAGGTAAAAAAGGGTGATGATGTATTTTAATTTCTTTGTTTTCATTTGTGTTTTGATGTTGAAATTTTAAGTTTTCATTTCCCAAATAATCGAGTATTTCATAATAATTATATTTGAAGTATTGCTATTAAAGTAACAACTCAGACAATTTCCCAAGCCAATGCACTGTTCTCGTTGTCCCAGTCTATATTTATTCTTTGTCCGCTTTTCACTTCCTCTCTAACAATTTTTTTGGATATAGGTCTTGCTAATTGTGAACGGATCACTCCGGAAATTTGTCTTGCTCCATATTTACTGCTAAAGCCATTCAAAGCAAGGTTTTTTACAGCCTCATCTGTGATTTCCAAACCAATCCCAAGCCTTGTTAATGAATTTTTAAGGGTTTTCAACTGGATTTTGAAAATATTTTCTGCCATTTCTTCGGTGATAGGCGAAAACGGAATAATCTCGGTAATCCGTGCTAAAAATTCCGGACGGAAACGCCCCGACTCGTTCATAATTCTCATGAGGTCTTTCGAAACCGGAATTTCATTTCGCTCAAAATATTGAACAATTTCCTCGCTTCCAATATTTGAGGTAAACAAAACCAAAGAATTACTGAAGTCTCCTTCTTTCCCTAATTTGTCCGAAATTTTTCCCTCGTCCATGATCTGTAAGAATACATCGAAAACCGAAGAGTGTGCTTTTTCAATTTCATCAAAAAGCACCACCGCATAAGGCTGCTGACGGATTTTATTTACCAGCATGCCGCCTTCTTCATAACCCACATATCCTGGAGGGGCCCCGTAAAGCAAGGCTGCAGAATGCTCTTCCTTAAATTCTGACATATCAAAACGGATCATGGATTTTTCGTCATTGAAAAGCAGTTCTGCCATCGATTTTGCGAGTTCGGTTTTACCGGTTCCAGTTGGTCCCAAAAGGAAAAATGAACCAATAGGCTGCCCGGGTTTTGCCAATCCGCTTCGGTTTTCTACTATGGCATCTGCCAGAATTTTCAGCGCATGGTTCTGCCCTACAACCCGCTTTTTGAGAAGGTCTTCCATATTCAGGAGCTTTTCTTTTTCGCCTGCCTGAATTTTACCGATCGGGATTCCTGTTTTGGATGCCATCACCGCGGCGAGCTCCAGCTTTCCAACTTTTTCTCTTTTTACAGAAGCGAGTTCTGTCAATTCATCAAAAGTATTATCGATTACTTTCTTCACTTGAGAAATTCCCATAGAATTATCGAGTTCCTGCTGTTCTGAAAGTGAGCCCCAGAGAATAGGGCTTAATTTATTTTTGAGCAGGTTGTAATTCCAAATCAGTTCATCCACCAGCAATGGATCTGTTTCTTCAATATCTTCTATGATTTTAATATAATTATCCCTCCAAATCTTTAAATCATTTTTAGACATTTCGTCCAACATTTTGATGGAAGCCATGGTTCTGTCTAACAGATCTATTGCGGAATCGGGCAGTTTTTTTCCTTTAGAATAGCGCTTGGCAAGTTTTACACAATCAGGCAAGGACGTATGATCCACTTCTACTTTATGATGTTCCTGATAAGCCGGAAGTACTTTATTGATCATTTTCACGCAGGCAATTTCGTCGGGTTCTTCCACATGCAGCACTTCAAATCTTCTGTCGAACGCACGTTCCGGCTCAATTATTTTTCTGTATTCTTCCTGTGTTGTAGCACCAATTACGGTAATTTCTCCACGGGCGAGCTCGGGTTTCAGCAGATTGGCAACATTTCCTGCACTTCCCTTACTATCTAACAGCGAATGTATTTCGTCGATAAATAAAATAGCCTTATTTATTTTCTTACATTCATTAATGACCTTTTTCAAACGGTCCTCTATTTCGCCTTTATATGAAGTCCCTGCAAGCAATGAACCGGTGTTCAGTTCCAAAAGTGTTGCTTCTTTCAACAATTCCGGCACATTTCCATCAATGAGTTGCTTGGCAAATCCTTCAAGCAAAGCGGTTTTTCCAACTCCCGGCTCTCCTACGATGATAACGTTGGGTTTTGTTCTTCGGGACAGGATTTCGATCAACATCCTTAGTTCTTTATCTCTGCCAACAATTTCTTCCAGTTTTCCGTTTCTGGCGTCTCGTGTCCGGTCAATACAATAACTGCTGATTGCCGGAAAATTGCCTTTGATATCAGCAAATTCAGATAATAAAGCGTTTTGCTGTAAATCAATTTTTTTGCCTTCTCCGGAATAAATATTTATGATTTCGTGTTCGCGGATGGGAAGCGATTTAAGTTCCTGCACGCTGAATGCAACACCGGCCTTGGTAATCGCCGCCAAGATGCAGACGGGCGCAATTTCATCCAAACCCAATTTCAGGCGTATATCATCTGCTTCATCCAAAATTTTGTTTACCGTGTCATCTTTTGATGATTCTTCAGGAAGCGAGGAAGTTTTAGGATATTCTTCAATGCGGACTTCTGCCCATTCGTAAATATAGCCCGGATCTTTATCTATATTAGTAAGGAAATCCCTAAGCCCAATATCTTTATGCATGAGTGCCTGTAAGAGATGTGGAGCACCATATGTTACATTATAATTTTCGCGCGCTACAGACTGCGCTATATGGAAAAGATCCTTTACGGTTTCGTTAGTAATCACTACGCTCATAAGCTCAATTTTTATGGTTTTAGATATAGGATTATGAACAATTGATCTTAAGTAAAATCAAAAAAATAGCAGAAAAAAAAGAATAGTAAAAACCTATAATGGTTTCGTAAGTAAAAAAATACCCGAATAATGCATCCGGGCTATTTTATTAACTGAAAAAAATGTTACTCCTGCTGGTATTCAGCTTCCCATTCGTTTCCGTCGTCTCCTTTGTGCCCGTCTAGTTTGATGACAAAACTTTTTGTAGGGAAATATGGTGTCATTCGGATATCAAGCCAAACCCGGTCTTTATTGACTTTATCCTGCTCAAAACGAACAATTTTGAACTTTTCAATAAGTTTGTCCGGCCCTTTAATCCCATCCAGAAAAGCAACGATCTGTCTTCTTAAATCGTCTTCATTTCTCGGGTTCCAGTTTTCAAAAGCCCTCCTATTAAGAAAATCTAGTAAAACTTTGGTAACATAATCGAACACCCGCACTACAGAATACGTTTGCAAGCCAATATTGTCTCCTGTAAATAAAGTTTTTGCAGAAAACGCCATTATTTTTCCGTATTCGTTGACCATTGGGACCAATCCCATTTTTTCAAGTTGGGAAATCTCACTTTTTTTTAGGTCGAATTTTACAGCATCCACTTCATTGATGTTGCCATGTTTTTTACCTGCGGCAACCTGTGACATTAAAGTTTTGTAAATTTTTCCTGCCAAAGAAGTTGAAGGCGGCAAATCGACGTTCTCTTCCTCGCCCACTTCTTCTGCTCTTCCTCTTCCAACGAGCCAATTGGTCGTCATAATTACGTTGCTTCGATGCAATTCGCCACCGGTAAGGTTTGCAGAGTGGAATAAATCTACCACATCATCAGGTTTATCAAGATTTGCAAAGTCGGTAACCAACATAACCTTATTTTCGTTACAGATTTTCGCCCATTTCTCAACAACTTTATTTGATCCTAAATAACCAGGAATTGCAAGAATTGAATAATTATCCCTCAAATCCAAGCGGTCATAATTTTGTTTGAACTCATTGGCAATTGCATCAATGAAAAGAGGATTGTCAATATCTGTCATTTGCTCCATAGAAGCATTTACGATACTAACATTATCCACTTTATCCAATTCTGTATTCTTAAAGAACTGAGCTATAGTTCTGTAATTGGTTTCCAGCTCGCGAGTGGTATCTAAAGTGTTTTTTAGGTTTTTCTTCAAATTTTGTTCGGCAGAAAGGGCTTTATTTTTGCAGGTTTCTGCCATTTGGTCTGCAGTGGCGTGATTTTCGAGCAGCGAAATCCATAAGTTAAGTTTTTGTGCCAGTTCTTTTCTTTCGCCCTGCTTGTTATTATCATTAAGAAAAATTTCTTTTCTGGCTTTCCTGGTAGGATTCATATTGGCAATACCATCTACCACAGTTTCTACAAAATTAAATCCTCCAACTTTGTTCAGCTCGTTGAGCGCATTTCCTTTTTGCTGATGGTGCTCCTGCATATGTTGCACCTGCTGGGATTGTGCCGCCTGTTGATTATTTTCCATGATTTTGTGTTTTTATTTTTCTAATTCCTTTGCAACATCCTTTAAAACCTGTACAAGAGCACCTTTGGTTTGTTCGTTTTCTAAAATAGTCTTCAGAATTTTGTTGTTTTTCAACTGACGCAAAATTTTGTTATACTGTTCCTGTTCAATTTGGATTTTTTTTAAATATTCGGAATTTTCAGTTAACTTTTTAGGAGTAAAATCACCTAAATTATTAAATCTGAATTCTTCGTCAATGATGGTACCGTCTTCTGTTTCATGCTGAACGCCAACGGAAGGCTGAAAATGTCTGAAAACGTCTTCCTCGTTTTTAAGCCCTTTTACGACTTCAGGAACGAAAGGTTCATCAATGGTAAGTTTGCTCACAAGAAGGGCGCGATTCTCCTGAATGAAATGTATTGCCTCATTAGCATCTACTTTTACTTCGTTTCCGCCAACGCCATATTCGAACATTGCCATAATATTAATATTTTTTTGGTTTATTTTTGATTTGGATAAGGTAAAAATAGTATATTTTTTATTGGGGAAATTTATAAAAAAAATTCTAATAAAAAACATAGAATTACAATAAATTTTAAATTATTGCGGAATCTTTTTGAATTTGGGCTTCCTACAAGAATTTTTTTTATGGTTATTATTCCTTCTTTGCAGTTTGGTGGAGACCCTTTGATTTTGACCTACGGAAGTATTCATATTCTCATCCACATCGATATTGAAACTCTTACATTTAATATTAATCGTCTCCGGTGCCGTAATATTAATATTGCTACCCGTCGTATCCAGATGTATTTCATTTCCAGATTTATCGGTAATCAAGATACTTTCGTCTTCTGTGAAAATAATCTTATGCGTGCTTCTGGTCATAATATATTCACTGAATTGTTGCTCCCGCTTCCCAGCGCCGTCCCGCCATGGAACATCCCGCCCATTACAAAAGGCCGGTCCGGACGGTCGTGCATATTTTAAATTTACAACATATTATCACTTCTTTTTTTATTTATAAATAATAGAAAAACTATTAATGAAATAAAAAAAACAAATAAAGCCGATAAAACGTTCAAAAAAACAGAATTTATCACCAAATCTCCATAACAATCATTTTCATAAATTGAATCTGTAAGATTTATGTTTGTAAAGTAATTTTGAATGAATGGACTGCTAAGAAAAGTAAAAGCGATAAAGAAAGAAATCATGGTATAGTTCCCCCCCGAAAATGGGACAGTAAGTTTAGTTGGAAAAAACCTATTAAATTTACAATATGTCACAGAGAAGAAAATTCAATTCGCAGTTTAAGTTCAAGGTTGTCGTAGAAGCCTTGTCGGAGCGTCTTCCACTGCACGAACTTGCCAAAAAGCACGATTTGCATCCCAATCAGATTACAACCTGGAAAAAGGAGTTCCTCAAGAACGGAGCGGAGATTTTCGGTAAGGAGAAGGCTTCAGAAGAGAAAAAAGAAGATGTAGAATCGCTTTACAAAGTGATCGGCCAGCAGAAAATGGAGATTGATTTTTTAAAAAAAGCCTTGTCATGAAGCAGAGTGTCTCGGAAAGAAAAACACACATCGGCAAGGGGGAAAAAATCAGCGTAAAGAAGCAGTGCGAACTTTTACAGATCTCTCGCAGCAGCCATTATTACAAAAAAGTTCCGGAGAGCGATTTGAACCTGAAGCTGATGGAGATGATAGACAGGGAGTTTATGGTATAGTTCCCCCCGAAAATGGGACAGTAAGTTTAGTTGGAAAAAACCTATTAAATTTACAATATGTCACAGAGAAGAAAATTCAATTCGCAGTTTAAGTTCAAGGTTGTCGTAGAAGCCTTGTCGGAGCGTCTTCCACTGCACGAACTTGCCAAAAAGCACGATTTGCATCCCAATCAGATTACAACCTGGAAAAAGGAGTTCCTCAAGAACGGAGCGGAGATTTTCGGTAAGGAGAAGGCTTCAGAAGAGAAAAAAGAAGATGTAGAATCGCTTTACAAAGTGATCGGCCAGCAGAAAATGGAGATTGATTTTTTAAAAAAAGCCTTGTCATGAAGCAGAGTGTCTCGGAAAGAAAAACACACATCGGCAAGGGGGAAAAAATCAGCGTAAAGAAGCAGTGCGAACTTTTACAGATCTCTCGCAGCAGTCATTATTACAAAAAAGTTCCGGAGAGCGATTTGAACCTGAAGCTGATGGAGATGATAGACAGGGAGTTTATGGAACATCCCTGGAAGGGCGTTCCCAGAATGGTGCAGTGGCTCAATAAAGATTGTGGGCTTTTAGTCAATAAAAAGCGTGTGGAGCGGCTTTACCGACTGATGGGCATCAGCGCTTCTGCTCCCGGACCCAGCACCAGCAAAAAAGGGAAGGGAAAAAAGCATAAAATTTTTCCGTATTTGCTGAAGAACCTGCCCATAACCCATCCCAACCAGGTTTGGGCGATGGACATCACCTATATCCCGGTAAGGGGCGGATACCTGTATCTTGTTGCCATCATCGATCTCTACAGCCGCTATGTGGTGGGCTGGAGCCTGAGCAACACGATGACCGCGGAGTGGTGCCGCGATGTTCTGGATGAAGCCATCGAAACCTACGGAAAGCCTGAAATCATTAATACCGATCAGGGAAGCCAGTTCACTTCAGACTTGTTTACCGAATATGTGAAATCCCACAAAACCATCCGCCAGAGTATGGATGGCAAAGGCCGGGCACTGGACAATATCTTTGTCGAGAGGCTCTGGCGAAGCGTAAAATATGAAAATGTTTATCTTTATGCCTATCAAGACGGAAAAGAGTGCTATATTGGTTTGAACAAGTATTTTGCCTACTACAACCACAGCAGGAGACACCAAAGCTTAGGTTACGAAGTTCCTGCACAAATGTTTAACCAAAAGGAGAAAAAAGCAGCATAATGAAAGTTCACGCAGTTTTACACATTCCCACGCTACACGGAAAAATCTTTGAAAGGATTTTTCCTATGTGGAAATATGCAAAACTGCTACCTTCAAAAACACACAAAATCAAACTTAACTTTTAAGATTTGCTGTCCAAACTTTGGGGGGAACTATATAACAATCCTTGTTCTGCTCATTTGTCAAGTTATTAGTAGTTATTACTTTTTTCACCACTATTATTTTTAACAATTTTTTCAGAATGGTGTTCGTGTGTTCCAGAACTTTGTGATGTGATTTTTCCTTCACTCACTTCATTTCGTTCCTTCATCGTCTCGCTATGCACATCCCCCTCGATCATCTCCGTCAGTTTTCCGGTAATGAAAACACTTGCATCTCCCACTACCGATGTCATCTTCATTGCTCCTACACTCTGTGTTGAATTCATCCCGATGCTTTGGCTACTGTTCATCCCAACGCTTTCATCGCGGTTTTGACCGACCGTATTGCTTTGGTTTGACCCGACTGTTGTGGACATATTTTCTCCGACGTTGATGAACACATTCTTACAGTTCAGCGTCATCGTTTCCGGTGCCGTGATGTTAATATTTTTTCAAGCGAGTTAAAAAAAAATAAGAAATAACCCTTAATCTTCTAAAAAATCTGAATCGCGTTCCTGTTTACTCAAAATTTGTAAGGTTTTATCTTCCAATTTATAAATTTGTACAATTCTTGTCCCAGTTGTCAAAAATTCTAAATGCCAAAATCGCTTGCCATCAATATTATGCCTGTCAATTATGGTCAAGTCATTAAAAATTTCTCCTTTTTTATTTTTTATAAATGCTAAGATTTCCTCTGGTGTTCTCACAAATCCTTCATCATAATTGATTCTTTTTATTACTTTACCATCATTGCTAAATTCCAAATGTTCCCCAACAACTATCTTAGGATTTACTGTTAATGTCGAAAATTTATAAAGTAAATTACCATTGCTCCTATAGAAGTTTACATTACTATAAATGTTGGGGGCTTTTTTGGTTTCCACTAGAGAAAATCCTTCTGAGTCATCACCTGTGAATTCATATAAAATATTGTTTTTCTCCTCTTTTAAATAATAATACTTAGGGGTTGTACTAATTACCTCACCTTCTCCATTATTATTTTTTTGATAATTATTTGCTTTTTCTTTCCAGTAATATAAATCAATATTCTGCATACCTTTCTGAGTTTTTTTGGGGTTTGACGTATCTGATCTATTTTGATTTTGACCATTACTATTACATGAAAATACAATTAACATAAAAGCAATCAAATAACATCTGTACATAATTTTACATTTTAGGGTTTATATTTTTGTTTAGTACAATTACTCTGTAATTTTTTCCATTGCCATTTCCATAAAGAATATCTATTTGTTGAATAATCCATAACATTATCAGTTTGCTGCTTCCTAAAAATGAATCCATTAATATTAGTATCTTTGTTTTTCTTTTCCCAAGAATGGGGCAAACCAATTGCATGTAGTAACTCATGAGTTGTTGTCGCAGAATTTCGAGGAGTAAATACAATAGTTAGTTTATTGTTTAATAATGCAACGCCGGCCGTTCCTGGCGAAGAATCTGCAAGGAAAAACACTTTGTAAAAATTTACAAATTCTGGATATTTTGCATTAAATAACTTTTCAAGTGTATGATGCACGTATGTGGTATTACCACCTACATTTTTTTGATAAGCAATACCGCCACTTGTTTTGAAAGAGCTCACCTCTGCACTTGTTGAAACGTCAAATTTTTGAAGATATTTTAAATTTGGCTTTACTAGTGCTTGCCTACAAAGTTTATATAAATTTTTATATTCACCGATATAATTACCTGTTTTAGAATTTCCTTTTATTCCAGATAGGTTTGTTGTTACTCCAATTAAAATTACAGGCAAACTGTAAACATAGATATTGGGAAGAACTTTCATTTTCCCAACCAAATGTTCAACCTTATTTTTATCAACGGCGTAAGCTTCGATATAATTGGTTTTGGGCGAAGCTTCTTTAGAATAAACTGTTAAATATTCTTTTCTTGGATTTCCCTTTGACGTCACGGAAACATTTGTAATCTCATCCTTCCCCCTCAAATCCAGGTATTTTTTGTCATATTTTAGAATTATTTTCTCTGGTTTTTCTTCAATATCAATGTACATTATTAATTGTGATTCAAAACCGGGATATAAATTTAACTCTGGAACTATATAAGAGATTTTTCTTTCTTTAATTAAAATTTTGTCAAATCTATTCTTCAATAATGTAAATTCATTTTTATCCACATTGCCACTTTTGTTACAAATAATATTCTTATAAGCACAATCACCACTTAATTTTGTGTCTCCGATCCTTATCCAATCAAACCCATATTGTCCAACATACTTTTCACTTGGTCTAAATTTCACTAAACACTTCGCAATGATTTCGCCAATTGGTGGTTTTCTAGGATTATCACCATGTAAAATCTTATCAGCACTTTTTTCAGAATAAACCTCCGCTGCACTTTCCACGATGTCAGTTTCAGAATAATAGCGCAAATCTCCACCAATGATCTCGGTAATCTTTCCTTTTACAATTCTCGTTCTGCTCATAGTTAAAGTTTTTAATGTGATTTACCAATTTCTCCACTTCTGTTATCGATATTTCCCTGTGCGTCCTTTTTTATTTGACCACTTGTTGATGTTTCAATGCCTTGTTCACTGTTAACAACCGTCTTTCCTTGTTTCGTCTCACTATGCACATCACCCTCGATCATCTCCGTCAGTTTCCCGGTGATAAATACGCTCGCATCACCAACAACTGAAGTCATTTTTATTGCGCCAACACTCTGTGTTGAATTCATCCCGATGCTTTGGCTACTGTTCATTCCTATACTTTCGTCACGGTTTTGCCCTACATTATTGCTTTGGTTTTGACCAACAGATGTGGACATATTCTCACCCACATTGATGAACATATTCTTGCAGTTTAAGGTCATCGTCTCCAGCGCGGTGATATTGATATTGCTTCCGCTAGTGTCCAGATGTATCTCGTTGCCAGATTTGTCCGTGATGATAATGCTTTCGTCCTCGGTAAAAATAATTTTGTGGCCGCTGCGCGTCATGATGGATTTTACAGAATTGCCGCTTCCGCCGCCCAGCGCTGTCCCGCCATGGAACACGCCGCCCATCACGAAAGGCCGGTCCGGATGGCTGTGCATATCTTAAAATAACAACTTGTTATCACTTCTTTTTTTATTCATAAATAATACAAAAACTATTAATGAAATAAAAAAACAAATAAAGCTGATAAGCCGTTCAAAAAAACGGAATTTATCTCCAAATCTCCATAACAATCATTCTCATAAATTGAATCTGTAAGATTTATGTTTGTAAAGTAATTTTGAATCAATGGGCTGCTAAGAACAGTAAAAGCGATAAAGAAAGAAATCATGGGAACGATAAACAGCGTCGTAAACACATAAATGTTTTTGTTATTCTCCATAGTTAAACTTGGATTTTTTTTAAGAAAAAACCAGAGAAAAGCAACAAAAAATGGCACCAAAAATTAGCCACCATGTATATTCTTTCCCAGGTGTAGAAGAACAGGGATCAATTATTTCTACGGCGTTTGCCAAAATGTAATTAAAGAAAACGAAAACTAAAGCAGAAAATACTGCTAAAGATATAATTGAATTAAATTGTAATACCGGGGTAATCTTCATCATTATTTCGGTGTAAATGTCATCATTGTTGCTGGTACTCCTTCAGGGCTCGGCGCTGCTTTTGCATTAAGCCTTTCTCCAGCTTGATGCTAATGACTGAATTTGAGTTAGTGTATAAACCTATTGATCAAATTCAAAATTTATTTCTTTATTTTTAATATTGTCGTAAACTACATTCCCATCTTTCAATATATAAAAAATATCTGGCACCCCTTCTGTAAGTCTGATGTATGATATCAAGTTTTTATTTTCCCCATCTAGCCATTTCCTTTCTTTGTTAAAGGAATCATTAATTTCATCGGTTTTGTTATAAATATAAATAGAATATAGATGTTTTTTTTCAGAAGGATAATAGTTTCGAATTTTCTTTTCAATTTCATGATAATATTCTTTTTCATATAAAAAATTGCCATCAATAAAGAAATAATCAATCCTATTATTATTACCGTCCACGGAAAATTCGTATGTGATAGAGTTTAAAGGTTTCAGTTCAAATTTTCTTTGAGAATCCATACTTTTTTTTTGATTACAAAATTGAAAAACTAACAAGGTGAATAATAATAAATATTTGATAATGTATGGTTTGAATGTCCTGCTATAAATACCTTACGTGTTATCTCTGTGATAAATGGCTTTGCATTTCGATAATGTTGAAGTATATACCACGCTTTAAAGAAATCCCCTGTGTGATATTGTGGAATTCTGTCTTTTCCATGTTTTACAATATCGTCCCAGTCCAGCCCGAAATGATCATAAAATGTATAAAGCAAATTTGCTGTCCAAACTTTGCTGCATTTGTTGTATTTGTATTCTATAAGCTCAGCCTTAACGCTCCATACTTGATGGATAGTGATTCCTAGTCCTGACACCTTATCCCAAAATGATGAAAAATTCAATAGCCTCATAGATATAGGCGTTATTTTTTCTACATCATAA
Organism: Chryseobacterium taklimakanense; assembly: GCF_900187185.1. Taxonomy (NCBI): domain Bacteria; kingdom Pseudomonadati; phylum Bacteroidota; class Flavobacteriia; order Flavobacteriales; family Weeksellaceae; genus Chryseobacterium; species Chryseobacterium taklimakanense. The sequence continues at coordinate 375,021 of NZ_LT906465.1, forward strand.
TTATGGTTCGCTAATTCGTGTTGGAGCTTTCCCAAAAATTCATTATGATAAATAACGAATGCTCCATGATTTGCTATTTCAGAGTTTAAAATATCACTCTTATAAGTTCCACCACTACCTTTTTGAAATCTGGCTGACATCTCCAAGGCAACCGTTTCCATTTGTCCTATTGATAAAGAAGTCATAAGTTGATCAAGATAGGCACCTAATGTTGCGTTATTCTTTTTGAAAACAGGGTCTTGTGTGATTGATCTGGATTTTGCAGGCTTATCATTAAAAAGCATATCTTCTGCTACTGTTCCATCATAATTAAAGCCAGGTAATCTTTTAGCTTGACCAATTAGTTTTTTTGCAACGTTGATTTCACCTTCTTTACATTTTTCTGGTTTCGAAGCTTTAATATAATGAACCCCAGTTTCATCACCCTTCTGGGCAAAGTATTTAGCAGAAGAATTCTCAATGTTTCCTTGCGCATATACCTTTGTAGAGCCACCTGTAGTTTCGATGTAATCACCTCCGATATAAGATTCTTTGCTCATATACTAATGATTTTTAGATTGTTCACCGGATGCATTCTTCACTTCTTTTTGCGAATGCTGTTCATACACATCGTTACTCTGAACGCTTATTTTACCGCTGGCAACCCTCGTCCTGTCATTCTCTGTATGGCTCTCCTTATTCCCCTGTATAAACTCCGTCATTTTTCCTAACACATTGGTAATAAAGTCAGTACCCACGGAAAGCATGTTGAGCATTCCCACGCTTGTCGTCTTGTTCATGCCAGCACTTTCTGTGATATTTTGCCCAACCATGTTGCTTTGGTTCGCTCCAACAGATGTACTCTGGTCCTGACCAATGATGCTTGTCATATTCTCCGTGACATTAATGTTCATGTTCTTGCAATTGAGCGTCATGGTTTCAGGAGCAGTGATGTTAATATTACTTCCTGTTGTATCCAAATGGATTTCATTGCCACTCTTGTCCGTGATGACAATGCTTTCGTCCTCGGTAAAAATAATTTTGTGCCCGCTTCTGGTCATAATAGACTTCACGGAGTTGTTGCTTCCCCCACCCAGCGCCGTTCCACCATGGAACATCCCGCCCATCACGAACGGTCGGTCCGGATGGTTGAACTGGAAGCCCACCATTACCTGGTCGCCGACCTCGGGGATAGCTACATAGCCGCGGTTCTGCGTCACCTGGTCGGTACCGCCGGCGTCGGGAGCCATCATGCGGATGAAGTTCGTAGTGTCGTGCAGCTGCCAGTCGAAACGCACTGTTACGCAGCCCTGTCCCTTCGGATCGCTGTTGCTTACTACGGTGGCAATCTGTGGTTGTGCAACCGGAACTGTAAATTCCGGCCTTGGGATAAAACCGGTGTCGGAAGCAATCGCTTTAAAGGTTCCCTTATAGTTCCCTATGGCATCCACCTGGTGGGTGGCTTCAGTGACCATGATCCGGGTGAAGTAGGAGGTCTTGTTGCTGTCGGGTTTGCGCATGTTGATGTCTGCCACGCAGCCCGGGTAGAGGAAAGGAATGGAGGTGTTGCCGCTAACGGTGAAGACCTCCACGCCCGCGCTTCCTGCGGCGCTCTGCTGGGAGTTCACCATCACCTGGTCGCCAACCTCCGAGAATTTAGCTACTCTTTTGCATGTGCCCAAAGGTGACAAGGAGATTATTTCTTAATAAGTTTTAAGATAAAAAGCATTACTATTGTAGGAATCGATAATAAGTTCAAAATAATTGAAGCGTATATTAAAAGAACTCCGCTGTAAGAATTATTGAATATTTTAACTAACAGCAAATATATGAGATTTACACTTAATAAAATTAATCCTGAATATAAAAGAAATTTGAAGCTATTTCCTTTAGTTTTCCGAAATATAATTATACTAATTATTAGCACGATCATATATAAACCAAATCCTAAAAAATAAATTGTGTTTTTTTCCATGAAACTACTGATTAATTAAGAGATTTACAGCATCTAATAAATATTTACAGGCGGATTTACCAGTTGATAAATTTATTGTAAACATCTTTTTTGCATTGTAATGATTCAAATTAGCTTCATTATTAATGTTTGGCCCACTTTTGATATTCCATCTTTCTCCAAATTCAGCAACGCTATCAGATTGATCAGGTTTATTTGGAACCGCTTTTAAATTAATCCAAAAGTCTGCTTTTGGCATCGGTTTTCTACGGTATATATTGGAACCCACATATACTAAAAATCCCTCGCCAACTGGATCTAAAGTAATGAGCATTTTGACTTTGTAGCCTGCATCTGTTAAAATTTGGGATAAGTGTGCGCCATTCCATCCTCCCAAACTGTGACCAATTATAAAGAGTGGTGTAGTTTTATCAAAAATATTACTTTTGATTTTTTCATTTAATTCATCGAAAGCGTCGCTATAATCTAAATAGTAACTTGAGTAATATTTTGTAGAATTTGGATTTTGGTATAATATATTTTCAAATACTATTTTTGCATCCTGAATATTTCTAAAAGGACCTTGAAAATAATAGGACTCCTTATCTGCCCCGCTCCTCCTAACAAGAAAGCGATTGCTTTATCATTGTTTTCAACATTTAAATATTTACCTTTTTCAATACTACTCCCCCAACCATTAATTTTACAAAATAATTCCAATTCTTTACCTTCGCCTGTATTTTTCAGTAGTTTTTTCCAATATTTCTTATTTAAATAAAATTCAAAATATCCAGTATTATTTAATATTGTTACACTTTTGATACTTCCTAATCTAATATTGTTTATTCTATTCCATTCGTATACCCTTATTAAGAGATTTATTTTATTAGGAACATTTTTCGTCTCAATATGAAATCTAACCGTTTCACCCAGTAAGGCTTTTGTTATCTTATTATTTCGTGAATCCGACCAGTAACCATCTACTACAAGGTCATTTACTGTTATGTCTGAATTTTCATCTGTATAAAAAATACCGTTTTGTTTGCCAGTATGATTAACGAACTGACCATTATCAACAATATTAGATTCTGAAAAATAATTTATATCTCCATGAACAGTCTCAACCGTTTTTCCTTTAACATATTTGTGTCTAGCCATAATACAATCAATGATTTTTGCTTTTTTCTTGACTATTATGTCTTATTTCTTTTTCGGCGAAGCGGAGGATAGATCCAAGGCAATTGGTTTCCAATCCGCCTTCTCCATTAAAAACCGTTTTCCCTTTTTTTACCTCAGTTTCAACATCTCCCTCAATCATCTCCATCAGTTTTCCGGTGATAAACACACTCGCATCTCCCAGTACAGAAGTTATCTTCATGGCACCGATGCTTTGGGTAGCATTCATTCCGATTGATTGTGAACTGTTCATGCCAATGGTCTCACTGCTGTTCATCCCTACGCTCGTAGTCATATTCTCACCCACATTAATATTCATGTTCCTGCAGTTAAGCGTCATGGTTTCCGGCGCGGTGATGTAAAAATAAAAAAAGCTAATGTTTTATCTTCCTTTTACTTCCTGTATTTCTCCTGATTTGGCATCAATTTTAAACACCTTTTCAATAACTGGTTCCTCATCATGCTGGCGATAATCTCTTACAATTTCCCAAAAAGGATTATCTCCATCATTATATTTTAGCCTATTCCAAATCTTTTCTTCGGACTTTACTTTTTCATCATGAAACCAGATTGAAAGCCTATATTTTGCAGGATTATTCTTTTCAAATATGTTTTCATCGTTTAAAATTACAAAAAGAATTTCAGGGTTAACTTTCACATTCTGATACAGACTTTCATAATTAATCTCTTTACTCAATTTACCACTTATATCGTATTGATATTCTTTTCCCCAAGGAGCGTAACCCTTTACATACTCAACTAAGTCTTTAGTCCATAGTTTTTTTATGTTCCCATTTTTATAATATTCTTTATATATTCCAAAGAAAGAATTGTTAATCTCTATGTATTCAAGATATCCTTCGTCATATATTGTTCTTGTTCTTACCCCTTCTTTTATCGTATCCGTTACAGAATTAGAAGTTATAATTTCACCTTCAAAAACCGTTGAACGGTCTTTATCAAATTTAATAATATCGAAACTTTCTGTTGTCATTGTTTTGCTGTTTATATCTTTTTTATCCTGTCCGCTGCAATTGAGAAGACAAAAAAATATGATTAGTAAGGTTATTTTATTCATTATTTTACTGCTGTTTTGTGGCTATTCAGATTACTTTGAATTATTTTCCATTGCCAATGAGTTGTAGAAATTCTGTTAATACTATTCCAATGTGAATAATCCATAACATTGTCAAGCACGGCTCTCTCAAATGTATATTTTGAATTATTATCAAATGTATGATGCAAGCCAATAGCATGTAGGATTTCGTGAACGGAAGTTCCCATGCTTGGGTCACTAGTTAATCTACCTGGAAAAACGATTGCACTTTTAACATGACCCACATCTTCTGCAATGCCATTCAGTCCATCTGAAGTGTCACCGAAAACATAAATTTTATAATATTCCGTGTACTTGCTGTTTTTTGAGTGGATTTTATCATTTAAATATTTATGTAGCTCATGAGTCTTGATTTGCCCATTTTGTGTGTACCACCAATTGAACCAATTAGAAATGAAAAAACCTGATAAATCCAAATTTTCCTCTTCTATAGTAGCTTTTACATAAGAGTGTGAAAGCACTTGTTGGAGTTTTACTTTTTCATTACTATTTACTTTTCCAACCTTTGGTTTACCTTCAAGTTTTGTCGTAATGGATACAAAAACAACTTTTATATTATAAGAAAAATTATTTGGTAAAATATTTATTTTACCGCAAACTTGTTGGTCAGCTAATATTGTAATATCCTTTTTAACATTAAAAACACTTTTGCATTTAATTTTAATTGGTATTGTTCTATTACCTTTAGCTTTATTTTGAATTTCATCGTTCTTATAATCACTAATTTCAAATAGAGCTTTGTCATAGTGAAACTTTAGTTCTTTAGGTGATTGATCAATTTTAATTTTTAAAATTAAATTCGCTTCAGTATTTTTTCTCAGCGTCATTTTAGGCACATAGTAAATATAATTACTGCTACCAGCAGCCCTCTTTGCCTCTAGTACTAGCTTTTCGAAAGTATTGCAAATTTTATTATATTCATTTAAATCTTTTCGAAATACTCCTGGATTTTGCTTGTGATAAATTTGTCGCAATTTTGATAAGTCAGAGGCATCACGATATTTACCAATATGATTTAAATACCAAACATCGCCAGGATACCCAGTATCCGATATTTTTATCCAATCAAATCCAAATGAAGGATTGTCTTTGTATTTATTATCAGGTCTAAAATGTATTGCGCATTTTGCTTTTGTGACCGGAGCAGGAGGGCTTTTGGGAGATCCATAACTAACTCCTTTTTCTTCGCCTTTTGCATTTATGGTTTCCGTCGCATTATAAACAATATTACTTTCAGAAAAAATACTGTAATCTTTTGCAACTATCTCGGTTAGCTTTCCTTTGATTATTCTAGTTCTGCTCATCTTTTAACCTTAGTAATTTTTACTTTTTTCTCCGCTGTTATTCTGAACCTCAGTCTTTGCATGTTGAAAAATTGTAGATCCTGAACTTGTTTCAACTCCACTTTCACTATTCACAACTGTTTTTCCCTGTTTCGTTTCACTATGCACATCCCCCTCAATCATCTCCGTCAGTTTTCCGGTAATGAAGACACTTGCATCGCCTACCACCGATGTCATCTTCATGGCGCCTACACTTTGCGTGGAGTTCATCCCGATGCTTTGGCTGCTGTTCATTCCGATGCTTTCATCACGGTTTTGCCCTACGTTGTTGCTTTGGTTATGCCCAACAGATGTGGACATATTCTCACCCACATTGATGAACATATTCTTGCAGTTTAAGGTCATCGTCTCTGGAGCGGTTATATTGATGTTGCTTCCCGTAGTATCCAGATGTATCTCGTTGCCAGATTTGTCCGTGATGATAATGCTTTCGTCCTCGGTAAAAATAATTTTGTGGCCGCTTCTGGTCATAATAGACTTCACGGAGTTGTTGCTTCCCCCACCCAGCGCCGTTCCGCCATGGAACATCCCGCCCATCACGAACGGTCGGTCCGGATGGTTGAACTGGAAGCCCACCATTACCTGGTCGCCGACCTCGGGGATAGCTACGTATCCTCGGTTTTGGGTTACCTGATCGGTACCGCCGGCGTCGGGAGCCATCATGCGGATGAAGTTCGTAGTGTCGTGCAGCTGCCAGTCGAAACGCACTGTTACGCAGCCCTGTCCCTTCGGATCGCTGTTGCTTACTACGGTGGCAATCTGTGGTTGTGCAACCGGAACCGTAAATTCCGGCCTTGGGATAAAACCGGTGTCGGAAGCAATCGCTTTAAAGGTTCCCTTGTAGTTCCCTATGGCATCCACATCGTGGGTGGCATCAATAACCATAATTTTGGTAAAATAGGAGGTCTCGTTGCTGTCCGGCTTGCGCATCTGCAGATCTGCCACGCACCCCGGATAAAGGAATGGTATGGAAGTGTTGCCGCTCACGGTGAAGACTTCTACGCCCGCACTTCCTGCCGTGCTTTTTTGGGAGTTTACCACATCCTTGTCGGTCTGTGCCTTAATGGGCGCGACCTGTAGTGCTCTGGTCTTGTAGATATTTTTATTATGGCTGTAGGCTGTCTTTGCCAAATCGCCCACATGCCTTACAGGGGTCTCTCCCGAAGTAAGTGGAGCGTTCTGGCTGCTGTTGTACCCATAGAATTCCGGTTTGGTGTGTACAGCGTTCATCTCTACACGGATGTCGCTCACATTGCTGGCGTAAATCAGTTCCAGGGGTTCGTTCTGTGGAGGCAGCGTACCGAAGTGGAGCACTTCGCCATCGTAATAGAACTGCTCGCCGTAAGCTTCCGCCATTCTGGCGAGGTAGTTGTAGTGGGTCTCGTTGTACTGGGCGGAGTAGGGAATTTCGGAGTAGTCGTTAGCATCGATGCGGACATCATATTTGGAGGTATCAATTCCCTGCCTTATTACTTGGTCTGCAATAATGCTCATGTTTACCGGCTGCTCGCCGCCGAAGCTCTGGATATTGGGGGCGCCGTCTAATAAAACGGTAGGGCTGTATCCTGAAAGCACGATGTTGCCAAGATTTCCTTTTTCCTGAACGTATCCAACCTTGGTGATAACCCCGACAAAGGTGCGCTCCGGGCTGTCGCTGATCCCTTTATAACTCTGTACTACGGTAATCCTCTTACCCAGAAAGTCGTTCGAGTTTTGCAGCGTGTGGTTTTCGGCGCTTCCCAGCGTGTCGTGGTCCAGCACAAGATCGAAGCGGTGGTGCGTGGCGCAGTGCTGGGAAAGCGAGAACTGTTTGAAGTGGGATATCACCCTGCCCTCAATCACAATATTTAATTTCACCAGCCTGTTGATGCCGAATATCTGACTGTCTGAGATGGATTTCGAGCTCCGGTCTGCCTTAAAGACAGGGCGGGCTCCATTTTTTATCGGGGAAGCCATATTTTGTGTTTTTGTGTATTAAATATAGAAAAAAAATCTATATAAAAAGGGGTAACTCTTTCATAATCAAAATAAACTTGATTTTTTTAAGCATGCCTTAAAAGGATTTGAAAAAATAAATTTCTGTCTTATAAGCTAAAACCCCGATGAGGGAACCTGACCTGCAAGCCCCTCATCAAGATGATTTCAAGATGAAAAATTCAGACTATTTTACTGGCCAGATTCCATCGTAAGAAGCATTACCGTAATCGATAAGTTCTGCGCTTACAACAAAGGTGATGAACATGTTGTCGTTGTTCAGGGCGTCGTATTCTACTTCGTGGTTGATTACGTAGCCGTTGTTCCACTTCAGGGTAGTAAGCGTTCCCTCTTCGTGGGACTTGTTGAAGGTTACTTCACCGGTTGTTGGCTTGTATTTGCCGTTCAGAAGGCTTTCCAGGATTCCTGAATCTTCTGTAGCCTCCACAGAGATTTTGATCAGCGCGTTGGAAGGATCCGAAGCTACTCTCCCGGATACGTCTGTGTTTCTCGATACGCTGTAGTTCAGCTTCATTACTTTTTGTTCTGTTCCGCCGTTGAATTTTAGGACGGCTCTTGCATTGTTTGCCATGATGTGAAAATTTTTGGGTTAGTGATTTGTTTGATTTTGATACTCCAAATATATAGCCACAAAACAACAACAAAGCATCAAAAACTGTTTATTTTGAAAAGTGTAGTAATTCTACGATTTTCACTTTTATCTTAAAACGGGAAAAATACCGCTGCAAAAAATTTTTGTCCTAAGGTTATTTTCTCAATTATCTTCCCTGTTGACCTGATCAATTTTCCAGCCGTTTTCGTTTTTCATCGTCCACAGATAATCGATTCCTGTCGTTGGCAAACGGAATTTCAGAAAAATTTGGTTATTGTTAAAAGGTATTGCCTGAAATTGAATTTTGTCAATTTTTTTTAAGTCAGGTTCAAAATCTTCCTGTGTCCTGAAAAAGTAATCAGCATCAAAACCTTCCGGCGTACCATCATTGGTAGGGTGTTTCCTGAAATTTTCTTCGCCGATTTTATAGTTTTCATAATAATTCTTAAGAAAGTTTTCGGTAAACAAATTGATGCGGCGAAGGAAAGCGATTTCTTTATCGACCTTGGCAAAATCTACGTAATAATTTGCAGGATTTTCAGAAGGTTCCGACACTCCGCCGCGCACGGTATCAAAAAAATTACTGCGGTTATGAAGATACCATTTGCCAAATCTTATGGCTGCGGCTATAGCAGCTCGATTATTCTGCGGATTATTATCGATATATTTTAGATCTTTCAGAACAGCATCACTAGGAATTTCTGCGATTTTCATTTTACCGTCTTCGGGAACCAGTTTGTAAGTGACTGTTCGGTGATTGTCGTGGGAATTTTTATCGGGAAACAGGCAGAAATCTGCCTGATACAGATTTCCGCCTAATGGTTTTACTTTTAAAGTTTTAATTAAAGTTTCTTCATCATAATCCTGCCCATCGATAAACGGATCATAATCCAGTACAAGATTCTCGCCATCAGAAGTGTAAGCGTTCAGAATTTGCCGCAACTGTTTGGTGGTGTATTTCTCAAGTATTTGTTCTGAATTTTTACCATTTGCAAAATATTCTTTGTAAAAATCATAAATAATTTGAGAATGATCTTCAGATTTTGGCTTCGAGACTTTTTCTACTGTTGAATTTTGAGCTACCGAATTTGTTTATAGTTCCCCCCGAAAATGGGACAGTAAGTTTAGTTGGAAAAAACCTATTAAATTTACAATATGTCACAGAGAAGAAAATTCAATTCGCAGTTTAAGTTCAAGGTTGTCGTAGAAGCCTTGTCGGAGCGTCTTCCACTGCACGAACTTGCCAAAAAGCACGATTTGCATCCCAATCAGATTACAACCTGGAAAAAGGAGTTCCTCAAGAACGGAGCGGAGATTTTCGGTAAGGAGAAGGCTTCAGAAGAGAAAAAAGAAGATGTAGAATCGCTTTACAAAGTGATCGGCCAGCAGAAAATGGAGATTGATTTTTTAAAAAAAGCCTTGTCATGAAGCAGAGTGTCTCGGAAAGAAAAACACACATCGGCAAGGGGGAAAAAATCAGCGTAAAGAAGCAGTGCGAACTTTTACAGATCTCTCGCAGCAGCCATTATTACAAAAAAGTTCCGGAGAGCGATTTGAACCTGAAGCTGATGGAGATGATAGACAGGGAGTTTATGGAACATCCCTGGAAGGGCGTTCCCAGAATGGTGCAGTGGCTCAATAAAGATTGTGGGCTTTTAGTCAATAAAAAGCGTGTGGAGCGGCTTTACCGACTGATGGGCATCAGCGCTTCTGCTCCCGGACCCAGCACCAGCAAAAAAGGGAAGGGAAAAAAGCATAAAATTTTTCCGTATTTGCTGAAGAACCTGCCCATAACCCATCCCAACCAGGTTTGGGCGATGGACATCACCTATATCCCGGTAAGGGGCGGATACCTGTATCTTGTTGCCATCATCGATCTCTACAGCCGCTATGTGGTGGGCTGGAGCCTGAGCAACACGATGACCGCGGAGTGGTGCCGCGATGTTCTGGATGAAGCCATCGAAACCTACGGAAAGCCTGAAATCATTAATACCGATCAGGGAAGCCAGTTCACTTCAGACTTGTTTACCGAATATGTGAAATCCCACAAAACCATCCGCCAGAGTATGGATGGCAAAGGCCGGGCACTGGACAATATCTTTGTCGAGAGGCTCTGGCGAAGCGTAAAATATGAAAATGTTTATCTTTATGCCTATCAAGACGGAAAAGAGTGCTATATTGGTTTGAACAAGTATTTTGCCTACTACAACCACAGCAGGAGACACCAAAGCTTAGGTTACGAAGTTCCTGCACAAATGTTTAACCAAAAGGAGAAAAAAGCAGCATAATGAAAGTTCACGCAGTTTTACACATTCCCACACTACACGGAAAAATCTTTGAAAGGATTTTTCCTATGTGGAAATATGCAAAACTGCTACCTTCAAAAACACACAAAATCAAACTTAACTTTTAAGATTTGCTGTCCAAACTTTGGGGGGAACTATAGTTTTATCTGTTTTTTCGCAACACCACAAAAACAGGACGCTTAGAAGCAGGAGTTTTTTCATATTGAAATTGTTGATTATATAATTCAACCACAAAAGACACAAAAGATTATTGCCGTTACTGTTTTTTAAGTGTAAAAAAGCTCTATTTGAACTTGATGATCTTTTGTGTCATTCATCTTTTGTGATTTTCATAGTTATAAAAGTATTTTTAAATTAACTTTAGAGAACTTCACTTTTATAAAACTTAAACATACTGGTTTTTAATCTTCTTTTCTGGTTTTTCGCAGCATAGATAAAGAAAAAGCAGAAAGAGCCATTCCAAATGTTTTATCAGGAGATAAGTCAGGTTGCTTCGTTTTTCCGTATTAATTTTCAGCGAAAGATTGTAGCCGTATCTGTCGTAATTTCTGCGTATAACGCTGTGAATTTTGGGCGAAACATCGCTGATCATTTCTTCAAAAGCGTTGGCAATCTGCAGTTGGCGGTTCACAATGATAGCTCTGCCATGGCGTTTGCCAATCAGTATCGGTTTCACTATTCGGGGAGTTCCGCAAGCCGAAACGGTACAAAGATAATGGCCGCGATGATCGAGCGGTGGCGGATGCTATTTCTGCGAAAACACCCAGGTCGTGGTTTCCGTGTACACCTTTACAAGCGAACCGTAATCCTGCCCAAGAAGAATCAGAATAATCGTGACCACAACAAAAACCGGTAATAAAAATATAAACGCCCACGACAGCGGCGAATATTTCTCAGACAAAAACCGGTTGCATTTTTCCAGAAAACGATTACGGAAATGCCGCTCTTCGGAGAGATCCTTTTCTTCCCTGATTATTTTTGAAATCATCAAAAAAGCAATAATAATACTGAAAATGGTGGCAGGAAAAAACAAGATCCAAACATCGTCGCGCGCGGAGTGGAATTCATAAGGAACATCTTTATGAACGGAAAACTGGACAATATTGGCAAAATTGATCCCAAGACCAATGATGATAAAAATAAGGAAGAGCACCAACAGAAGCGGAGGAAGTTTCCGTCCGCGAATCCATATCATTCCCAGCGAAACATGGTACAATATAAAATACATTAGTAACGTCAGCGAATGCGTTCGGCTGAATGGCGTATAGCAGTCATCAACAGGATCTATCGCCACAGTATAATCGTATTTATGCCAAGCCAATCCGAATGAAAACATCAGAATTGAAAAAAAGTATAACACAAACAACAGAATTTCCAGCCACGGTTTATCTTTTTTATGGAAAACAATTGCTGCGAAGAGCAAAAACAACAGGATCACGATGAAGAGAAGTAATATCATACTCAATATTCAAAAAAATAAGTACAGACTTTCTAATCAAATTTTATTTTCGATAAGTCTAAATTCCATGGATTGCCGTCTTCATAAGTAATTCTTATCGTGTGGTCATTCACAAATTCTACTTCTTTGTTGCAGAAATCGGCACAGGATTCCACTATGATCGGAAAATACCGCTGTTTCATTTTGTCGTAGCCAATCAAATTTCCGCGAAAATAACTGGCAATCACATATCTTTCATTTTCTATGCGGGTTTCAGTTCCGCCGGAAATCTCAAAAAGATTTTCCTTATAATAGGTTGATATTACCTCATCCATCTCTCCTTCGTAACCTGCGCCCCAATGGGTTTCCGCATGGTTGTCTGCTGCCCATTTTTCTTCAAAATTTTTGTAATTCGCAGTGCTTTTTTCAGATTTTGAAGGATGAAAAATCAGTTTCGATTTACCCGCAAATTCATACAGAGCATTTCGGATTTTAGGATTGTTTTTTAACGATTTATTTTCTTCAAAATCACCTTTAATGCAGCCCTTACAAACCGGACTGGTATAGCCGGAATACAAAAGCTTATAATTTTCCGAAACGTTTTCCGTATTCACCATCCAAAAATACACATTGGTTCCCGGCACCGCAGTACCCTGAAATTCGCTTGTCGCAGAAATAAAAAGAAATGGCTTTTTAGTATAAATATTGGCAGAATCAATATGCAGATAATCCCAATGGTCGCTGTACAGCGTTGCAGATTTTACGGTTTTCAGCCTGTCATTTTCCAGGACAAAATTTTCGGCTTTAAGAATATTTACCGTATCGGAATAAAAATATTTCCCTTCAAACTTATTCGACTGAACAAAAATCCGGAAATAGCCCTCTTTTGTTTTCGTCAGAAAAATACTTTTTTCAGCAATGCTGTCCGGAACTTTCGTTTGAACTACTTTTTTCCTGGCTCCTAACTTTTCCGTAAGTTGCTGGTTTACTGCTTTTTCTTTGCAGGAACATGAAAATATCAGCAGAAGCGCTAACAGAATATTTTTCATAATCATTTGGTGTGTTTTTATATCGAAAATGCAAAACAGGATCAGCAGTCATTCATTTCATAATTCAAATCCTCATATTTTCTGTCATATGATTCCATCATTTTGTTGGTGGTTGGCGTTTCTTTCAGCTGCACGGTCAGTTTTCTGCTGCCGTCCGGCGAAATCCAGAATCCCTGCAGCGTATCGCCCGACTTTTTAAGGCTTAAAATCCCCGTTATACCGCCTTCCACCATCACAAGCCGGCTTTGTTCATCATCCGAAATTTCCAGATAAAGCCATTTGCTCAGCTTATCATATTTGTACATTCCTTTATAAAAAACCGGTCCGCAACCGGAAACTTCTTTGTGAAGATAAAGCGTCACCGGAAACTTATCAATGCTGCCTTTGTAAAGGTATGTCTTCACCTCCTGCGCGCTTAACTTTGCGATCGAAACGAGCATCAACAGTACTAATAACATTTTTAGTTTCATAATTTTAAACAGTTTGGTTATGATTCAAGTTTAAAAATTTTAAAGCCGGAGGAATTTAATTGTTTATCACCCAGTTTTCCCGATCGTTTAATCTTCTAATTCATCCATTTTTTCATATTTCCATGGAACCACCTTCACACCGGGCGAATAATGAAAACACGACAAATGTTTTTCCATGAGCGTAATGCCGTCGCTCAACTGATAATTCAGTTTTAAATATTTGATTTCCAGATTGCTCAGCTCCCTCAGCTCGTGAGTTTTAACTATTGCGGCATGCCTGTAAAGGGCAAGATGTCTATAAATGCTAATCTCTAAGATAGTCTTTAATTGCATCCCAATCATTATCGTCGGGAATTAAATTAATCCAGATTGGCGGCTTGTTTTCTTTGTAAAGAAACGCGTAAGCTTTTATGCCATTGACATTTTTCCGTGGATCCAAAATTATTCTTTCCGCTGCTGTCTTAAATGAAAGATATGGCTTTTTCACATTGAGTTCTTTCACGCCGAGTTTTTCAAATTCTTCCCGAAGATGTGCAGAATACCAATTCCAATCGTCCATCGCAGTGAAATATACGTCAGCTTCGGGCGAATTTTCATCTTTGAACGCCTTGGTTTCGGGCATCGGAATAATGAGGCAGGATTTAGAAATTTCCTCCGTATTATTCGAGTCCGGATTTTTGGGAGCGGCATAAGAAACTATTTGTTGCGGATGCAGGATATTTTTCCCTTTTAAAATTTTCCACGAGCCGTAAATTTTTCCCTGTTCATCGAAAAAATATTCCTTTGTTTGCGTCTCATCAATCAGGTAGTCGCCAAAATCTTTAAATTTCCCCGAAGTCGGTAACTTCATCATTTCGGTGACGAAGTCGCCGTCTGTATCAAACCTCGCCTGATTTTTTACTTCCCCATTTTTCAGATACATGATAGTTCCGCCGTTCGCAATGTAGAGGTGCTGCACCAAGTCGCGCGGATTTTTAGATGGAATTTGCTTTTGATCTGATTCTGTATTTTTTATTTCTTTCTTCTGAAACTCAGGAACGGGCGCCGGAATTTTCTTTTCGGAATTCTTGTCGTGGCAGCATTACAGGGAGAAAATCAGGATTAAACAGGTAAAATACTTCATTGGTTTTGTTTTAAATAAAAATTTGTGAGTTGCAGATTTTGTCTGTCTAAATTAATGAAAATTAGGAATTTAATTCCTAGCTTGTCATCAAAAAAATCTTAACTTCCGGACAGGAAAAAGAAACGAAAATAGCGGTAAGGATTTGTTTTTCACAGTTACAGGTATTGGTTGATAAAACTCAGTTCGATGATGAAGTTTTCGGGCGCTTCCTTGGAATAATATATTTTTGTTACGGGATTCATTGCGATGCAGATTTTTGTATTTTCTTCGGAAAACGGGAAAACTTCCGCCCTTCGGTAGTGTTTGGAACCGATCTTTATTTTTAAATATACCACACATTCGTGCTGCAGCACCGGTTTCGGCATGCTGCTGTCCTTTACCGAAAAAATTTCTTCATACGCACGAGAAAGTCCGGGAATTTCCTCGCTGTATTCCGAAATCCCAATGACACTTTTTTTCAGATCTATTTCAATTACTTCCCTATTTTTCAGCTGGAAATTTGCGGGTTCAGAATTGGTTTCAGGAATTTCTTTTCTGAAGAAATTTTCATAAATGACAATAACCACATAAGGTATAATCAGCAGTGGAATACAGCGTACCACTCTGCATTATCACCGACAAACTGCACCGTATTTCACCAAAAATCAACTGCTTCCAGATTGGACGGCGTATTCTCATTGCAGGTTAAAAATTCCGGCAGCACCGCCCAAAAGTAAAATGCCACAGGAAGCACCAACAATACTGAAATAAACATCAGAAACATCAGCATTTTTAATTCTTTTTTTAATGCATTCTTTTTTAGTGAACAAAATAATCTTCTTCTCTATTAATACGTTTCAAAAGAGAAGCGATATGTGACATTGTAAATAGTCCGTCTAAATTAATGAAAATTAGGAATTTAAAGGATATTTGTTTTGCAAGTAAGCTTCACTGATATTTTGACAAAGTTTTTTATTTTTACTAGCGTCGGATATAACCAAAAATTTTTCATAATTGTTGATTTTAAATGCTGTTATAAATAAAAACAATTGTATTTATTTTAGCATTAATCAGTTTAGGCTGTAAAATAAAAAAAAGGGATCATGCTCAAAACTTGGGGAGAAAAATTTGAAATTGATAAATTTGCCTCATGGCGAATGATACTGAATTCCTAAAATTATTGCTACCGGAATATTTGGTTGAGCATTTCGACATTATCAAATTCGAGGAAATAGACGGCCTATTGCACATTTACTTCGAGGAAAAGAGTTCAAGACCAAAGGAGTTTTCCTCGCTAACTCTCCAATCCAAGGGATTTCTTCCCGAGATTACCGTGGACGACTTCCCGCTTCGGGGAAAACCCGTGAAGCTCCACGTCAGCCGGAGGAGGTGGACCGACACCAAGAACGGCGCGATACTGCAGAGAGATTGGAACCTGATCGCCAAGGGAACACGCATGACACAGGATTTTGCGGAGTTCTTAAAAAAAATCAGCCGATACTAAGGCGCTCCCATTGGAGACCATCGGCGAGATGTATGGGGTAAACGGCAAAAAATTCCGAAGACAATATAAAAAATCCATAAGCGAATTTAGAAACTGGGAACAGAAACCTCATGCCGAAGACTGGGCATTATTCCCCGAAAACTGCACACCCTCGCTTTCCTTGGACGAGGTGGCGCTCTCCGACGGCGAGCTCTACACAATAATCACCTCTAAGGAAGCAAAGGGAAGAAGGCACAGCATAATAGCCATCATAAAGGGAACGCAGAGCGAGACAGTCATTGAGCGCGTCTCAAAAATCAGCAAAAAATTGAGAAAGAAGGTCAGGGAGGTCACACTCGACATGGCCGGCTCCATGAGACTCATCGCGAAAAGGTGCTTCCCCAATGCGGTACAGGTCATCGACCGCTTCCACGTTCAGAAACTTGCCATTGAGGCAGTCCAGGAACTAAGGATCCGGCACCGGTGGGAAGCCATCGAGCTAGAAAATGACGCCATCAAGAAAGCAAAAGAAGAAAAAATGAAGATGGATATCGAAGTCTTCGAAAACGGCGACACCAGAAAGCAGCTCCTTGCCAGAAGCAGATACCTGCTATATAAAAGCAGGGAAAAGTGGACCGGCTCGCAAAGCACCAGGGCAGGTATCTTATTTACAGAATATCCCGACCTGCACAAAGCATACGAACTATCTGACAAGCTCAGGAAGATATACAGCCAAAATATCCAAAAGTCCGTCGCCATGCTCAAACTCGCACACTGGTTCAAGGAGGTGGAAGACTCCGGGTTTAGGTCGTTCTCCACACTCACCAAGACGATAATGAACCACTACAGCGACATCCTAAACTATTTTGACCAAAGAAGCACAAACGCAGCAGCGGAATCGTTCAACGCAAAAATCAAAAACTTCAGAATGCAACTTAGAGGTGTAAAAGACAAGGCTTTCTTTTTGTTCAGATTATCTAAAATTTTTGCCTAGTCCCCAAGTTTTGTTACTGATCCCAAATATACCCAAATTATCACAAATATACAACAAAAAAACCGCCTCAGTTGCGAGACGGCTTCTTGATAAGTTTTGATTTCTTATTTGCGGAGAGAGAGGGAAATGAACTTTAATATAATCAACATAAATAGTTTTATATAATTATTCTATTATTCAACTAATTACATATATTTGCATAAGTAGATATATGTTTTTTATATGTCTAAATATAGAAGTATTAGCACCTATTTTAGCACCTATGAATTTCACCTTTAAGCTTAAAGAACCAAAGTCTGATAAAGAATCACTTATTTATTTTAGGACATATTTTGATAATGAAAAGAAAAATTTCATCTACTCTACTGGTGAAAAGATTCTGCCAGCTGAATGGGATTTCAAAAACAGATTGCCTAACGATCTTAATGGCAGAACCAAAAGAGCCGAGAATCATAGAAGTATTAAAAAACAACTAGACCGTTATAGCAATCACTTCACAGAGATTGTAAATCGCTATAAAAACATCAATGAAGAATTAACGGTGGATAAAATCAGACAAAGGTTTGATGAAGAATTTAAGAAGACAAAAGTAAAAGATGATTTTTTCAGAATTTATGATGAATTTATTGAAGAAAAAGAAAACGATTATACTGGAAATTCCATTTCAAAATCAACAAAAAACAGATATGAGTATAATAAAAAATTGCTCGAAGATTTTCAAGATAATAATAAGATTAAATTGAGCCTGGGAAATTTTGATGAAAAGGTTTATAACAAGTTTTTAAAATACTGTATTGAAACCAAAGACCACTCAGCCAATACAGTACACCGAAATGTTGGTTTATTAAAAACATTCCTTTATTGGGCATTAAACAAGAAATACACTTACAATAACAGTTTTATTAATTTCAAAAAACCTCCAAAATTCAGAACTGATGAAATTGCATTGAATATGGAACAGGTTGAAGCCATATACAATCACGATTTCAGCAAGAATAAGAAATTGGAGAAAGTTAGGGACTTATTTGTTTTTGGTTGTACCACAGGAATGCGGTTCGGAAACTATTCTTCCATTTCAAAAAATGATATTCAAGGTGATTTTATTAGAGTTATTGATCTCAAAAGTAAATCTAAAAATTTATCAATTCCTTTGAATAAGATTTCAAAGTCTATTCTTGAAAAATATGAATATAAATTACCAAGTATAACAAACCAAAAGATGAATGAATATATCAAGGAGGTTTTTAAGGAATTGGAGTTTACCGATGAAATAAAAAAAACGATGAAGTATGGTGATGAACTTGTTGAAAAAGAAACTGAATTTTGGAAAAGAATTTCAAGTCATACTGCACGAAGAAGTTTTATAACAATAATGAAAAATAATCGTGTTCCGGACAAGGTTATAATGTCATATACCGGTCATACAAGTTTGGAGGTGTTTAACGCATATTATAGACCAAGCGAGGAAGATAAAGTAAATTATATGAACGAAGTTTTTAAGTAATGGCAAAACAAATTGAATTTTACAATTTAGACAAAGAATACCCCGTTAATTATGAAATTTGGAAAGATTTTGCTGCTTTCTTTCTATACACAGGATATAAAATATTTTCATGGAAAGGAGGCTTTAAAAAACATAGTTATGAAGTAGTTAGAAGGGTGTATTATGAAGCAAATAACAAGATTGAAAAAGGAATTTCTTTTATTGATTTTGAAACAGCTAAAGATAGACTTTATAATAATTACAGTAGTTTCAGATATTATTTTGAACGGGCAGAGAAAATAACATCATTAGATTTCAAAAGTAAAATTGACTGGACAATATCGGAGGTATATAAAAATTTATCACCTCGAATTTCACTCAAAAACAGACTTGATATTGAATATGATTTTTATAAAAATTGCCATGATGTATTACTATGTAAAATCATAATTCATTATTACGCTATTAATCATCTAAATATTGAACCAAAAAGACTTATTCTTGATCCCTTGCTTTTGGAAGACCGTATTAGTGAAGAAAATGAACCTAAAAAATCTGAGGATAATTACAATGAATCTGAGGACATAAGCTCCTCATATCTGCTAACTTACGACGGAATCCTTTCTTTATCAAATGAACTAAGAAATATGTTTATTAATAAAGAGTTATTTGACAAAATTGATTTTTCAAAATTAAAAGAATACGATATTGTTTATGATTCAAGAAAAACTAATCTTGAATTAAACTTTCGTTACAAGACAGATTTAGTGATTATTCTAATTTTAATGAAGTCAAAAAACATTATTCAGTTTGCCAACAAAAAAGATATGAACAAAATCTTTAAAGAATGCTTCGGAAAAGAAATATCTGAAACAGTTTTTACAAATACAGAAATAAAATGGGCAACAAATAAAATGAATCAGAATGATTCCGATGCTTTTAAAAACGCCAATTTGTTTATAGATAATTATTTATTGACTTTATGAAGAAGTAAAGAATCCACATAAAATCCACTGGATTCATCAAATTTCATACAAACCCATCATTAGTATTGCATAAAATTTTTAAAACACATTTTATGCAAACTGCAAATCCATTTCAAACAATACTTGAGGAACTTGGCGAGGTCAAGCAACTTCTATACTCCATTCAAAAGGAGCCAGAACTAGAACTGCAGAAAAAATTCTATTCTTTTAAGGAAGCTGCAGAAATTCTTAAACTAGATTATCAAACCGTAAGGTCGCATGTCTTAAAAGGAAACATTCAAGCAGAAAAAATCGGAAGGTTTTATCGAATTAACCATCAGGACTTAATGGACGCGTTACACAGCGTAAAATCTTTAAAATATAAAAGATAACGCTATGAAAGAAATTGTTCCATATATCAGAATTGGCACAACTTATTACAAATTAATAGAGCGCCCACAAATTTCAGGGGATTCTACTGTGACTCTTGCTAAATGGTCAAGAGAAATCATTATCCAGGATCATGGAAAGAAATACATTTATGATATACCAAAATATGATGGATTCTGCTGTATTCCCAATCACTTAGGTTATAAGAAGACGATTGGTAATTTCTACAACATGTATAAAGAAATTCCAGTTCAACCCACTCTTTCAAAAGTCAGCATTGATGAAATTTCCTGCTCCATCTCTTTTCTACAGCATATTTTTGGAAAACAAATAGACTTAGGCTTAGACTATTTAAAAATATTGTTAGAAAGACCTACACAGATACTACCAATACTTTGCTTGGTTAGCAAAGAACGGGCAACTGGAAAAACGACTTTTCTAAAATGGCTTAAAGAAATTTTTGGTCTTAATATGACCTATATCAAAGGAGACTCTTTCAACAGTCAGTTTAATTCGGATTGGGCTTCTATGTTGCTTATTGCCATTGATGAAGTGTTTTTTGACAGAAAGGAAATCACAGAAAGACTTAAATACCTTTCCACAACAAATAAAGATAAATTAGAGAATAAAGGAAAAGACAGAGAGGAAATAGATTTTTTTGGAAAATTCATTCTTTGCTCCAATAACGAGGATAATTTCATTCAGATTGATGAAAATGAGATTCGATTTTGGGTAATTAAAATCAACCCCATTATATCGGAAAATACCGAATTTTTAGAAAATCTTAAAAATGAAATTCCATTATTCTTAAAATACTTGATTGATAGACCTTTTTTCTCACCAAAGAAATCTAGAATGTGGTTTGATTCCTCTGACATCAAAACGAAGGCCTTGCAAAAACTTGTTTTTAAAAACGGAAACAGGCTGGAAAGCAAAATGGTAGAACTGCTTTATGAGTTCTTTGAGTCTAACGAAGACAAGGAAATAAATGTCGTACCACAAGATATCCTCAATATGATTAATAGGATGTTCAAGCAGACTTATTACACGAGAAATGAGGTAAGAAACATTCTGAAAAACAAATGGAAATTGGAGCCTCAGAAGAATGGATTGGCTTACATTCGTTACGATATAGATTACTCCGGAAATTTCTGCCAAAACAGTTCGGTTGGAAGATATTTTAACATCTCCAAGAATTTCATTCTTGAAAAATATGTTGATTTGTTGAACTGATTGCTTATTAAAAAGAAAATCAGCCACTTACTTATTCAACAAAGTCCTCAACAAACTTTAAACCCTAGTATTTTGTTGAGCTTTTGTTGAGCGAAAAAATCACAGTTTGTTGAATTGTTGAGAGTTTGTTGAGTTGGTAAATGTTTATCAATCAGAAATTTATTTGTTTTTCTCAACAATTCAACAAAACCTATTCCAGGATAAACTCACAACTTATTTTCATTAAACACCTAAGAAGGATTTAACATTTTAAATAACAATAAAAAGAATAACATTATGAACTGTCAGCAAGCTAACGACAACATCAGTATCCGAGAAATCTTTGAAAGTTTTTCTCTTTTCCCAAGCAAAGAAAACCACAGAACTGCGTTTTACTTTGCCCTTGACCGAGAGGAAAGAACGCCAAGCCTGTCGGTCGATTATAACAAAAACACAGCGTTTGATTTCGGGACCGGAAAGAAATATGACAATGTCTCCATTGTTCAAGCCATCCAACGGTGCAGCGTTTCCGAAGCGCTGGAATATCTGGAAAGGTTCGATTATTCTCAACCTATACAAAGATTTGAAAAAAACGTGAATCATTCTCCAAAATCCAATTATCAGATTCTTGAAGTAAGAGCTGTGGAACATCCTGCACTGATTCAATACCTGAAAAACAGAAAACTCGAATCTCAAATTTCAGAATTGGAGGAAATTCATTACGAACTCAACGGACGAAATTACTTTGGAATTGGTTTCAAAAATGATTCCGGAGGCTATGAAATCCGAAACCCTCACATCAAAATCTGCCTTGGTAAAAAAGACATCACCACCATTGAAAATAACGCCAATACTTTGAGAATTTTTGAAGGCTTCACCGATTATCTTTCTTTCAAAATTTTGGAACAGCATCTTGAAAAATCACCATCAGATTATCTGATTCTAAACTCTGTTTCGATGATCAACCGGGCGACAGATTTGCTTAAAACGTACTCCAATATTGAACTTTATTTAGACAACGACCGAACCGGAAATGCAGTCACCAAAATAATAAACAGAAGATTTCCCGAAGCCGAAGACTGCCGCATTCTTTACCCGAATCATAAAGACCTGAATGAGTTTTTAAAGAGTGCAGACATGAGTAAAAGAACTATATGTAGGAACGATGAAGACCTGCATAAAATCAGTGCACGTAAAATCGGCAGATAGCGTGTGCAAAAAGTACCCAATGTCTTGCGCAAAGCGACCAGAAATTGAGACTTTTTGGTTTTCTCCTATCGTCAAAAACATTTTGAGAACAAATAAAATAGAAATAAATAACACAATAATTTTATTAGTATAATCAAAACCACAAAAAATGAAAAATGATTTTTTAACAGATTTTGTTCAGCAAATTTCGGAACAAAAAAAGATTCAAGTTGCAAACGAAAAAAGGCGAAAATACTTTCAGAATATCGGCAGAAAAGGTGGGCAAAATAAAAAAACTTCTAAACATTTAACCAAGAAATTCTCACTTCGATTTTCGCGGAAAGAGTTCGAGATATTAACTGCAAAGGCTGGTAAGAACAATCTGAAACTTTCCGAATATATAAGAATGGTATTGACTGAAAAAGAGTTGAAAATTAATGAATTTAAGATAGATCAAACGCTATTGGAATACGGAAATCACTTTATCCGTATCAGTAACCTGCTAAGGAACCGGGAATTTTTAGAGTTTGAAAACAAGAAAGAAATTATGGAACAAATCGAAACAGTAACAAAATTGATTAGAGATTATCTGTACGAAAAAATTGACAGCCAAAGGAATAACGATGAATAATAGTGCAACATGCCGGCGAATTACAAAAGTAGCTATTGAATACAATGGCAATGATAAAGGAACTGCGGAACGGGTATATCAGAATAACCTGATGAGCCGAGATCCAGCACTTCAATTCAAGGAAATGAAAGCCGTAGCCGACCGAAACAAAAATGTCAAGAACTGGGCTTTGACCGGATATATTTCTCCAGAGAAATCCATTGGAGACAAACTCACCAATCAGCAACTGACCGAAATCGCATTAAAAGCGCTGAAAAAAATCGGCGTGACAGAGGACAATCAGATGGCATTGGATATTCATTCTTCTACGAAGCAAAAACATATTCATTTCATCGTGAACAGAGTAAATACAGACGGAATCAATACCATCAAAGCGCACAAGGTTGGTGAAAACTTTGGAAAAGCTGTTCGGGAAGTCTGCAATGAATTTAATCTTAAAACGGATATAGAAATCGGGAAAGAGAAGAAACAGCAGATGTTTAAAGCATTGAATTTTTGTCTTCAAAAATCAAAAAATTTTGAAGAATTACTTGAGAATATGAAAAGACTTGGTTACCGTGAAACGCTTTCTCAGAACGTTAAAGCTGGAATTTCAGGAATGCGGATTGTGAAGTTTGCAGACATCAATCATCAAACTGAACGCGAATATAAGCCAGGATACAAACTTTCAGAAATCACAAACAAACTCAAGATAAAGGACATTAAACTGAAACTTGCGGAAAACTTTGAGAAGTCACGGAGTTTCAGTCCGAATGCAGACGGTGATTTTCAAAATGTCGAATCGAAGAAATCGCCTTCTGCTCTAAAACAGATTGAAAATATGATCGAAGAATTTATGAAGCCTACCTACACCGCAGCACCCGACGATGAATTATTAAAAAAGAAAAAACGCAAATTAAGATAAAATGGAAAATCAAAATACCCCACAAAATGATGGATTTGAATTATTGAGAAAGGTAATTGAATCAAACAATGAAAATATTTCACAAACTAAGCTTTATGTAAGACAACAAACTGAGACCAACGGATTTCTAAAAGATTTATGTGCACAAATGAAAGGAATGGCAACAGTTATACAGAAATCTGTCAATACACTTCCAAATAGTATTACACTTGTTAACTCTCCAGAGACTCAGGAATCTATCGATAGCTTAAAAGAGTTGCTTCAAAAGAAAACACTTCGCGAATTTTTCGCTTTAATTATGACGGGTCTTTCGTTATTGACAATCATTGTTGTTTCTTTTTTAACAAAACAATGGTATTCAGAAAGCATTCGCACCAGAACGGAAATTCGGCAGGAAATCTTGGACGAAATCAAAAATGATGGAAAATCTATTTACAAAATTCAAGATTATGAACAACTACAGCACAATACGGAAATGATGAACAAATGGATGGATTCTTATCCGAAAGAAGGAAAAGAGTTTATAAAATTTAAGAAAGGCTATGAAAGCAGGTGAGATTATAGAATAAAAGTGTATATTTGGACAAGATTTGTCCTGAAAATATTTTCAAGAAATAATATTTTAGAAAAATGAAAAAATCATTTGGAGAACTTATCCGTGAATACAGGGAAAATGCGGGATTACCTTTGAGAAAGGTTGCAGCTCATATTGATATAGATACTTCTACTTTGAGTAAAATAGAACGTGGTGAGCGTTCAGCAAATAAAGATATGATACCCGCTTTAGCAGAAATTTTAGCAGTATCTGAACACGATTTAACACTTAGTCTGTTAAGTGATAATGTCGTTGAATCTTTAATTTCTGAGGAAAACACCTCTGAAATTCTAAAAGTTGCAGAAGAAAAAATAAAATATTACAGAAGTAAGAATTATCAACAAGGAAAACTTAGTTTCGAATGACAATTTTAAAAGATTTAATAAGAAGATTTGAAACTGAGCGTGAGCGTTTTACCTCTCCTTCTTATAATGAAACCCAACTCAGAACGGATTTCTTAGATCCTTTCTTTACTTTGCTGGGTTGGGACATTACAAACGCACAAGGCAAACCAACTAATGAGAGAGAAGTTTTAGTTGAAGAGGGTTTGAGGGGGGATGTTAATGAAAATACCAAGAAACCGGACTACACTTTTAGGCTTTTTGCGGATAGAAAATTTTTTGTTGAAGCCAAAAAACCTTTTGTGAAAATTGAAAATGATCCACAGCCAGCAAAGCAAGTTAGACGATATGGGTTTACTGCAAAATTGAAAATTTCTGTACTTACAAACTTTGAATATTTAGCAATTTATGATTGTTCTGAACCTGTAAAGAATGATGATATTGTTACGAAACGAAGAGTAAAATTATATCATTATTTAGACTATGTCGAGAAATTTGAAGAAATAAAGTCTCTGATTGGTAAAGAATCAGTGTATTCAGGGAATTTCGACGAAAATTGGGATGACATTGAAATTCAAATCCAAAGGTATAACATTGATAATCTATTTTTAGAACAGATTAATGAATGGCGTTTATTACTGGGAAGCGAAATTCTAACGCGAAATCCTGAAATTGACGAGTTTCAACTGAACGATATTGTTCAAAGTTATATCAATAGTATTGTTTTTCTACGAGTTTGTGAAGATCGAAATCTAGAAGTTTATAAAACACTTCTTGCATTAGCAGAAAGTGAAAATTTTAATGCATTAATTGAAAAATTCAGGTTGGCTGATTTAAAATATAATGCAGGGCTATTCTCTCAACCACTAAGCAATGAAATTATTTCAGATGACAGCTCGGTGTTTTGGCGAATTATTAAGCAGCTTTACTTTCCGGCTAGTTCGTATTCGTTTGCAGTATTTTCTTCTGATATTTTAGGTCAAATATATGAGATTTTTCTTGGTGAACAATTAAAAATTGAAAATAGCCACGTTGTCTTAAAAAAGAAACCTGAAATTGAAGACCGGGATGTTGTAACGACTCCTACTTTTATTGTGCGAGATATACTTGGTGAAACCGTCAAGCAATATTGTGTTGGAAAAACAGCTGATGAGATTCTAAATTCAAAATTTGCTGATATCGCTTGTGGTTCTGGAGCATTCCTACTCGAAACATACCAGTTGTTGCAAGATATTTTGGTTGACTATTTTATTGAGCACAATCAGGCACAACTCATTCAGACCGGGATAAACAATTACAAGCTAAAGTTTGAAACCAAAAAACAGATTCTTTTACAATGTATTTTTGGTATTGATAAAGATTTTAATGCTGTTGAAGCGTGCAAATTTGGATTGCTTCTAAAGCTTTTGGAAGATGAAAATAACGAGAGCATTTCTCACCCTGCCCTACCAAGTTTAGATAATAATATTCATTATGGAAATAGCTTGGTAGAACCCTCACAAACCAATAATGAAAATCATGAATCAATAAACCCATTTAATTTTGGTGAAATCAAATTTGATGTTATTGTAGGAAATCCGCCTTACATGGCAACTGAACATATAAAGCGATTTACTCCATTGGAGCATCCTTTATACAAAAAATTGTTTCAGTCTGCATATATGCAATTTGACAAGTATTTTCTTTTTATTGAAAAAGGATTTGAATTATTAAATGATAACGGAATTCTTGGATTTATCATTCCAAGTAAATTTGCTAAAGTAGGAGCCGGAAAGAATTTGCGTGGCTATCTTTCGGAAAGAAAAGCTGTAGAAAAAATTATCTCTTTCGGTGCAAATCAAGTCTTCAAAGACAAAACAACTTATACTTGCTTACTGATTTTGAAAAAGAATCACCTCAATTCTCTGCTTTATCATGAAGTTGAAAATTTAGGCAATTGGAAAGTCAGAAATTACAATGTAAACTACGATGATGTTGAATTTTCCGCTTTAAATGAAGATTCGTGGGTATTAATACCGAATCATTTAAAGCAAACGTTCAGAAGCATTTCCTATCAAAGTATAGAACTTGCCGATTTAATTGGGAACGACAATATTTTTAATGGAATACAAACTAGTAAAAATGATATTTACGTTCAAGTTGCAACAAGAGAAGATGAAAATTATTTTTATTTTAATCATGATAATGTTGAGTGGAGCGTTGAAAAAGATTTAACCAGACCTTATTTCAAAACATCAAACGGAACCGACAATCTAAATACCTACAGAAAACTAAAACCAAATTCATTTGTTATCTACCCTTATATCAATGATAATGGTTCAATAAGATTCGTGGACATTAATGTATTACAGCAAAATTATCCGCAAACTCTCAGATTCTTGGGCAACTATAAATCAGCACTGGAAAAGAGAGATATTAAGCCTATTCCTGAAACACCCGATGAATGGTATCGTTACGGAAGACACCAAAGTTTAGAAAAGTGTGATGTTCCTGCAAAACTGGTCGTTGGTGTCTTGTCACAAGGAGATAAATACGCAATAGATACAAGCCATACATTTATTTCGTCTGGTGGAACCGCAGGATATTGCATGATTACGCTGCCTGAAAACAGTCCTTATTCAATCTATTACATACAGGCACTATTGAACTCTAAATATTCGGAATGGTTTGCATCTCTTTATGGCGAAGTGTTCAGAGGTGGCTTCATCGCAAGAGGAACAAAAGTTATTAAAAAACTTCCGATAAGAAAGATAGATTTCAGAAACAATGATGAGCACATTCTTCATGATCGAATTGCTGCTGCTCAGCAGAGTTTAATTGACTTGCAGGAGAATATTGACAATTCACTAAATAACAATAGACGTTTAGTCCCATTAAAAAGACAGTTTTCACAACAGAAAAGTGAATTGAATCAATTATTAAAACAATTGTATAATCTGGGCGAAGACGACAATCTCATCCCTAAAATAAATGAAAGTTATGGTACTGATTAATGAAGCAAGTAAAGAAAAACTACGTGGAGGTTTTTACACACCGAAAGACATCGCTGATTTTATGTTGAGATGGGCCATTAACGGCAATAAAAATTTTGATATACTTGAACCTAGTTGTGGTGATGGTGTTTTTCTGCGCATAATGAAAGAAAAACAGATTCCTTTTAATTCAGTTACAGCCATTGAATTTGACCAGGTTGAGTATGAGAAAGCAGCAGAAATTGGTTTAGAAAATTCAGTTTTGATAAACGATGATTTTCATAATTATTGTTTGACAACTCAGGATAAATTTGATTTGATTATCGGTAATCCTCCATACATTCGATACCAGTATTTCAGCAAAGAACAACAAATTCTTGCAGAACGAATATTCAAAAAATCAAAACTCAAATATTCAAAACTTACAAATGCTTGGGTTTCATTTGTTGTTGGTTCTAGTCAATTGTTAAAAGACAAAGGAAAAATTGCTTTTGTTTTGCCTGCAGAAGTTTTGCAGGTGTCGTACGCACAACAATTAAGAGAGTTTTTAGCACACTTCTACAATAAAATCAATATTGTCTCCTTTGAAAAATTAGTGTTTCCTGAAATTCAACAAGAAGTAGTTTTACTTCTATGTGAAAAAGATGACACAAATTCACATAAAATTGAACATCTTGAACTTAGAGATGCCGATGGATTAAGAGATTTGGATATTTCAAAACTTAAGAACCCTCAAAAAACGATTGATTTCAAATCGAATAAATGGACTTTTTATTTCCTGGAGCAGGAGGAGATAGATTTTTTAGAAAACCTTCAAGAATTAAAAACTGTCCCGAAATTAGGAAAATACGCGGATGTTGAAGTTGGTATTACAACCGGATCCAATCCATTTTTTACCGTTCCGCTTTCAACTGTCCAATTCTACAGTTTGGAAAAATATGCAAAACCGTTAGTGGGAAGAAGCGTTCAAGTTCCAAGTTTAATTTTCACTGAAGAAGATTGGAAAAAAAACAGAGACAGCCAAGCTCGAACACATTTACTAACCTTTCCGAAAATGAGTGAACTTAATGGTTCACTTGGCGCAAGAGATTATTTGGATTATGGTGTGGAACAAGGGATTAATCAAGGATATAAATGTGGAATCCGTGACGAATGGCAAATCATCCCTTCGCTTAAGATTTCTGATGCGTTATTCATCAGGAGAAATCACCTGTATCCAAAACTCATAATTAATCGAGCCAATGCTTATACGACCGATACGATGCATCGTGTAAATATCAAGAAAAATGTAAATCTAAGTGCTTTTATTGCGAGTTATTACAATTCGTTATCGTTTGCCTTTGCAGAAATTTCTGGAAGAAGTCATGGCGGTGGTGTTTTAGAGCTGATGCCGAGCGAAGTAGAAAATATTTTCCTGCCATATCATAAATCAAATGAAGAACTAATTGATACAATAGATACCATGATTCGTGCAAATGAAAGTATTGAAACAATACTCGAAATCACAAACAAAAAAATCTTGATAGACAATTATGGTTTTTCCCAAAATGAGGTTGAGAAGGCAGATAGGATTTGGAAGAAATTGTCGAACAGGAGGTTGAATAGAAACTGAGTCGAAATAAAAAAATTCTAATTAAGACTTTTATTATGGATTTCTCTTTAAGATATTACAAAACAGAAACGCTAATTTCATTTTTAGTGATTTTAGTTGTTGGGATTAGCTCAAATATTCCAATAGTAGAAGGCTTTTTAATAAAACATAACTTATCTTTTATATCACTACCTTCTATTACATTATTGATTAGCCTTATATTTTTAACAATGGAAAAATGGCTTCATTTATGCCCCCCAATTTGGAAGTACTTTATGAAAGTACCTTATATTGGTGGAAAGTATAAAGGTAAAATTAATTTTGTATTTATTGACTCAAAGGGAACAGAAAATGCCGGAGAAAAGGTGTGTGAAATGAATATTTATCAAACTCCCTCAAAAATTAAAATATCTTCAAAATTTTATTATGAAAAGGATGACGAAAAAGAAAAACAAACTACCTACTCAGAAAGTTATGTCGAGCTATTGCAAGAAATAGCCAATTTAACATATTTACATTTTGCTTATGAAAATGGTGGTGTTACTATAAATAATGAGGTGCCAAAAGCAACAGGTTTTAATACTCTGAAGTACGATAAAGAAGAAAAATCTTTACAAGGTGAATATTTTTCGCAAAGGGTTGCTTCAAGAAATGGGAATATATACGTAAAAAAAATATAATAAAATGGCTAATAATCATGAACAATTTATTGCTTTTAATGATGCAATCAAATTAAACGACACTAAAAAAGAAGAATTAAGAGAAAATAGAGAC
Organism: Chryseobacterium taklimakanense; assembly: GCF_900187185.1. Taxonomy (NCBI): domain Bacteria; kingdom Pseudomonadati; phylum Bacteroidota; class Flavobacteriia; order Flavobacteriales; family Weeksellaceae; genus Chryseobacterium; species Chryseobacterium taklimakanense. The sequence goes on from NZ_LT906465.1 coordinate 405,065, forward strand.
GCTTTAAGAAAAAAAATAGAAAAGTATTTTAACGATAATCTCCCCAATGAAACCAAGCCAGGTTTTCATGCACAGGGTTCATTTATGATGTTTACTACTGTAAATCCCATTCCAATAATTACTGAGAATGAAGATGGGGATACCATAACGCTACGCCCTTATGATTTAGATGATGGCATTTATTTCATAGATAAGCTAGAGAATAAAAAAGAATCTAAAATTTATAGGAATTGGATTTATGATGCGGTAAAATGCCACACTTCAAAAGGCGCTGAAAAGAAAGCTTCTTGTATTAGAGTGAATTATGCTGATGGACATAATATTGATTTACCAATATATTTTGAAGAGAAAGATAAAAAAGATGTTATTCCAGAACTAGCTCAAAAAAGTGGCTATATAGAAAGTGACCCAATTGAATTTTTAACATGGTTTAACGATTTGGCAGATGAACAGTTAAGGAGAATTGTAAGATATTTTAAAGCATGGAGGGATAAGCAAATGCAAGATTCAGATATAACTCTACCACCTGGAATAATTTTGACAATTCTAGTGTCTAATAATTATGTAAAAAATGATAGAGATGATATTTCATTGCAAGAGACTTTACAAAAAATTAAAAATGAACTAGATATTAACTATGTTTGTTATAGACCAACAACCAAGAAGGATGAAGAGCTTTTAAAAGATTATGATAAAACTCATTTTTTAGATAGATTGTCAAAATTTATAGAATCTGCAAATGAGGCTGTAAATCATTCTAGTCAAAAAGAAGCTTGTAAAAAATGGCAAAAACACTTGGGTGAAAGGTTTTCTTGCTCAAATATTAAAGAAGAAAATGAATCAAATGAAGCTAAATCTTTTAGCAGTCCTGCTATTATAAATAAAAATGCTGAAAGTGCATAATTTGAAATATGATGAATTAATAAAAGAATGTAGTTCTCAATTTTTAACACTCAACAGAGACTACAAATTATCTTACCCTTTAAGTTCAGAAATTGAATTTTTAAAGGGTAATAATTTTGTTGAAATTTGGAAAGTTGAAACTGGATTGTATGATGAAGAAAATTATAAATGGCTGGTTGAAGATTTAGTTTTATATATCGGTTTCACGTCAGATTTCCCAAATAAAGTTCCTAAAGTTTTTGTAGATAAGAATAATCTCAAAAATGTAGGCATAATACCACATTTGACGATAAAAACCCTTGATATTTGCTTATTTGACAATTATGTAACTACTAACAAAAATAACCCAACAGGAATTATCACTGAAACTATTGATAGAACAGTAGAAACTTTGATTAAAGGAATAAAAAAAGAAAATTTAGATGAATTTGAAAACGAATTTACTGCATATTGGGTAGCAGAGAACAAGATCATTTTAAAACGAGCTTTCTTTTATATCATCAATGAATACCCTACTGATAAAAATTTTCTAAATGCTTTGGTTTATGAAAATGGTAAAATAGTAAATTATATAATATTCAACAGCAGTGAAAATCTAATTTCAGATTATAAGCAATATTTAGAAAATAATAATATTTCTTATCAAGAAGTGGAATTATTCTATTTACAAGAAATTCCTAAAATAAAATATCCACCTTACGAGTACACCTACAAAGAAAGCTTAGAATTGTTACCTCAGGATAAACAGGCTGAATTTAAAGCTTATTTTAATAAAAATGATTCCCAAAAAATAGTATTATTTTCAAAAACAATTAAAAATAAGAAAATTCTATCCGGCTGGCTTTACAAAAGTTTTAACAAAAAAGATATTAAAGGATTTAGGCCGAATAAATTGAACGATTTTCTTATTGCGTTCTCAAACAACTTTCCGGAACACAAAGAAATTATTAGAAAATTTAATGTAGAAGATGTTAGTGAGGAAAGATTGAATAATAGAACTGCCGGTGAGTTACAAGTAATTCGAAAGCATAAATTTTTAATTGCCGGACTTGGGAGTGTTGGTAGTTATTTGGTTAGCCGTCTAAATTCCATTAATTTTCCAAACTTTACTTTAATTGATTATGATGCATTAGAGGTTACAAATATTGGAAGACAATTATTAGGATTTCACGATGTAAATTCATATAAAACAGACTGTATTGCAAAGTTTCTAACTAATAAAAATCCTTCACAAAATATTGATATTTTAAGAAGTTCATTTATAGATATTTTTAAACATAATTCGGAAATTTATAATGGACAAGATTTCATATTTCTATGCACTGGCGAAACAAATTTGGAATTAGAATTATTGGAAGAACTAAGGAATGGAAATATTAAGAAACCTATTTTCAGAATTTGGTTAGAACCATTTCTTTTAGGAGGACACTTTATTTATATGTCCCCTGATAATTTATTTGATGCCGATAGTTTATATACTGATAATCATAAATTTAAACATTCTATTATCAAAAATTCTGAGTACGAAAATAGAAGAGATTTATTCATACAAAAAGAAATTGGATGTCAGAGTGTATTTTCTCCCTACTCGTCTAGTCACTTAGAGTTGTTCATTTCGGCAATTTATCCAGAGATATTTAAAATAATTCAGAGTAGCAAAAATAAAAGTTTAGTTGTTTCTTGGACAGGAGATTTGGATTTTGCTAAAACGATAAATATTGAAGTTAATGACAATCTAAAAAGCTTTGAAATAACTAAACATTTAATATGATTTTCGAATATAATAATATAAGAATATCCATATCTCAAACAGTAATAGACGGATTAAACAACTTCAAACAGACAGGTAAAAAATTAGAAGCTGGTGGAGTTTTAATGGGTTCTATTTTTCACGACAGAATTGAAATTTTAAGAATAAGTATTCCAACTCCTTTTGATAAAAGTAATCGTTATGGATTTGTAAGAGATAAAAGGTCTGCAAAAATATTTATAGATTATGAATTTGTAAATAGTAAAGGAAAAATTATATACTTAGGAGAGTGGCATTCACATCCAGAAGATTATCCAACTCCTTCGTCCCAAGATATAAAAATGATTCGTGAGCAATATAATGAAAACGTATTTGATGAAAAATTCTTATTAATGCTAATTTTAGGTAGAAAAGATATTTATTTGTCAATATTTGATGGAAAAGAAATACATCAATTGGTAATTCTGTAACTGCTTAATTAATGCTTACCCCAAAAATCTAATCCATTACTATTAAATCAATATTAAAAATAAAATAATAGCACCTATTTTAGCACCTCAAAATATAAATCCCTGTAAGTAAGCCACTTACAGGGATTTTTGCGGAGAGAGAGGGATTCGAACCCCCGGACCTGTTACAGTCAACGGTTTTCAAGACCGCCGCAATCGACCACTCTGCCATCTCTCCAACAAAACGTTTCCGTTTTGAGTGGTGCAAATATAAGGTGCTTTTGTATTTTGAGCAAATTATTTTAGCAAAATTCTTTTAAAGCCTTTGTTTTCAGGTTAAAAAATTAGCTTTTCATTAAATGGGAACCCACAAAAACAGCTGCGAGCCCCACGAATACACTCAAAAGTACATAGGCAACAAGCACAAAGCTGTTGCCGCTTTGCCATAACGAATAATTTTCTGCAGAAAAAGTAGAAAATGTGGTAAAGCCGCCACAAAAACCTGCAATCAGAAAGAACTTCAGCTGGCTGTCAGTTTTAAAAAAATACGCAGAGAATAATCCGATCAGGAAACAACCAATTATATTCACTACAAAAGTGCCCACCGGAAAACTGCTGATATTCCACAGTTTCTGGGTATGTTTTGAAATGAGGAAGCGCAGGACGCTCCCCAGTCCGCCACCAAGAAATATGTAGAGAATTTGTTTCAATTTTAGCGTAAGTTCTTCCGAGATAAACCCTTCGGCAGGCCCAAGGTGACATTCTCTGATGTTTAGGGGTTAAAGTTTTAAATTGTAAATTAAAAATTTACCATTCACCATAATTACTCCTTCACTCCTATTGCAATTCTGCCAGATATTTTTCCGCATCCATGGCTGCCATACAACCTGTCCCGGCAGCAGTAATGGCTTGCCTGTATACATGATCCTGAACATCTCCCGCAGCAAAAACACCCGGCAAATTGGTTTTGGTGGAGCCCGGAACCGTTACGATATAACCATTTTCGTCCGTATTAATCTGATCTTTGAAAATTTCGGTATTGGGCTTGTGACCAATCGCAATAAAAATGCCGTGAACGTCAATCTTAGACGTTTCCTGTGTTTGGTTATTAATGACCACTGCCCTTTCTACCAAACCGTTTTCCCCTTCGATACCGATCAGCTCGTGGTGGAACTTTACTTCGATGTTTGGCGTATTTTTTACACGGTGGATCATCGCTTTTGAGGCACGGAACTCATCACGGCGAACCAGCATGGTTACCTTATTGGTGAGTTTTGCCAGGTAAGTGGCTTCTTCCGCTGCTGTGTCTCCCGCTCCTACTACGATGACATCTTTGCCTTTATAAAAAAATCCGTCACACGTTGCGCAGGCTGAAACGCCGCCGCCGGCGTATTTCTTTTCATCCTCCAGTCCGAGATACTTTGCTGTGGCGCCGGTTGATATAATCACTGTTTTTGCAAGAATTTCCTTGTTGCCCGCCCAAAGTTTATGGATCCCTCCTGCTTCATTGCTGAACTCCACTTTGGTAATCATTTCGTAGTGAACTTTGGTATCGAAACGCTCGGCCTGTTTTTGCAGCTGCATCATCATTTCGGGGCCGGTAACACCGTCAGGATATCCCGGAAAGTTATCCACTTCGGTAGTGGTGGTAAGTTGCCCGCCCGGTTCGAGGCCGGTGTAAAGCTGTGGTTTAAGGTCTGCTCTTGCAGCATAAATCGCCGCTGTAAATCCGGATGGGCCGGAACCGACGATGACGCAGTCGTGTATGTTTTCCATAAAATTTTAGTTTCGGGGTTAGAGTTTCAAATTTCAGGTTCATTCTGAAAAATGACCTTCAAAAATCGGGAATTTATTTTGGTTGAGGAATTTTTTTGTGATGAATTTTGTCAATGAGGGTTTTCGAAGAAAGTTGGGTAATCTGAGAAGGAAGGTATGTGTACTTATAACCCAACCGCAAGTTTAGGACTGCATGCGCCCCGGATTGCAGCGGTTACCCCGCAGTGCAGCCGCGGAACGCAGTGGAGCGGCGAAACGAGGAGTATGAGCGGAAAGCCGGAAATGTGCGCCCAAAATATAGTGGATAAGTGGTTGAGTAATTGAGTGGTTGAGTGGTTTAGTGGTTGAGTGGTTGAGTGGTTGAGTGGTTTAGTGGTTGAGTGGTTGAGTAATTGAGTGGTTGAGTAATTGAATGGTTTAGTGATGGTAATACATTCTTGCTAATTACGCTGCTGCACCGGCTGTGGAACCTTACTAATTGCTTCCGCTTTAAAGTTTAACTTTTACTTTATCGATATTCAGGATTTTGTAAACCATTTCTTTCAGCAGTTCGCCGTCATCGGTTTGGTTGACGCCAAGGCCTTTGCTTTTCAAATCCGTTTCGCGGAGGATGGAAATGATTTTGGTGGCATGTTTCAGCGGATAGGAACGGGCGGCTTCGGCATAATCCTTTACAAAAAACGGGAGGATGCCCAATTCTGAGGCGATGGCCTGCTGACTTTGGCCGTGCATTGTATGGTAAATAATGATGTTGGAGAAGTAAAAATATAAATTCCCCATCATCTTTACAAAGGGCGTGCTATTGCGGTTTTTGCCGATGTAGTAAGCTATTTTCATAGCTTTTTCGGCGTTTTTCTGTCCGAGGGCCTTCTGAAGCTCGAAAACATTGAAATCCTTGCTGATACCGATGTGCATCTCAACCAGTTTTTCGTCGAGAATTTCACCCTCCTTCAAAATCATTTTCAGTTTGGAAAGTTCGTTGGCAATTCTCGACAAATCGTTGCCAAGATATTCGGCAAGAAGATGCGAAATGTTGGGCGCAGTTTTTATGCCCAGAGCAAAGCATTCATCGGCAATCCATTTGGCAAGGTTCCATTCTTTTACGGGTTCGCTTAAGAAAAGTTGCCCGTTTTTCTGAAGAGTTTTAGCAAATTTCTTCCGCGAATCTACTTTTTTGTGCTTGTGTGCGAATACCAAAATGGTGGTGGGAACCGGATTTTCAATGTAAGATTCCAGGATTTTGCATTCATCTTCCCCGAATTTTAAATCCTGGGCTTCTTTTACGATAATCAGGTTATAATTGCCAAACATCGGAAACTGCTGCGCCAAAGAAATTATTTCGGCAATATTGGTGTCCTTTCCGTAAGTTACGGTTTGCCCGAAGGCTTTTTCGTCTTCCTCCAGCACATCATTTTCAAAAGATTTTACGGCGACATCGATGTAGTAAGGCTCCTCGCCATGCAGGAAATAAACGGGCAAAAATGCTTTATTTTTAATACTTTTGAGGATTGAATCCAATTCTTTCATAGCCGATGGAACTTCCGAAACTGAACTTTGCGGAAACTTTTGATTTTAAATTCAGGAAAGACAAAGATAAATTTTTTATTTATGATTTACCCCGAAAATCGTGGCTTTTGCTCACGCCCGAAGAATGGGTTCGCCAGCACTGGATACACCATTTCCTGACCGTGAAGGGCTACTCGGCTTCCGCACTTGTAAGCGAAAAAAAAGTAGTACTGAACGGCCTTACCAAACGACTCGACCTTTTGATTACAGAAAAAACACTTCCGAAAATTCTAGTGGAATGCAAAGCGCCCGTAATAAAACTCACCGAGAAAACATTTGAACAGACTGCCCGCTACAACTCTATAATTGGAGCAAAAGAAATTATTTTAAGCAACGGTTTGCAGCATATTAATGCACGGTTAACAGAAAACGGGTACGAATTTTATAGTTTTGAATATTGATTAATTTAAACAGGGAAAAAACTTAAAATCCACAGGTATCATGTGCTGTGGTTTAAAACCCATATTATGGCAATTAAAAACATTATCTTCGATTTTGGCGGAGTTCTGATGGACTGGAACCCGCGTTATTTTTTTAAAGATTATTTCAACGATGATGAAAAGATGGAATTTTTCCTGAAAAATGTCGCCGTGGATGATTGGAATGCAGAGCAGGACCGCGGAAGGACTTTAAAGGAGGGAACTGAAATTCTGATTGAAAAGTATCCGGACTGGGAAAAAGAAGTTCGTGCTTATTACGACAACTGGACCACGATGCTGCGTTCGGATATTCCTAAAAATGTGGAAGTTTTAAGAAAACTGGCCGATACAGATTACGAACTCTTCGGACTGACCAACTGGTCGCACGAAACGTTTCCTTACGCGTTGGCGAATTATGATTTTTTCGAATTATTCAAAGGGAAAATCGTGGTTTCCGGCGAGGAAAAACTGATAAAGCCGGATCCGAAAATCTGGGAATTACTGCTGGATCGCTACAACATTAAGGCAGAAGAATCCGTGTTTATTGACGACAACGCGAAAAATATCGAAGCTGCAAAAACTTTGGGATTCATCACGGTGCATGTGACGGAGGAGACGGACTTGCAGACAGAACTGGAAAAACTTGGTGTTGTGATTTAAGCTCCCGAGAACCGCACACACTACGCCGATTTTCACAGAGGTTTTTCCGGCATAATTTTCCGGCGCCTGGAATGTAATTTTGGCAGAAGGTGCTCACAGTTTTTAGCCCAAAGTTCACCAAATTTTGCGGCGGCGAAGGTGCTTTTAAATAAGAATGTCAAATATGGTCATAATACCGAAGCACATTCTTTAGAAAATGAAGTGAATTTTGTGATCCACTTCGCCCACGCGGTTTAACGCTCCTCTCTGTGGACCAAATCCAGCGAAAACGCCGGCAGGCAAAGCGACATATACTCACATTCCTCTTCAAAAGGATTGCTGTAGCGCACCCGGGCGCCTTTCTGAACCCAAATGCTTTCCCCTTTCCTAAGAACTACCGTTTCTCCGTCGATTTCAAACTGTTTTTTGCCGGAAATAATATAGGTGAATTCATCAAATTCCGGGGTTTGATGCGGCTCGCTCCAACCAGCAGGTGCCACCATGCGCGCTATGGAAACATTTGAATTACCGGTGGAATTTCCCCAGTGTTCTTCAATCAGTTTTCCGTCGGTGGTTGGTACTGCAAACGGTGACTTTTGGATTTTATATTTCGACATATTCAATTAAAAATTAAAGGTATATAGAAATATTTATTATAAAAAAAACAGCTCAATGAGAGAGCCGTTTTTAAATTATTAAAACAGTTTTAAGCCTTGTTACTGTGAAACTTTTTATATTTAAAATAAGACCACACCGAAATTATAAACATCGTGGCCAAGCTTAAATACACCCAGATTGGCACCGGGATTGGGTCGCCGGTGGCATATGAGTGAAGCCCTGAAAGATAGTAATTCACACCGAAATACGTCATAAACACTGAGCAGATTGCGAAGAGCGCTGCTACGTGAAATGCCCATCTTCCGCGCAGTCCAGGAACCAAACGCATGTGAAGAACGAACGCATAAACCATCACGGAAACAAAGGCCCAGGTTTCTTTCGGGTCCCAGCTCCAGTATCTGCCCCAGGATTCATTGGCCCAGATGCCTCCCATAAAAGTACCAATGGTAAGAGCATAAAGCCCAATCGTAAGCGACATTTCTGAAACAATTGTAAGCTCCCTGATGGTTGTACTGTCGTGAATTTTAAAATTTGCCCGATTGGTTATGATGTAAAATAAAAGCGAAATGACTGCGATAATCATCGACAGGCCGAAGAATCCATAACTCGACACAATGATTGCCACGTGAATAATCAGCCAGTATGATTTAAGTACCGGAACCAAAGGTGTAATCTGTGGATCGAGTGCTGAACCGCCGTGTGCAAAGCCCATCATCAGAACTGCGACCATAAATCCGGCCGCCGGAATCAGAGTATTCGAGTTTTTGTATAGAACCAGACCTGCCGTAATACCCACCCATGAGATAAATACAATCGCCTCATACCCGTTACTCCACGGAGCATGTCCGGAAATATACCATCTGCCGGCCAATCCCAAAAACTGAAGGAAATAACCCACGCTGCCGATAATAATCAAGGCCTTAATGATTTTTCGCAGAACCTGACTTGGCCTGAAAAGTTCAATGAAACCTAAAACTACCAGCAACCCTCCGATTAATGTATAGAAAATAAGCAGTTTGAAGTTGATATTGATCTTATTCATGAACACTTCCAAATCTACCTTTTGCTTGGCTGGAACCACATTTTTGCCCCATGTCTGCTGATATTCTGAAAGTTTTTTAAGCTCAGCGTCAGCTTTTGCCCAGCTTCCGCTATTCTGTGCATCAAGAACGGCTGAAAAATAAGGGCCCATCACGGCCTGGGATTCCATGTCCGGTTCGAAATTCTGGTCCAGCCATGAATGCCATGTTGAGTTCGGATCATTTTTCACCGGTACAATCCGCATCAGTTGGCCACTGAAAAATTCATTGAAAATCTGAACTTTATCATTCAGTTCAATCACGCCCTTGTCATACATATCCTGTTCAGCAGGTTTCTTTCTAAAAGCTATTTGGTAATCTTCTTCCAGAATATAAGTCAGGTTTCCGTTGGCATCAGAAGGAAACATATTCATCAGCGAAGTATAACCGTCTTCGTTGGCTTTCACCTTTTGCTTCAGCCGGTCACCCCCTTGGCTTACCTTGATTAAAGGAACCATCGCCCAACTTGGCGCGTCGGTATTGATGGAAAGGAACCACTGTTCGGCCGTGAGAGACTTACCGTCTTTTCCTTTGAAAGTATCGTGTTTATAAAGTTTTCTTAGAACATTCAACGCCTGCGTATTGATCGGAACGATCCTTCCTTCAATATTCTGCACCAAAAGGTAACCGAATTTATCGGCGTGCTCTTTTGAAATTTTCACCCTCGCAATCGCTTCATCCGGCGTAATCATCCGCATGGTCTGGAACGACCTCGCTACTGAATTTTGTTGCGGTTGTGTCTGCTGTGGCTGAACATCTACGGGTTGGTGGTTGCTGTCGTGCACGCTTCCGTCCGGGTGCGTGTGTATTTCCTGCTGTGCTGTGGTTTTGTTTTTGCCACTTCCGTCATCCGTGCCGTGGGTTTCAATTTTTTGAGCATTTAAACCTAAGGTTAAAACCAGGGCAACAGCTGCGGCAGTTTTCTTTTTATTAATGGATTTGAGCATTGAATTCAGTTTCCAGAAGTGGGTTCCTTTCCAGAAGAAAATCATAAACATGGATGTAAACAGGAAGAAATAACCAATATAAGTGATTAAAGTTCCCCAGAAATCATGGTTAACAGAAAGGTGCGTCCCTTTTCTGTCCTGATCGAAACTGGCCTGGAAGAAACGGTACCCTTTATGGTTGAGAACGTGGTTCATATAAATTTTGTACGGTGTCTGCCTGCCTTCATCAATGATCTGAACGTGGCTTTCATAAGCACTCGGCGAGGAACTTCCAGGATATGTTTCAATCACGAAATCATCGAGTTTAAGCGCAAACGGTGTGTTATAAATCTTCGGACCGAAGCCTACCATAATATTCATGCCATCCAAAGTAATTTGTTTGAAAAGGTTCGGGTTCCCCTTTTCCACCGGTAATTCTACAACCTGTTTTGTTTTCGGCCCCTGAACTTCTATTGTAAGGGCGTCCGGAACTGCCTGATCTTTCTTGCGGTCGCCTTCGTAAGCCATCAGTTTACCTTTTCTGATGCCTTCGGGAACTACAATCCTGATATCATTGCCAATGGTGTAAAGGCTTCTAAGGGCCAGCGGCTGGTATTCATTTCCTTTCACGCTGTCTTTTTTCTGCGTTGCCATCGTCATATATTCTGCATCTACAGGAGTTTTAATCATCAGGTGTCCGTTTTCAGACTTGAATTCAATGGCACCATCAATCGGTCGGTTGAAGCTCACTAAAGTACCTTTCAGCGATTTTGATTCACCATTTTTCAGGAAATAATTTACCCTTCCATTATCTCCGGCATAAACAAAATGCAGGTATTCCTGGCCGTTTGCATCAGCAACAAGGCTGTCTTTTTTTCGTTGAATATAATCAAGGGCTTTCACAGAAATTTTCTCACCGTGGTAATCGTATGAAGATTTAAAATTCTTGTGAAGCGGCGACATCAGGTACGGTATATCCTTGTAATTCAGCACATCGCCATTTTTCTCAATCTGTATCTTAAAGAAATTCTTGTCGGTAATAATTTCATTTGACGTTTCACCTTCGCGGATCAGCATGATCCCTTCATAACTGATATATCTGGTAACTGCCCCGCCGATAAAAAGCAGAATAAAAGAAAGGTGAAATACCAAAACCGGCCATTTCTCTTTTCTCCAAAGCCTGTATCTCGAGATATTCCCGATAAAATTCAGGATTAAGAGCAGCATGATCAGCTCAAACCACTTGGCTTCGTAGATCAGTGCTTTCGCAGTAGGGGTTCCGTAGTCGTTTTCAAGAAATGTGGCGTAACCCATTGCTATGGCATACACCAAAAGCAAAACCGCCATCATTCTGGTGGAGATCAGTATGTCCTGGATTTTCTTCATAATAAATTTGATGATTTGCAAAAATACATTCTATATATTTAAAAAGCGAATTTGCACCCATGATTTTTTCCAGGGTGAGCTAAACCGGACAGATTCTCATTTTTATTATGAAAATTGAATTTATGGCCTAAAAAGTTTAAATTTGCCCGAGACTGACATTATGGAAAAGAAAACCACGACCAAACAGGCGCAGAACCCTGACAGCAACAATAAAACCCTCTCGAAACCGCGTATATTTTTTGGATTGTTATTCATCTTTATCGCGATAATCTTCTTCCTCTCATTCATTTCCTACCTGCTGAACTGGAAGGCCGACCAAAGCCAGGCCGGGACTATGCTCGAAAAGTCCGTGAAATCTTCAAACCTTATTGGTAAAGTCGGCGACTGGCTGGGAAATTTCTTCATTTTTGAAAGTATTGGTGTTGCTGCATTCATCGTAGCTTTTCTCCTCTTCATGGTTGGGACTTTAATTTTAAAGAAAAAATATTTCAAACCGTGGAAAACGATCGGCCACTCGCTGTTTTTTATCTGTTGGCTACCAATTTTCCTGGGAGCAGTTACAAAAGGTGAAGGCGTTTTGAGCGGCGTTTATGGTTTTCAGGTGATGGATTTCTTGAAATCGATCATTGGTGTAATCGGTCTTTGGCTGGTCCTGGCTGCCGGTATTATTTTATATTTTATTCTGGAATTCAACCTCCGTCCGAGTGCTGTTCGTCATCGACTGGGTGAACTGAATGAAAATACCATTGGCCGCGTAAAAAACATGCTTCCCAGCAATGAAAAATTTGAAGCTGACGAGGAACTTGAGGAGATAGCAAATGATGCAGAACCTTCACAAAGTAAACCTTTACAAGAATCGGGAAAACAACCAACTGCAGCGCAACCGGCTGATAATATTGCTCCGAAGGAATTCCCAAAAGTTACAGTATCTAGCGAGATAGAAACAATTTCTACCCCGAACAAAACTTCTTTTGAAACCGAAGAACCAAAGTCTGTAAGTCTTGATTTAAGCCCGGCCGATGCCGCTGCAGTTGCCACCGCTACAACTTCATCAAAAAATCTGAAAACAGAAGATCATTTCGATTTCAAAGTTGAAGTAGCACAGGAAGTTGATGAACTGGATGAGATTGATAAAAAATCTGCAGATCTGGTAAAAGAGCACGGTTTGTACGACCACAAACTGGATCTGGCAAATTTCCAGATGCCTAAAATCGAATTGCTGAAGGATTACGGTAACGAAGAAATCTCAATCAATAAAGAAGAACTTGAAGAAAATAAAAACCGTATCGTTGGTTTGCTGAAAAATTTCAACGTTGGAATTTCTGAGATTAAAGCCACGATCGGCCCCACCGTAACCCTTTACGAAATTGTACCGGAAGCCGGGATTCGTGTGGCAGCGATTAAAAAGCTTCAGGATGATATTGCACTTAATCTTTCTGCACTTGGGATCCGGATTATTGCACCAATGCCCGGCAAAGGAACCATCGGAATTGAAGTACCGAGAAAAACGCCGACGATGGTTTCGATGCGAAGTGTGATTTCATCTCAAAAATTCCAGAATTCTGATATGGATTTGCCGGTGATATTCGGTAAAACCATTTCAAATGAAATCTTTATGGCAGACCTTGCAAAAATGCCGCATCTGCTGATGGCCGGAGCCACAGGCCAGGGTAAATCTGTTGGAATTAACGCGATTCTCACTTCACTTCTCTACAAAAAACACCCGAGCGAACTGAAATTCGTAATGGTGGATCCTAAAAAAGTTGAACTTACCCTTTACTCAAAAATTGAAAGGCATTACCTCGCGAAACTTCCGGATGCCGAAGATGCGATTATTACCGATACGCACAAAGTCATCAATACCCTGAACTCCCTTTGTGTGGAAATGGATACGCGTTATGAATTGCTGAAAAACGCATTCTGCCGAACCATAAAAGAATACAACAAGAAATTCAGCGAAAGAAAACTCAATCCGGAAAACGGCCACCGCTACCTGCCGTACATCGTTCTCGTTGTCGACGAATTTGCAGATTTAATTATGACGGCAGGTAAGGAAGTTGAACACCCGATTGCCCGTTTGGCCCAGCTTGCCAGAGCCGTCGGCATTCATTTAATCGTTGCGACACAACGGCCGTCTGTAAATGTGATCACCGGTATGATCAAGGCTAATTTCCCGGCGAGAGCAGCGTTCAGAGTGATTTCAAGTGTGGATTCCCGAACCATACTTGATTCTCCGGGTGCAGACCAGCTGATCGGTAAAGGTGATATGCTTTATTTTAACGGTAATGAAATCATCCGCCTGCAGTGTGCCTTCGTAGATACGCCTGAAGTAGAAAAAATCGTGGAGTATATCGGTGCGCAAAAAGGCTATTCTTCCGCATTTATTCTTCCGGAAGCACCTTCAGACGACCCATCAAACAGCGTTGGAGCTTTCGATCCGAATGAGAAAGATGCTTTGTTTGAAGAAGCGGCCAGAATTGTGGTTTCTACGCAACAGGGCTCCACTTCGATGCTTCAAAGACAGCTGAAACTCGGTTACAACAGAGCTGGCAGGATCATGGATCAGCTTGAGGCCAGCGGTATTGTGGGAGGTTTCAACGGTGCCAAAGCCAGAGAAGTGATGATTTCGGATTTGTCCTCACTGGAGGATTTCCTTCAAAATTTGAAGAACTGATCTTTCCACTTTAACATCCTTTTAATAATTCTTGGAACGTTTTTTGAAAAAATAAATCTTGAAATTTTTAAACAAAGGTTTAAATTAAAATAAAACATTTAACCTTAAAGAAAAATTCAAATCAAAAAAGCAGAAATCAATAATAAAAGAATTTAAAAAGATGAGATCAATGATTAAAAAAATATCAGTTGCAGCATTATCTTTCGGCATGGCCACTTTTGCCTTAGCCCAAAAAGCTGATGCTAAATCAAAATCTATCCTGGATGCAGTTTCCGCCAAATACAAAGCCAATAAAAACACTTATTTCAAGTTTGCATACGGAACTGGTGCTAACGGAAAAGTATCAAAGACGCAGACGGGAATTTTCTACACCACACCTTCCCAGTACAAACTGAAAATCATGGGCATTGAGCAGATTTTTGACGGAAGCAAAGTTTACAACATCAGCGCGGAAGACCAGGAAGTGACGATTGCTAAGACCAACGGAAGTGAAATGATGTTCTCACCAACCAATTACCTAAATTCTTATAAAAAAGAATACAACACAAGATATATTGGTAAAAGGACGGTAAATGGCGTAAACGCAGACCTTATAGAACTGACTCCGGTAAAACGCAACGGCATCAAAAGTGTTTACATCTACGTCAACACAACAAAAAATCAACTGGTAAAAGTTGAGCAGTATGCAACAAACAACGATGTAGCTGTTATTGCAGTTTCAGATTACAAAACGAACCAGAATCTGTCTGCAGATCTGTTCAAGTTCAACAAAAATCAATACTCCAACTATATCATTACCGAACTGTAGAGGTTTGGTTTTAATTAGGGAAGTCACAGGGTGCAAACTTTGTGACTTTTTCTTTATTTTTGCGCCAATGAAAATCCTCGACCGCTATATCATAAAAACTTTTTTTGGACCTTTCCTGTTCATTTTCAGCGTTCTGTTTTTCATTTTTATCGTGAATATCATCTGGATCCAGATGGCGCAGTTCGTGGGTAAAGGCCTCACCTACTGGGAAATTACAAAACTGCTTTTTTATATGGGCGTTAGCGTGGTTTCGATGGTAATGCCGCTTACGATCTTGCTTTCTTCGATCATGACTTTTGGTGAATTTGGCGAAAGATATGAACTGGCCGCAATGAAGGCCGCCGGAATTTCCCTTACACGGGTGATGACGCCGCTTTTCATCGTTACCACCATTCTCGCAACGATACTTTTTTTCTTTCAGAATAATATCACCCCAGATTTTCAGCGGAAGGCAAAAAACATGCTTTACAACATCGCTGCCACGAAACCCGCACTCAATTTCACTCCGGGACAGTTCATCAATCAAATTCCGGGATTTTCCGTAAAATTTGATAAAATTGAAGGTGAAGGCGGGGAAAAGGTGGAAGGCGTTTTCATTCATAAATCCACTAATATTTACGAAAACCAGCAGGCAGTTGTTGCAAAAAACGGAAGATTTGTCCCGGCCGGCGACAAAAACTATTTAAAGCTGTTACTTTATAACGGTTATGTGTACGAGGACGAATACAGAAACAAAGATTACAACCAAAGGTTAAAACAGCCAAACCAGTCAGTAAAATTCGATACACTTGTGCTGCATTTTGATGTGAGCGAGCTTATTAATAAAGCCATCGAAAAAGAGCAGATTACCGACGATTACCGTTTCCAGACTTATAACCAGATCAACAAAACCATTGTAAAGACAAAAAAGGACAATGATGAAGTGATGCAGGGCCTCGGAACATCAATGGTGAGCAATGCGAACAACTATGTCAACATCATCCAGTCCTCAAAAGAAAAGCCTAAAAAGGTTGTCGCCCAATATAAAATCGACACTTTAAAAAAACAGAAAAAGCTGGATGTACTCTACTCTGCTTACAATAAGATTGAATCTCAGAAAAACGAACTTTCGACAAAAGAAGAGCAGATCAAAGGGATGGTGAAGGGCTACAACAAGATGATCATTTACCAGCAGAGGATTTTTGCATATTCCTTCACGTGCATCATTTTCTTTTTGATTGGGGCAAGTTTGGGCAGCATCATCCGTAAGGGAGGAATGGGAGTTCCGGTGGTGGTGGCTATTGTGATATTCATTATTTTTTATGTGATGAATCTTACGGTGGAAAACCTTTCGTGGAAAGGAAAAATGAATCCCTATCTCGCGGCCTGGCTGCCAAATTTGATTCTATTCCCGTTTGGGCTGTGGCTGACCATAAAAGCGCTGACCGATTCCCAATTGTTTGATATTGAAAAATACCGCACACTTTTTAAGCCGCTAATCGAAAAATTCCAGAAACCTAAGGAGCACGCCAGGTATCAGTAATAAAAATTAAATGTCTCAAAACCGTACGATGTAGGCGGAGAATGGTTTAAACAAAAATTCTCTTCCATCAATAGTCGGGATAAATCGCAAAAAAAAGCCGCTTCACTATTCGTGAGACGGCTTCTATTTATTTCTGTTTTCTGGACAGATTAAACTTTCATGATATCTGCCTCCTTCACTTTCACGTGTTCGTCGACACTTCTCACGTATTTGTCGGTCAATTCCTGTATTGATGCTTCCGTGTCCTTTATAATATCTTCAGAGATGCCCTCAAGTTTTTTAAGTTCTTTCATACCTTCCTGCCGCGCGTTTCTCAGCGTCACTTTGGTTTGCTCACCTTCAGCTTTTGCCTGTTTTGCGAGGTCTCTGCGCCGTTCTTCTGTTAAAGGCGGAACATTCAGAATGATATTATCACCATTGTTTGACGGTGCAAAACCAAGATTGGAATTGATGATGGCCTTTTCAATCGCGTTGACAGCAGTTCTGTCCCACGGCTGGATCGAAATCGTCATGGCATCAGGTACAGAAACGTTTGCCACCTGATTGATCGGCGTTAGCGCACCGTAATATTCCACCATCACATCCTGCACCATTGTTGTAGAAGCGCGTCCCGCACGTATTTTTTGGAAAGCGTGGTCCAGGTGCTTCATCGCGGAATCCATCTCCTGCTTTACCGTTTCTATTATTAAATCTAAATCTTCCATTATTTTATTTTTGATGTTAAAATTTACAGTTAATATATTTTTAATTAACCAAAGTACCAACCTGCTCGCCTTGCACGATTTTCAAAAGGTTATTTTCTTTATTCATATCGAAAACGATGATCGGCAGCTTATTTTCGTGGCTTAAGGTAAAGGCCGTCATATCCATCACTTTAAGATTTTTTGCAAAAACATCTTCGAAAGATAGAGCATTGAACTTCACTGCGTTTTCATTTTTTTCCGGATCGCTGTCGTAGATTCCGTCTACTCTGGTACCTTTCAAAATGACATCAGCACCTATTTCGATGGCTCTCAAGGTTGCTGCAGTATCTGTCGTAAAATAAGGATTTCCCGTTCCGGCACCAAAAATAACGACTCTACCCTTTTCCAAATGCCTTGTGGCTCTTCTTTTGATAAAAGGTTCGGCAACTTTATCCATTTCTATTGCACTTTGCAACCTTGTGTATATTCCTAAATTTTCCAGTGCACCCTGCAAAGCCATACCGTTGATTACTGTGGCGAGCATTCCCATATAATCTCCCTGTACACGGTCCATACCGTTTGCAGCTCCAGATAAACCCCTGAAAATATTTCCTCCTCCGATGACGATGGCAACCTGGCAGCCCAAATCCACAACTTTTTTTATTTCCTCAGCGTATTCTTTCAGCCTGTCGTTGTCAATTCCGTACTGCCTGCTTCCCATTAAGGCTTCTCCGCTTAACTTTAGAAGGATTCTTTTATATTTCATTTAAAGTTTAATTTTAGGTTTTGCAAATATAATCAAATGTCGATAATCTCGTTAATACAAATAAATTTAGTCTGCATCTTTTAACCAATTTTAAAATAAGTTATTTTTGCAAAGAAGATCTATGAAAATTAAGTCGCTTTTTGCCATTTCTGCGGTATTGTCACACTTTGTTCTGTTTGCGCAAAACGGCGAAAACATCTATCCTTTCCTCAATACTCCAGTCTCAGTTAGGCAGGCAGCTTTAGGTGGTGATGCAATTTCTGTAAGGGATTACGACGTCAATTTTCTGGCTGCGAACCCTTCTCTGAATAATCTTGAGATGGAAAACCGGATCGGAATCAGCTTTGCATCTTATCTTGCTGATTCCAAATACGGGACGGTCTCTTACGCAAAAGATTTAGGCTACGGACACCTTATTTCCGCTCATGCAAAATATATGGATTACGGAAAGATGCCACGGACTGATGAGAATGCAGAGATTAACGGTGAATTCTCAGCGACAGACGCAGCTGTGGGTGTAGGTTACGCCTATCAGTTTGAGGATGACTGGACCGTGGGTGGAAATCTGAATTTAGTAACTTCAAAAATTGACAACTACACATCGATGGCAATTGCAGCTACGGGTGGCATCACTTATCATTTAAAAAAAAGAAAGGAAACCGTTTCTTTAGTTGCCAGAAATTTTGGCTACCAGTTTAAAACCTACAACGGAACAAGAGAACGGCTGCCCCTGAAGATCGATTTGGGTTACTCCAAAATTCTGGAGCAGTTTCCTGTAGCTGTTACGGTAACTGCTCACGATCTGCAAAAATTCGACATTTCATCGGAATACAATAACAATGGGCAGGAAGTTCGTTTCTTTAGAAAGATTTTCGACCATTTTTCCATCGGTGCAGAGTTTTTCCCGGAAGATGCATTCAACATAAGATTAGGTTATAATGTAAAACGCGGGAATGAGATGGCAGTGCTCGATCAAAGAAGTTTTGCCGGGATTTCTGCAGGATTTGGGGTTAAAATTTCCTCATTCAGGTTTGATTATGCTCATGTAAGGTACCACAGCGCCTCGAATATGAACATGATCGGCCTCACGATGGATCTGATTGAACTTGGCGGAAACAGAAGATAAAATTATGAACAGAAAACCGGTTATCGCGATCGACGGATATTCGTCCACAGGAAAAAGCTCAATTTCTAAAATTATAGCCAAGAAACTGGGATTGATTCACCTGGATACCGGGGCGCTGTACCGTGGTATCACCTATTTTGCGTTACAAAACTGTCTTAGGGACGATAAATCTGTTGACACTGATGCCTTATTCAGTTGCCTTGAAAAACTGAATCTTGAATTTAAAGAAGTTGATGGTAATCTTGAGCTTTACCTTAACGGAAAAGATATTTCAAAGGAGATCCGAACTCCCGAGGTTTCAGATTACGTCAGCTTTATCGCAAAACAGCCGGAAGTGAGAGGATTTTTACTGCAAACCCAGCGTTCAATCGCTGCAAACGGCGGCATTATTATGGACGGACGTGATATCGGCACCACGATTCTGCCGGATGCAGATTACAAGTTTTTTCTTACCGCCAGCGTGGATGAACGCACCAGGCGCCGCCATCGGGAACTTACTGAAATGGGAGAAATTACAGATGAGCTGTCCGTAAAGGAAAATTTAATCAAAAGAGATAAAATCGACAGTGAGCGGGAAATCTCCCCACTGAAACAGGCAGCCGATGCCATTCTTATTGATAATACTTTGATTAATAAAGAGCAAACCATTGCGCTGATTCTCTCTTATATAAAACCTTTTTAGGGACTTAACCAAAAACTTTCAAAATTTTCACTTTAACAATAGTTTAATAATTTTTCCGGGGATTTGGCACTTTCCTTGTTACCATATTTTACCAAAGAGTAAATAAAAATTTAACTTTAAAAAATAAACAAAATGTCAAAAAAAGGTAACAACAATGCAGGTGCAGTATTAGCCGGTCTGTTAGCAGGTGCTGCAGCGGGTGTAGTTTTAGGAATGCTTTACGCTCCTGAAGAAGGTAAAGAAACCAGAAAAAAAATAAGGGATAAAGCAGATGATTTGGCAAATCAGGCTAAAGACCAGTACGGACAGGTTACTGAGAAAGTAAAAGACCAGTACAACAACATCTCATCACAGGTAAAGGAAACAACGGATAAAGTAGTAACTTCTGTAAAAGAAGGTTACGACAAATATAAAACCCAGGCTGCAAATACGGTAGCTGAAGTTTCTAAAGATATTGAAACGGAATTAGACGGGCTTAAGTAATTTCGCCTTTTTAATCCGATTCAATTAAACTAAAGGGAAACTTAATTTCTTAAGTTTCCTTTTTTCGTAAATTCACAAAAAATTTTGAAATCCAATGATTGATATTGTAAAAGATTATGCTTCAAAACGCATCGACCTGCTGAAATTACAGGCTACCGAAAAATCATCAGTAGGTGCCGGAACGGCTACTTTTATTGTTTTGGCTGCCATTGCGGCGCTGTTTTTTATATTTTTACTTAATATCGGATTAGGATTGTGGATTGGCTCACTGCTGGGTAATTATGCTTATGGTGTCCTGATTATGGCGGGCTTCTACCTGCTCATCTTAATCGTCGTGATACTGGCCAGGAAAAGCATTACCAATAATGTAGCAAACCGTATTATAAAAGCAATAAACGATTAATTATGGCAACTAAATATAACAGCCTCGATGAACTGCGCAGAAAGAAAGAACTTCTGAAAAAGGAAGTTTCTGATCTGGAAGACCTGCTGACTTTCGAGAACACCAAAGAGAGTTTAAGTGCTTTCACCCACGGTTTCACAGACAATTTTCTTACCGAAAAAACCACTGAGGAAGGTGATACCAAATTAGCCCTGAAAACAGGTAACATTGTAAAGGAGCTTGGTCAGAAATTAGTCCGTAACAGTGCAAGAAATTCGATAATAGCGTTTGACAACACCGGTTTGCAAAGCAATCTGTTAGAAAGCACCCTGAAGCTTGGCGGTGTGGCCCTCGTCGGAACTATGGCAAGAAAAAATCTTAAAAGCACCAGCTGGAGAAAACGTTTAATCGGTCTAGCGCTCGTTTATCTTCTTCCTTATGCCTTAAGATTCATTAGAGCGAAAGCTGAGGAATTTCAGAAAAAGCACAGCCTCTCCAGTATGGAAAAGCTGATATAAATAGAAGCCACTTTGTTGAAAGTGGTTTTTTTTTATTGCTAAAAACTTTAGCGCTTTGAAAATATCTCACCCAGAATTATACCTGCAGCCATTGATACATTCAGGCTTTCGGTTAATTTATTTTTTCCGAATCTTGGAATGGTTATTTTCTGATGCAGGAGCGATTCAGTTTCAGGACGCATGCCGTTACCTTCATTTCCGAGAATTAAATTGAATTTTTCAGGAAAACTAAATTCGTAGATATTTTTGCCATCCATGTCTGTTCCCAAGTTTATATGTTCCGTACTGCCAAGAAATTCGGATAAACTGGTATAAACCACATTAACCCGGGTAAATGAGCCCATGGTGGCCTGAATGACTTTAGGGTTGTAAACATCCACCGTATCTTCACTGCAGACAATCTGATCAATCCCAAACCAGTCAGCCAACCTGATAATCGTCCCTAAATTCCCGGGATCCTGAATTCCGTCGAGAACTATATTTAAATCTGTCGCTTTTTCATGCGATGCCGGCAGTTCGCAAAGCGCTACTGAATCTTTTGGATTTTGTAGAAAACTGACTTTTTGTAGGTCACGCTGTGTTATTTCGGCTATCAGATTATTACTAAATTTTATAAGATTATCATCAAAGGGATTTGTGGAGAATATTTCCCTAATTTTATATCTGGAATTATGAAGTTCTGTGATGATTTTGTTACCTTCAACCAAAAACAAATTGTATTTTTGTCTGAACTTCTTTTTATCTAGAGACTGTATAACTTTTATAGTATGAGCGGTAAGCATTTCAGGAATTATCTTCAAAAGTATCACATATTTTTTTCAGTTGCAACTTCATTAGGTGTTCTTTATGGCTGCAGTACTACCAAAAAAGTTCCGGATGGTGACTTCCTCCTCGTTAAAAATAATTTTAAATACGAGGACAGCAAGGCACACAGCGATGAACTTCCGGATTATGTAGGCCAGAAACCCAACAGGAAAGCATTTTTTCTTTTTCCGGTAAGACTTTGGATGTACAATGCGGCCAATCCCAAATACGATACGATGTTAGCTGAATATATGACCTATCCGCGGGAAATAAGAAACCGTGAGCTCAGAGACTCGCTGCTTATAAAATATGGTATGCCGGAAGATGTAGGTAAAAACCTTTTTGTAGACCGTTTTCTGCACACTATTGGCCAACCACCGGTAATCCTGGACCAGTCGAAAACAGAAAGCAGCGCCGACGTGATACGCAAAAGGCTGGTGTACCGTGGCTACTGGGATGCTGATGTAAAATTTAAACATAATCTCGACTCAGCGGCTAAGAAAGCCACCGTTGATTATTTGGTTAAACATCGCGACCCAACCATCATATCAGAATATTACTACGATATTCCCGATCCTAAAGTAAAGGAAATCTACGAAAGTCAATATCAAAAAAGTCATATTTTGGCAGGCGACATTCTGGATCAAACCAAGCTTGAGGAGGAGGTTCGGCGTATTACCCAGCAGATGCGTGACAACGGGTACTACAAATTCAATAGTTCCAACGAAGAAATATATTTCACCGCAGATACTTTGCTGAGCCGCAAAAATGTGCCTCTGGTAATGGATGTAAGGAAAGATTCGCTGGGCACACCATACAAAAAAGCCACAATAGGTGATATAAAAGTTCACGTATTGGAGAAACTTTCAGATACCGTGGATACGGTGAAGGACTCACTTCGTGGGATTACCTTCTATAAACTGGATGACCAGTATAAGACGAGGGCCCTCTGGCGGCCGATCATTCTGGAAACCGGAAAAGTTTATGATCAGCGAAATTTTGACCTTACCAAAAGGAACATCTCTTCGATGAATAATTTTAACATCATTGATTATAAGGAAGGACTGAGAAAAGGCTCTGACAGCATCATCGATGTTTCCTACTATCTCGCGCCGCTAGCTAAATATGATTTCAGAATTGCCGGTGACCTGACTTATTCTCAGATTTTGAATGTTGGTCTGGCCCCCTCCGTGGATTTAACCTCCAGAAATATTTTTGGTGGCGCTGAAAACCTGACAGTTGGTCTTTCAGGCATCGTTGGCAGCGTGAAAAGTTCAAAAAATCTTGACCGCAGAGTACTTGCATACGAAGCGTCACTACAGGGTAATTTAAGTTTTCCGAGGCTCCTGCTTCCATTCAGTTACTGGAGGCTGATCCCGAAGAGATATTCCCCTACTTCAAATATCAATTTGGGGGTATCGGTACAGGACAATATCGGTATGGGCAGGCTCAACTTCAATACAGGGCTTAATTATTTTGCGAATGTGAACGATATTGTGACGCATAAACTTTCAATTTTCAATACACAGTTAAGCCTCACGCGAAACAAAGATAAATATTACGACTTCTTCCCTAATGACCGGCTTTACCGAGATAAAATGTTCGAATATTATTCGCCAACACTTTGGCAGCAGTTTCAAAGTGGCAGCATAGAATCGGATGAGGTGTCCTCCATCATTATGCAGGACAGTGGTTTCCAGCAAGCGCTTACGGGTGAAGGCCTGGATTTGTTCAATAATTTCCGCCAGTCGCTTATCAACAAAGACCGTCAAACCCAGGATGTACTGATTTCATCACTGATTTACAACTATATTTATAATGAAATCGGTAAAAAAGATCAGGTTAATCCTTTCTATTTCAACGGGAAAATTGAAACCTCCGGGAATATTTTTGGACTGATTGCAAAAACTACACAAAATGAAGGTATCGCTTCGCAAAACCCGCAAAAGACGGTTTTCAAAGTCCCTTACTCACAATTTGTAAAATTTGATTTTGATGTCAGAAAGTACTTTCAGTTTTTTGACAACAAGCATACCCTCGCGCTGAGGCAGTTCATCGGGATCGGGATTCCTTATGGAAATTCAACCCAAATGCCATTCATCCGTTCATATTTTAATGGTGGATCAAATGACATCAGGGCATGGCGTGTTTTTGGCGGATTAGGCCCGGCAGATTCCCAACTTGATGAAAGAGTGCGTGCTTTCGTTATGGATAATGTAAAACTTACGACAAATGTTGAATACCGAATCCCATTTACCAAAATGTACGAAGGTGCTGCGTTCGTGGATGCCGGAAATATCTGGAGTTTGAAAGACAGCGGTTTCGGAGACCAGTTCAAGTTTAATAAATTCCTTTCGCAAATGGGAGTTGGTGCCGGTGTTGGGCTCAGAATCAATGTCGCATATTTAACGTTCAGGTTAGACGCGGCCTGGAAAGTTCACGATCCCAACAAGCCGCTCGGAGAACGCTGGGTCATAGGAAGCACCTGGAAACCGACGCTTAATTTTGCCTTTGGTTATCCATTCTAAAAAGGTTGGGGAATAAAAGAAAAACACCGGAAATTTTCGGTGTTTTTTATTGTATTTCTGATGTTAATCCTCGGGACAGAAGTTTTTCATGCATGGGTTTCAGCTTTTCCATACTGCCGGTTTTTACCGTACATTTTCCTTTGTAGTGTACTAGAATCGTGCACTGTTCAGCCTGCTCGAGGGTATGTCCGCAGATTTCGATGAGGCATTCAATCACAAAATCGAAAGTATTCACATCGTCATTCCACAAAACCAGTTTATTTTCTTCGTCCGTTTCTTCCAGTACCGCAACTTCTTCTTCGTACTCGCGCTGCGGATTTTCGTAATCGCGGATATTATAAAATCGTCTGTTCATTTGTTTTTTTAAAATTAAAGATCGCCCATTTCTTCGGCTACATCTTCAGTGAGATTTGGCCCATCATAAACCAGTTCCACCAGCTCTACACTTTTATTATTCATTTTCAGAATCTTGAAATGATAACCATTCATATCAAATTCCTGATTTTCTTCGGGAATATCTTCCAGTGCATGCAAAATATAACCGGCAAGCGTATTGAATTCGCCTTCCTCAGAAAGTGGAAATTCTTTAGGCAAATTTTCGTTAATTTCTTCCAAAGGCTGCGTTGCCTGCACCCAGTATACATTATCACACACTTTGTCGACGATTCTATCCTCATCATCTTCCTCATCCTGAATTTCACCCACAAGTTCTTCCAGAATATCTTCCAAAGTAATGATTCCTTCAGTGCCGCCAAATTCATCGATTACGATCGCCAAATGCTGTTTTTTCTGCTGGAAAACCTTCATTAAATCAGAGATTTTCTTGCTGCCAACCACAAAGAACGCTTCGCGCATCAAACCTTTCAGATCATCGTGGTCCAGATTGCCTTTTCTTCTGATATATTCCCGGATGATTTCTTTAGTGTATAAAATCCCGATGATGTTATCGATCGAATCTTCATAAACCGGAATTCTGGAGTAACCGCTGTCCATAATGCGGGTCATAATTTCCTCCACCGGATCTTCGATGTCAATAGAAAGGATGTTCTGTCTGGGCACCATGATTTGCTTTGCAGAATGGTCTGTAAAGTCAAAGGCGTTTTTAATGATTTCGTAGTTTTCTTCCTGAATTTCACCTGAATCAGCCGACTGCTTTACCAAAAGCTGCAATTCCTCCGTTGAATGGATTTCCTGTTCTGAGGCCGGGTGTATTTTCACAAGCCTTAAAAAAGCATTTGACATCTGGTTCATCGTCCAGATGAACGGTTTGAAAATCGTGTAGAAGACCCTCAGTGGAACAGCAATCGCCATTGTTGTTGGCTCAGCTTTACGGATCGCGATTGATTTTGGGATAAGCTCACCAAAAACAATATGCATCACCGTGATTAAAAGGAAACTTAGTACTAAGGAAACCGTTGTAATGGTTGCCTGATCGATTGCAAAATTAAAATAATGGAACAGCTTTTCGATGACATGGTGCATTGCGCTTTCTCCAACCCAACCAAGGGCAAGTGATGCCAATGTAATGCCGAGCTGTGTTGCAGAAAGGTATTCATCAAGATGTTTAATGATATGCTCTGCCTGTTTTGCCATAGAATTTCCTTCTGCGGCTTTCAGCTGGATTTGTGAGTAACGAACTTTAACGATTGAAAATTCTGCGGCTACGAAAAAGCCATTGAGTAATACTAAAAATAAAGCCAGTAACAGCTTAAGTATGTCCGAATCCATTTAATGGTTTAAATAAACAATATTCTGCAAAGATAAACTTTTTTTTAAAGACAGAGTTTCAAAATTCCCATCAGATATTTACCGTAAAATGTCTTAAAATCAAATGATGTTGGTTCAGGATGGGGCAAACGAACATCTCTACATCAGGAGGTGAAGTAACAATGCAAAAAAAAAGCCGTTTTCACTGGTTGTGAAACGGCTTCTAAATCTTTATTGTAAACGGCTTTACGAACCTTTAAGAGCCTCCGCACCGGAAACAATTTCAAGAATTTCACCGGTAATCGCGGCCTGTCTTGCTTTATTATAATTAATTACAAGTTCATTTTTAAGAGCCTGTGCGTTGTCAGTCGCCTTGTGCATCGCTGTCATTCTTGCGCCGTGCTCAGAAGCTACTGAATCCAGGACAGCTTTATAAACCTGTGTCTTGATTGATTTTGGAATCAAATTCTCCAGAATTTCTTTGCTGCTTGGTTCGAAGATATAATCGGTATTGGTATCTTCTCTCTTTTCGGGAATTGAAATCGGAAGTACCTGCTCCGTGATCACCTGCTGAGTAGCGGCGTTGATGAACTTGTTATAGATCACATAAACTTTGTCGAACTTACCTTCTCTGTAATCTTTCATTACATGCTCGGTAAATGTTGCAACTTTATCAAAGCTCAAATGGTCGAAAACTGCGCTTTGGTTATCATAAACCGTTCTGTTTTTACGCACCGCATCGTAAGCTTTCTTACCAACTGCAAGAATTTCATTCTCGTAAGACGAATTTGCAAGCTGATGGTTCAGTTCTTTCACAACAGAAGAGTTGAAAGCTCCGGCCAAACCTCTATTCGACGTCACAACGATATAAAGAACTCTTTTGGTTTCGCGCTCTAAAGTATAGGTTGAAATTTCTTCAAGATCAGTATTTGCACTTACATTTTCTATAAGTTCAGTCAATTTTTCTGAATATGGCCTCAGCATTACGATTGCATCCTGAGCTTTTTTCAGTTTTGCTGCAGCTACCATCTTCATTGCGCTGGTAATCTGCATTGTAGAACTGATCGAAGTAATTCTTCCGCGTATTTCCTTTAAATTTGCCATTCTGTAATTTTTGTTTCAAGTTTTTATGTTTCAGGTTTCAAATTCTTAATCCGAATCTGAAACCTGAAACTTGAAACTAATTAATTAGTTATATTTTCCTGCTAAATCTGCCGCAGCTGATTTCAGAACGTCTGTAACTTCGTTGTCGATTTTTCCTGATTTGATCGCAGCCATAGTTTCCGGATGCTTTGTCTTAAGGAATTCAACATACTCTTTCATGAATTCTTTCACTTTTCTTACAGGAACGTTTCTCAAAAGGTTTTCAGTACCGGCATAAACCATGGCTACCTGATTTTCTACTGGAAGTGGTGAGTTTACCGGCTGCTTAAGGATTTCCACATTCTTTTCACCTTTAGAGATTACAGAAAGTGTTGCCGCATCTAAGTCAGAACCGAATTTAGCGAACGCTTCAAGCTCTTTGTACTGTGCCTGGTCCAGCTTCAAAGTACCTGATACTTTTTTCATCGACTTGATTTGAGCATTACCTCCTACCCTTGATACCGAAATACCTACGTTGATCGCCGGTCTTACACCTGAGTTGAATAAATCAGATTCCAGGAAGATCTGTCCGTCGGTAATCGAAATTACGTTCGTTGGGATGTATGCAGATACGTCACCAGCCTGAGTCTCGATGATCGGTAGCGCTGTAAGCGATCCGCCACCTTTTACCATTGGTTTCAAAGACTCGGGAAGGTCGTTCATCTGCTTTGCGATATTGTCGTCAGCGATAATTTTAGCCGCTCTCTCCAATAATCTTGAGTGAAGGTAGAATACGTCACCCGGATAAGCTTCACGTCCCGGTGGTCTTCTCAATAGAAGAGAAAGCTCACGGTAAGCTACCGCCTGCTTAGACAAATCATCATAAATGATCAAAGCCGGACGGCCTGTATCACGGAAAAACTCCCCGATTGCAGCACCCGCCATCGGCGCGTAAACCTGCATGGGAGAAGGGTCGGAAGCATTAGCTGCAACAATAGTTGTATAAGCCATCGCTCCTCTGTCTTCGAGAGTTTTTACAATTTGTGCAACGGTAGATCCTTTCTGACCTACAGCTACGTAGATACAGTAAACCGGTTTACCAGCATCATAAAATTCCTTTTGGTTCAAAATGGTGTCAATAGCAACGGTAGTTTTACCAGTCTGACGGTCACCGATGATAAGCTCTCTCTGTCCTCTTCCTACAGGAATCATGGAATCGATCGCAACGATACCTGTTTGAAGCGGCTCGTTTACCGGCTGTCTGTAAATTACTCCCGGTGCCTTTCTTTCGAGCGGCATTTCATAAAGGTCTCCAGTGATTGGGCCTTTACCGTCGATTGGGTTTCCGAGGGTATCTACAACTCTTCCCAGCATGCCTTCACCAACTTTGATGGATGAAATTCTGTTGGTTCTGTTTACCGTATCTCCTTCTTTTACCAGTTTAGACTCACCAAGAAGTGCCACACCTACGTTGTCTTCCTCAAGGTTCAAAACGATTCCTTCAATTCCGCTCTGGAATCTTACAAGTTCACCATACTGTACGTTCTCTAAACCGTAAACACGGGCAATACCGTCACCAATCTGAAGTACTGTACCTACTTCCTCTACATTGGACTGAGTATCAAAATTTGCTAATTGCTGCTTCAGTATCGCTGATACTTCTGCTGGATTTATTTCTGCCATTTTGGTTGTTTTTTCTTAATTAACTTGGAAATCTTTTCTTAATTTATTCAGCTTGTTTTTCACCGAAGCATCTACCTGCTGGTCGCCAACTCTTAGAATATAACCTCCTAAAACATCTGGATTGATATTGGTTTGCAGGTCAAAATTCTGAGATTTTACCAAACCGGAAGATTTAATAATCTCATCGATATTCGCGTCTGAAAGCGGTGCTGCAGTGGTAAGCGTAATTCTTTGGATTCCCTGCATATCTTCCACTTTATTAATGAATTCCTGGGCAATATCTTTCAGGTGGGTTTCCCTTCCCTGCTTGATGACAAGGCTGATCAGGTTTTTGGCTACTGGTGAAAAGTTTTTGAAAATTTCAGAAGCTGCAGCAGTCTTCTTCTTACTGTCGATGAAAGGTGTTGCGAAGAAAGAATTCAGCTCCTTGCTGTCTTTCATCACTTTTACCACGTCCTTCATTTCAGCAAAAACAGACGCTGTATTACCGGTTTCCTCTGTGAAATCCAGCAAACCCTGCGCATATCTTTTTGCTACTTTGGATGTAAGCATTATTAGTTAAGATTAGATTTGTTTAAATAATTTTCAACTAAAGCGTTCTGAGCTTCGCTGCTGTCCAGTTTCTGCTGAAGGATGTTCTCTGCAATATTTACAGACAAAGCACCGATTTGGCTTTTGATGTCAGCCATGGCAGCAGATTTCTCAGCCTGGATAGACTGTCTTGCCTGGTCAATCATTTTGTCGCCTTCAGTTTTTGCAGCGTCTTTAGCTTCAGCTACGATTTTTTCCTTTATCTCTCTTGCCTCTTTCAAGATAGCATCTCTTTCAGCTTTTGCCTCGCGGATGATATTTTCGTTCTCAGCCTTCAGGTTCTTCATTTCATCTCTTGCAAGCTGAGCCTGGTTCAGGGCATCCTGAATAGAAACTTCTCTCTCGTTGATTGCATTAAGAATGGGCTTCCAGGCGAATTTACCAAGAACAAATAGTAAAATCAGGAAAACTACTGATTGGATGATAAATAATCCTGACGAAAAATTTTCTAATAATCCCATAAGATATAAATAGTTGTTTTAATTTAAATTTTTAAAAATCACCTGCCGGAACCAACCGTTGCGGCAGGTGAAGTTTTTTAAGAATGTCTTAAAATTAAACTGCGAAAAGAGCAGCAAATGCAAGACCTTCAACAAGTGCAGCAGCAATAAGCATCGCTGTCTGTAGTTTACCAGACTGCTCTGGCTGGCGTGCCATACCTTCTAAAGCGGCAGCACCAATTTTACCGATACCGATACCAGCACCAATTACTACTAAACCTGCACCTACTAATTTTGGAATTTCCATAATATAAAAATTTAAAAAATTTGTTTTTTGTTTTTGTTTAAAATCTTTTTCTTAATGGTGAGCTGCCTCGCCTTCGTGGTGGTGTTCTTCATTTGCCATACCGAAGTAAACCGCAGAAAGCATCGTGAAGATATAAGCCTGAAGGAATGCTACCAGTATTTCAAGTAAATAAAGAACGAAAGTAAGGAACGGGAACGCTATACCGGCGATGACATTCTTGAAGAAATAGATCATCGCGATCAGCGACATAATTACAATGTGTCCCGCGGTCATGTTCGCAAAGAGACGGATAAGAAGCGCAAACGGCTTGATGAACATCCCGATAATCTCAATTGGCATCATTACCAGTTTCATTGGCAACGGCAGGCCCGGCATCCAGAAAATGTGCTGCCAGTAATTCCTGTTGGCTGTGAACTGTGTAAGAATGAACGTAAAGATTGCTAGAGCTGCAGTTACCGCAAGCTGTCCTGTCACGTTGATTCCGAAAGGCATCAAACCAAAAATATTCAGAAATAAAATAAAGAAGAAAATCGTTAAAAGGTAACCGACGTACTTCTTGTATTTCGGGCCGATGTTCGGTTTAGCGATTTCATCTCTGATGAAGATAATCAAAGGTTCGAAAAGTTTTGCTGCGCCGCTTGGAACAAGAGATTTCCTGTAGCTTTTTGCCATACCGCCGAAGATCAAAATCATCAGCAAGCCTGTGATCAGGATCATCATCACACTTTTGGTGATAGAAAGGTCAAGAACCTTTTCATTGGTCGCGTGGTCTTTGTCATCTAAATTGATGGTACCGCTGGCATCAGTCTTATAGATTTTTTCGTGGTAAAGCGCATATTTCTGGCCTTTACTCTCTACTACACTGTATTTTTTACCGTGAGCATCTTTCATTTGCTGCCCGTGGTGAAATTTAGAACTCATAAAAGAGTGCAGCCCGTTTGCTTTATCATAAAAAATAACAGGCAGTGGGAAACCGATGTGATGTTCCGTACCGTCTGCTTTTTTCTCGACCATGATGTCGAAGCTGTGCGCATCTAAAAGGTGATGGCTGATGAAGTCTTTGTTTTCCTGCTTGGTGATTTCTCTCTCATCCATCGGAGCAGCAGTTTCAGTTTTGACAACTGTGGCCGTGGTGGTTGTGGCAACCGCGTGATCCTGCGCAAAAGAAGGTGAAAAAATGGATAAAAATCCGGCTAAAAGTATTACTCTTTTCAGCATTGCTGTATCTCTTTTTAAAGTTTTGCAAAAATAGGATAAATAATCCTAATATAAAAACTAATATTTACTGATTTTTTTCATCTTTTTCAGGGTCTTTTTTGTCTGCCGATCGGATCATATTTACGGTGAAAACAGTTTCCAGAAAAAGCGAAAAAAGATAAGGCAGAATAAAGTGGAATTTATAGTTCGGAATCTCCGTGATATTGAGCTTTTTGCGGATGATGAAAACCATCGCCAGCTTGAACATTACCAATCCCAAAAATACAAAACCAAGATACTCAGGATATATTTTTTTAAAGATGGAAACAATGGTAAGCACCATCATAAACAGAATGGTCAGAAAAAAATAATAGCGGATCAGGGTGGTTTCAAAACCGATTCCCAAACACTGCCACAACAGAAAATGCACCGCAAACATTATAAAATACAAGGCAATCAGCAGGTTATTATTTGTAAAATTCAGCTTCATTTCTGTACGTTTTTCAGTTGCCTCAAAAGGTTATAAAAAGCCAGACCCATTCCTATAAAACCAATGGCAATCGTAAGCAGGTTATTTTCAATCCCATAATGGTCGTTGAGTTTTTTGCCGCCCCAAAACGCCAGCCCCATCGTTCCCAGCATCTGGAAAACGATTGCTGAGTAAATTCCATACTGACGGATTCCGCTTTTGGCAAAATCTGCCATGTCTTTTTCTGAAGAACCGTCTTTTTTTAAATCTTTTTCAGACATTAAATTTGATTTATGCAAAGATAACTTAAATCCAAATATTTTAAAATACAGAAAAATCTTCAATCTTCGGAAAGGATTAGCTATGAACATTTTAAAAACACAAATATTTCCTTATTTTTGCAGTCCTTAAATAAATTATATGTTCAACAGTTTACAGGAAAAACTAGATAAAGCATTACACAATATTGCCGGCCGCGGCAAAATTACCGAGATCAACGTAGCAGAAACCGTGAAGGAAATCCGCCGTGCCTTGGTTGATGCCGACGTGAATTACAAGGTTGCCAAAGACCTCACCAAACGCGTTCAGGACAAAGCTTTGGGACAGAACGTTCTTACCAGTTTAACGCCGGGCCAGCTGATGACCAAAATCGTTCATGATGAATTGGTTGACCTGATGGGCGGCTCGCAGGAAGGCATCAACCTTTCCGGGAAACCAACGGTCATTCTTATCGCCGGTTTGCAGGGTTCAGGTAAAACAACCTTCTCCGGTAAGCTTGCGAACTATTTAAAGACAAAAAGAGGCAAAAAACCCTTACTTGTTGCCTGCGACGTTTACAGGCCAGCTGCAATCGAGCAGCTGAAAGTTCTCGGAAGCCAAGTGAATGTTCCTGTTTATACCGAAGAAGGCGCCACCAATCCTTCTGCGATTGCAGAAAATGCTGTGAAATTCGCGACACAAAACAATCACGATGTCGTAATTGTAGATACCGCCGGCCGTTTGGCAATTGATGAGCAGATGATGAACGAGATCAGATCCGTGCATTATTTCATCAAGCCGCAGGAAACGCTTTTCGTAGTGGATTCCATGACCGGTCAGGACGCCGTGAACACCGCTAAAGCCTTCAATGATGCACTAAATTTTGACGGCGTTGTACTTACAAAATTAGACGGTGATACCCGTGGTGGTGCCGCACTAACCATCCGTTCCGTAGTGGAAAAACCGATTAAATTTATTTCCACAGGAGAAAAAATGGAAGCGCTCGACCTGTTCTATCCGGAAAGGATGGCCGACAGAATTCTGGGGATGGGTGACGTAGTTTCCCTTGTTGAAAGAGCCCAGGAGCAGTTTGATGAAGAAGAAGCAAAAAAACTCCACAAGAAAATTGCTAAAAACGAATTCGGCTTTGATGATTTCCTAAAGCAGATCAACCAGATCAAAAAAATGGGAAATATGAAAGATCTCATGGGCATGATTCCTGGAGTCGGAAAAGCAATTAAAGATGTAGACATCAATGATGACGCATTCAAACATATCGAAGCCATCATCCACTCCATGACGCCGGAAGAGCGAAGAAAGCCATCCCTCATCGATATGAGCCGCAAGAAAAGAATCGCAAGAGGTTCCGGAAGAAAACTTGAAGATGTAAATCAGTTGATGAAGCAGTTTGACCAAATGGGTAAAATGATGAAAATGATGCAGGGGCCACAAGGCAGACAAATGATGCAGATGATGCAGAAAATGGGCGGACCTGGCGGAATGCCGGGAATGGGCGGCAATCTTTTCGGAAGATGAAAATTAACTTACTGACATGAAAAATCCTGAATCTTTGATTCGGGATTTTTTATGCCAACAGCACATAACTCAATAAAAAATCCCGGGATTAACCGGGATTTCAATGACATGTTTTTTGGATAAGTTATTGTCCAAGTTTGAATGCTACTCCAACATTTACAGAACCTATCGATCCGTTATTGCTGATTCCTTTGTAAGCAAGATAAAATTCTGTATTTCCGCTCTCGTAACCAACTTTTGGCTGATAATAGAATCCGCCATCAGAATCTTTTGCGGTCTCCAGTGCGTAACCCAAATCTGCTCCAAGGAAGAAATTTGGTGCAACCGTGTATTTTGCAGTAGCAGCAATAGGAATTACTCCTGCGCCATCAACATAATCGCTGTAATCTGATTTTACGAAATAATGTGAATAACCCGATGTAAGACCAAGGTCAAACCCTGAACCCATATTCCACAGGTAAGCAACATCAGCTCCAGCATTAAAGCTAGACACATCAGCAGCGTCACCAGTTATCAATCCCACATGGAATCCCAATTTAGGATATCCTGAAGCCTGTGCATTCAAGGAAACAGCGCCTAAAAGTGCAAAGGCACCGGCTAAAAATAATTTTTTCATAATGGTTAATTTTTTCTTGTTAACAAAACAAAAATAACACTTAATGTGATACCAGCCAACTTTTTATTGTGAATTTTATAATAAAATATGGCTTTTGATTATAATAAACTATTAATCATTATTAAACACAAAAAGCAAGTAATTGATGTAAAAATTTAGCTAACAGACTATTGAGCGCCTACGTTTAAACTAAAGATTCAGGGTCTGAAATCTCCAGATTTTGAGGATTTGATAATTACTCCTCCCGCATCCTTTTTTCTTCGTTGTTGTATGCTAAGATAATCTTTTTCACAACCGGGTGCCTTACAACATCCTCTTCTGTGAGGTGTACAAATCCAATTTCATTGACATCTTTCAGGATTCTCATCGCTTCTTTCAAGCCAGATTTTTGTTTTAATGGCAAATCGACCTGGCTTGGATCACCGGTGATGATGAATTTCGCATTCATTCCCATTCTGGTTAAGAACATTTTCATTTGGGAATGCGTTGTATTTTGAGCTTCATCCAGAATTACGAAGGCTTCATCCAGCGTTCTGCCCCGCATAAATGCCAAAGGCGCCACTTCAATCACTTTTTTCTCGATAAAACCTTCAAGTTTTTCGTGCGGAATCATGTCACGGAGCGCATCATAAAGCGGCTGTAAATAAGGGTCAAGCTTTTCTTTTAAATCTCCAGGAAGAAATCCGAGGCTCTCGCCGGCTTCCACGGCGGGACGTGTGAGAATGATTCTTTTAACCTCCTTGTCGCGCAGTGCTTTTGCAGCTAAGGCCACACTGGTATAAGTTTTTCCTGTTCCGGCAGGACCAATGGCGAAAACCATATCCTTCTTTTCAACTTCTTTTACCAGTTTCTTAAGGTTGGTCGTTTTGGCTTTGATCACTTTCCCGTTTACGCCTTTTACGATAATATCCTGATCAAAAACCAGCTGTTTTTCGGTTTCGTCTTTTATTTTAAGGATATTTTCTACATCTTTTATTGTGATGGAGTTGTTTGTGGAGATGAAGGCTGCAATGTCTTCCAGTCTTTGCTTCAGCACATCGAGCGCTTCCTGGTTGCCCATTGCAAAAATATAATTGTCGCGTCCGGTTATTTTTAAAGTTGGAAAACTCGATTTTATCAGATTAAAATTTTGGTTCTGTACACCGTAGAAAATTTTGGTATCAATACCCGAAAGTTCGTAATTCAGTTCAAACATATATTCCGTTCTGTTATTTGGTTTTTAAAATTATGATATTTTACACAATTTGCAGCAAATAGTTTTCCACAAATTCTGATTTTCAGAAAAGCGTTTTATTTGTTATTTTTGCCCAATGCCCGTGATTACCCTAACATCCGATTATGGACTTACCGATTACCGTGTTGCTGCTATCAAAGGAAGTATACTTACCCAAAAAAGCACTGCGGTAATTGCCGATATCTCTCACGAGATTGAGGCCTACAACCTGCTGCAAACCGCTTATATTGTAAGGAATGCTTACAAATATTTTCCCCAGGGCAGCGTGCACATTATTTCCGTAGACAGCTTCTACAGAAAAGAGGTAAAAAGTATTATTTATAAAACGGACGGCCACTATTTCATCGCTGCTGACAATGGACTGCTGAGTCTGATTTTTTTTGATATGAATCCTGAGGCTATTTACGAAATCACTCTTAATAACCGTTTTGATGATGAAGTGAATTCCACGACCATCGACATCTTCGTTCCGTCAGCAGTTCACCTTTCGAATGGCGGCGTTCCGGAAGTTATCGGCAGGAAAATTACGACAGCCAAAGATCTTTCCTTCCCCCGGGCGGTTCACAATGAAAGCGAAAAAATGATTATCGGCGAGGTTATGTATATCGATAATTTTGGAAATCTGGTCTCCAACATCAGCAGGAAATTTTTCGAGAAAATAAAATCCAATCACAGTGCTTTTACCGTAAAATTCAGAAATTACGTGATGTCGAATGTGTATAACAACCACACCGATTTCGTGAAAATCTGGGAAGAAGAACGGGATTACCACGGTAAAGCCGTTGCAGCATTCAATGAAGCGGCACTGCTGGAGCTCTGCATTTACAAAGGCAATAAAAACAACGGCGCCAAAACGCTTTTCGGAATGAATGTTGGCGAAAAAGTTTACGTGGAATTCGAGGATTAGCACCTTCTTCAATAAACCTTATATTTGCATCACTAATTTTTAAAGATGCTTTACACGATCTTAAAAGCGGTTCACATCATTTTCATGGTCAGTTATTTTGCCGGAATCTTTTATCTGGTAAGGCTTTTCGTGTATTACAAAGATACGGACGAGTTTGATGAAACAAAGCAAAAAGTACTTCGCGGGCAATATGTTTTTATGGCCAGAAGGTTGTGGAATATCATCACGGTACCGGCGTTTGTAATTATGCTCGCGTCGGGGCTTACTTTGATATTTTTAAATACAGGACTGCTGAAAATGCCTTGGTTTCATTTGAAACTGACTTTTCTGACCGCTCTTTTCATCTATCATCACTGGTGCTGGAAAAAAGTAATTGAGATCAGAGATCTGAATGGCAGCACACTGAACAGTGCCAATATCAAACTTCGCCAGGCGAATGAGATTGCAACCTTCCTTTTGTTTTTAGTGGTTTTCACGGTCATTTTAAAATCAGCGGTCATTGCATATTGGTGGCAATTAATTCTAGGATTTGTCGTTTTGGTGATTACGGTTATGATGATTGTAAAACTTGTAAATGCTAAGAACCCACACAAAGGCCGCAAAGATTAGCACAAAGACCGCAGAATTCTCAAGAAATCCTCGCTTTAAAGAATGAAGGTTATACCATCGACAGAGGTTTGATGTTTTAGTTGTAGAAAAGATTGTTTTAGTATCAAAAACCGTTGAAGCAGCACCAGCAATCATATTACAAAAACACTGATATATCTTAAGTTTGGCAATTAAGAACCGGGGTTGATTTTTAATTTTAATGAAAGTATCCTGAAAAATGGAATTAAAAGAGTGATTAAATAATGACTGCTATACTAAAAAAAGAACTGTGGAGCTATTTTGGGAACTGGAGCGCGTGGATCATCATCGGGGCATTCAGCCTTATTGGAACGCTTTTTATCTTTTTCTTTGATAACGATTCCAATATTTTCGATATTGGGATTGCCTCGCTGCAAAGTTATTTTGCACTTTGTCCGTGGCTGCTGATGTTCATCATCCCTGCCCTGTCGATGAGATCTTTCGCTGAGGAACAGCAAACCGGCACACTGCACTGGCTTTTCTCTCAACCCTTGAAAATTTCTGAAATCGTTGCCGGGAAATTTCTCTCGGTTTGCATTGTGGGGATATTCTGCATTATTCCGTCACTCGTTTACATTTATACTATTTATGTTTTGGGCGTGCCCGCCGGCAATATGGATATGGGCGCAACCTTAGGAAGCTATTTTGGCGTGGTTTTACTTATTGCAGCTTTTGCAGCCATCGGAATCCTGGCTTCAGCATTATCACAGAACCAAATTATGGCTTATTTGCTGGGCGTGTTTATGTGTTTCATTCTTTACTTTGGGGTGGAACAATTGGCGAGCTACAAACTTTTGGGCGGCGCAGATTTCTGGCTTTCAAATCTTGGGTTTTACCAGCATTTCATAGGTTTTTCCCGTGGTTTGATTGATACGAAGGATGTTTTCTACTTCGCTTTGGTCATTTTCATCTGCCTGTGCCTGGCAACCTATTTTGTAAAGAAGAAAAAATAACTTCTGAATTTTACGAATGAACAAGAAACATTTGCCATATATCATTTTATTTGCAGTCCTTTTACTAGGAGCGGCCGGACTGTTTTCTACACGTTTCGATTTGACCAAAGAAAAGCGCTACACACTCTCCGATTCTTCGGTAAAAGTTTTAAAAGCCGTCAAAAAACCTTTGACCATTGAAGTTTATCTTGAAGGCGACTTCCCGGCAAACTTCAAACAGTTGAGGAATGAAGCGAAATTCATGCTGGAAGAATTCAGAAAAATTAATCCGAAAATCGATTATAAATTTATTGATCCTTTAAAAACCAAAATGTCTCAGGACACGCTGGTGGCGATGGGTATGCAGCCTTCAAAACTGTCTGATATGAAGGACGGTAAAATTTCAGAAATCATCATTTTTCCTTATGCAGTCCTTAAATACGACGGTTATGGTTCCTCGCATTCGCTGATCTCTCAGCAAACCGGTTCAGATTTGGATCAGCAGATTAACAGATCAATTGAGAGTCTTGAATACAATCTGGTTTCAAACATAAAATCAATTACCCAGGAACATAAAAAAAGTATTGGAATCCTCGTAAATCAGGAAGAACTGAGGCCCGACGAATTCCGGGGATTTGTCAATATGGCGCTCGAAAATTACAATGTGGGGCCCGTAATTCCGACAACGACTGGGGAGCTTACCTTACCAGACATTCCAAAACTTAAGAAATTTGATGCCCTCGTTATCGCGAAACCCAGAAAGCCTTTTACCGACGGCGAAAAAGTGATTCTGGACCAATACATCATGAATGGCGGCAAAACCCTTTGGATGATTGACGCCGTGAATGCGGAAATGGACACGCTGAACGTTTCCGAAAATAAGAAAATAATGGCGTATCCGATTGATAATAACCTTACTGATTTCTTTTTCAATTTTGGTCTCAGGATCAATCCTGCGCTGGTAAAAGATGTACAGAAATTCGCACTTTTACGTTTGGTCACGGGGGAAGTTCAGGGAAATCCGCAGTTTACAAGTCTGCCGTGGCCGTATTTTCCTTTGGGTATTGCTGAAAGTAAAAATCCGGTTACCAACAACATCAATCCCGTAAAATTCGAGTTTCCTACCTCTATCGACACATTGGGAAGACCCGGAATCAAAACGAATGTGCTTTATGAATCCAGTAAGAAAACCCTGCTGAAACAAGTCCCTAACTATGTGGACTTAAAGGAAATAGCTTCCGTGGACAGCCTGGGACAAAATGAAAAACCAACCACGCCGAAAATTTTTGCAGTTTCACTGGAAGGAAAATTCAGCTCCGGTTATGCCGCGAGATCTGAACGAAATACGTTTCCAAACTTCAAGCCCGAAAGCGAAAACAATAAAATGATTGTGATCGCCGACGGCGATGTGGGCAGAAACAAAGTTTTGAAAGGCGAACCGCTGCCATTGGGTTTTGATTTGCTTACAAACCAGCAGTTTGGCAATGAGCAGTTTCTAAAAAATGCTCTGGACTATTTGCTGGACGACAGCAACCTGATGGAACTCCGGAACCGGAATATCGAAGCAAGACTCCTCGACCGACAACGGATTAACGAAGAAAAAGCGCAATGGCAATGGCTGAATCTCCTTCTGCCTTTGGCGATTATCGGGTTTTTAGGTGCGTTATTTTTCTGGTTGAGGAAGAGAAGATTCAGTAAATAATTTTAAGACTTTATAAGCTCGTTGTGGTTTTCAGTTTTTGTCATGCTGAGCTTTTTAAACATCTTTAATAAAATCCTCAAAATCAAAATAAAATCTTTCAAAACCGTCCATTTTTTCAACAAAAAATTCGAAGATTTCCTGCCAGGTATTTTTATTGAAGATTGAGACACCGCTCTTTTCAACCCATATCCTGCTGATGATTTTACCGTTTTCTAAAGTGTAAAATTCATCTTTGCTGAATTCACCTACATAATCTTTCAGCATGTCTTCCAGCGACCAAATCTTCTCGTAGTAGGCATTACGGAAGAGCTCATCCTTCATCTCGATATCGAGTGAAACTTCGGCTTTTTTGTTGTCGGCTGAAAATTTAAATGAAAAATCCTTGATCTTGGTATCATACAAAATCCATTTCCTGGGAAACGATTTCCCGAAAGCCGTCCAGAATTCCTTTTTCAGCTGCTGCGCCTCTTGTTTTGAAAACATTTGCTAAATTTGGTTCCTGCAAAAGTACTCTAAATAATGCTTTCCAAAAAATCACAGTATGCGCTCAAGGCGCTTTCTTATCTCGCAGAGCATAAAAACAAAGGTCCTGTTTTGATTTCGGAAATCGCACAGCTGAAAAACATTCCGATAAAATTTCTTGAAAATATTCTTCTTGAACTCAAAAAAGCCAATATTCTCGACAGCAAGAAAGGTAAAGGCGGCGGCTATTTCCTGAAGCAGAATCCGGAAGATGTAAGTTTGGCAAAAGTCATAAGAATCAGCAACGGTCCTATCGCACTGATTCCCTGCGTGAGCCTTAATTTCTACGAAAAATGTGAAAACTGTAACGAAGACCACTGCGGCTTGCACGACGTTCTTATTGAGGTTAGAGATGCTTCTTTGGCGATTTTAGAAAAGAAAACTCTTTTGGATTTAACCGACTGACCTTTTTTTTGCCGCAATAGTCTACTAATTTTGTGGATTATTAATTTTATCCTACATTTGTTGCGCAAAAAAATTATAATGTTCACAGCTGATACCATAAGAAAAATCGAGGAAAGTTCACTTCTTGAAGGCTTGAAACAAATTACAGAACTCTTGCCGGAAGGTGTTGTTTTTTCCACTTCGCTTAGTCAGGAAGATCAGGTCATTACGGATGTCATTTTCAGGAATGAACTGCCGGTAAAGGTGTTCACTTTAGATACCGGACGTCTTTTTTATGAACATTATGAACTCCTGGCAAACAATAATTCAAAATATAAAATCAAGACCGAAGTTTATTTCCCCAACAGTGATGATGTAGAGAAATATGTGAACGAAAAAGGTATCAACGCCTTTTATCACTCTCTGGAAAACAGAAAGGAATGCTGTTACATCCGGAAGGTAAAACCGCTGAACCGTGCTTTGGAAGGTGCAAAGGTATGGATTACGGGTTTACGTGCCGAGCAGTCGGAAAACCGGGAACACATGCCAATGCTGGCGTTTGATGAGCAGAGAAACCTGTACAAATTTAATCCTCTGATAAATTGGTCTTACAACGATGTACTGAACTATATTGAGGAAAATAAAGTGCAGGAACTGCCACTTCACCGGCAGGGGTATATCAGCATTGGCTGCAAGCCATGTACCCGACCCATAGAGCCTGGAGAAAATCCAAGAGCCGGAAGATGGTGGTGGGAAGAATCTCAGAAAGAATGTGGCCTGCATTCAAAGTAAGCAGTAAATTTTTATTGCAGAGCACAGTATTAAGCCCTTAAAAACCCTGAAATTTTACAATGAAAAAATATAAACTGGACTATCTGGAACAGCTCGAAGCCGAAAGCATTTATATTATGCGCGAAGTGGCGGCACAGTTTGAAAACCCTGCGCTGCTTTTCAGTGGCGGAAAAGATTCAATCACTTTGGTACATCTTGCCCAAAAGGCATTTGCACCAATGAAAATTCCATTTCCGCTGGTGCATATCGACACCGGGCATAATTTTAAGGAAGCATTAATCTTCAGAGATCATCTCGCCAAAGAAATCGGAGCGGAACTGATTGTGAGAAAAGTTGAAGACACCATCCGCGAGAAAAAACTCACACAGCCCAAAGGCAAATTTGCTTCAAGAAACTGGCTTCAGACTCACACCCTTTTGGATACTATCGAAGAATTTAATTTTGATGCCTGTATTGGAGGCGCCCGCCGGGACGAGGAAAAAGCACGCTCAAAAGAAAGATTTTTCTCGGTACGTGACGAATTCGGACAGTGGGAACCAAAACTGCAGCGGCCGGAACTTTGGAATATTTATAACGGAAGAATTCATAAAGGTGAAAATGTACGGGTTTTTCCGATTTCAAACTGGACGGAGCTTGATGTCTGGAATTATATCAGAAAAGAAAATATTTCGCTGCCATCTATCTATTTTGCACACGAACGGGAAGTCCTCGAGCACGAAGGCCAGCTGATCGCAGTTTCGGATTTCATCCAGATCGATGAAAACGACCGTATTTCCACACGCAAAGTCCGTTACAGAACTGTTGGCGATATGACCTGTACTGCAGCTGTGGAAAGCAGCGCCACAACTTTGGATGATGTAATCCATGAAATTACCACATCCAGAATTTCAGAACGCGGTGAAACCAGAATAGACGATAAGGTAACCGAAGCCGCAATGGAAGACCGCAAAAAAGGCGGATATTTTTAATTTAAAATCTGGTGGGTTAATCGCTGTTTCTCTGATAACTCATTCTGAAAAATTTTCTACCATAATATGGATATTTTAAGATTTATTACCGCCGGAAGCGTGGATGACGGCAAAAGCACACTGATTGGAAGACTGCTCTACGACAGCAAAAGCATCCTGGTGGATCAGCTGGAAGCACTGGAAAAGCAGTCAAAAAATAAAAATGCAGACGGCATCGACCTTGCCATCTTGACTGACGGACTGCGGGCCGAACGTGAACAGGGTATCACCATCGATGTTGCGTACAGATATTTCTCCACTCCGAAAAGAAAATTCATCATAGCAGACGCTCCGGGACACGTTCAGTATACCAGAAATATGATTACGGGCGCATCAAATTCACAGCTGATCATTATTCTGGTGGACGCCCGAAACGGCGTTATCGAGCAAACCAGAAGGCATTCCATCATTGCTTCTCTGTTGAAAATGAAGCACGTGGTGGTGGCCGTCAACAAAATGGATTTGGCCGATTATTCCGAAGAAGTTTTCAATAAAATTAAAGATGACTATTCCAAAGCAGCTGCAACACTTGGACTGGAAAATGTCAATTACATTCCTATTTCTGCTTTTAACGGAGATAATATCGTTGAAAAATCTGATAAAATGGATTGGTATAACGGACCGTCCTTATTGGAATTTCTGGAAAACGTTGAAGTAAGCGAAGACATTGATTACGAAAATCCGAGATTTCAGGTTCAGTTTGTAATCCGTCCCCAAACCGAAGAACTGCACGATTACAGAGGATATGCGGGCCACGTGGTTTCCGGAACATACAAAAAGGGGGACAAGATTACCATTCTTCCACAGAATATTGAGACCATCATTTCTAAAGTGGAAACCGGCGGTAAAGAAGTGGATGAAGTATTTGCTCATCAGCCGGCGGTGATTCATATTAACGACGATATTGACATATCACGTGGCGATTATTTTGTAAAACCGGATAATCTGCCTAACGTGGAAAATGAACTTGATGCAGTGGTATGCTGGCTTGATAAAAAGGAATTGAATGTGGGAAACAAATATTTCCTTCAGCATAAAAGCCGTTTGGTTAAAGCCGTCATTCGTGAAATAGAATACCGTATCGACGTTAATACCCTTGAAAAAACTGCGGTAACAGATTCTGTAAAACTGAACGAGGTGGTTCGCGTTCGCATAAAAACTGCTTCTCCCATAGTTTTTGATTCCTACGACAAAAATATCGCAACGGGTACAGCTATTTTAGTTGACGAAACGGGCAATTCGACCGTTGGCGCAGTAATGATTGTTTAAATCTTATGAACGAACACCGTCTAAATAGAATACCTCCGTTCTTTCTGAATGTGGAAAGATTACCGCTGGTTATTGTGGGTAGCAATAAAACGGTTTTGGACGTTGTTACATCTGTCTGTACCACTTCTGAAGAGAGCATAATCAGGGTTTTTGATTTAGAAATCTCAGAGGCGCTGAAAAAGTATGCTGAAAAGTATCCTCAGATAAAGCTGTACAATAGAAACATCGAAGCCAAAGACCTTCATGATCTTTCATTACTGATCATTGCCACCAATGATGATGAATATGAGCAATATGTACTGAGTCTCTCTCGACAAAGGAGTATTCTGGTCTGCGTGACAGGTAAACCACAAATCAGCGATTTCTCTCCTGTTTCGGTAATCGAAACCAGCAGTTTTAACCTCGGCATTTTATCTAACGATATTTCTCCCGAAGTTACTTCACGGCTTCACAGAATTATTGAAAACAGTATTCCCAACGATATTGACGGGTTGATTGAAAGACTGAAGTTTGTTCAGAAAAACCCTCTGATGAATAATATTGATGATGAGCTT
This sequence comes from Chryseobacterium taklimakanense, assembly GCF_900187185.1. Classification (NCBI taxonomy): domain Bacteria; kingdom Pseudomonadati; phylum Bacteroidota; class Flavobacteriia; order Flavobacteriales; family Weeksellaceae; genus Chryseobacterium; species Chryseobacterium taklimakanense. The sequence continues at coordinate 449,369 of NZ_LT906465.1, forward strand.
AGGGAACTAGACCGGATTACCGCAGAATATCTCGATCAGAAACAAAAGCCAAAAGACTCAGCAGCTGAATTGGAGAACCTCGCAAAAGTAAACAAAGCAGTTCAGCGCCGGGCCAATATCTATCTGGGGATTATTGGCGTTTTGGTCTTTCTTGCAATCTTCTCGTTTATCATTGTGAATTTCCAGCTATGGCCCGATATTAAAGCTTTCCTCAGCGAAGACAATCACATTTTTTATAAAATGCTTGCAGCAGGATTCTTCGCCGAAGTAGTGGCAGGCAGTATGGGTATGGGATACGGCGTAATATGCACCACAATTCTCCTAATGCTGAATGTTGCGCCTCCGGTGGTGAGTGCCAGTATTCATTCTGCTGAAACCTTTACGTCCGCTGCAGGTAGTATAAGCCATTATAAATTGAAAAACGTTAATATGAAACTGGTGAAAGCTCTTGCACCGGCTGCCATTCTCGGAGCCATCATCGGTGCTTTGGCACTCACCTATTTTGGTAAGCATTACAGCGAAGTTGTAAAACCGATTATTTCCTGCTATACGTTTTATCTGGGGATCAATATACTTCGGAACGCTTTTAAAAATAAAACTAAAAATATCAGGAAACAGAAATCTGCTAAAAAACTTAGTGTGCTCGGATTTTCAGGCGGTTTTATCGATTCTTTCGCAGGCGGTGGCTGGGGACCTTTGGTTACCGGCACATTAATGAAGGATGGCAGAACTCCACGGTATGTTGTTGGAAGCTCTACTCTTTCAAAATGTTTACTCACTGTGACGAGTGCCGTAACCTTTGTATTCACCCTAGGAATTCAGCACTGGAATATAGTTCTGGGGCTTCTGATCGGCGGGATTGTTACTGCACCTTTCTCAGCAATGCTTACCGCAAAACTTCCCGTACGAAAAATGTTTATCGTTGTTGGATCCCTCGTAATAATCATGAGCTCTGTAACAATTTTTAGAGCAATTTTCTAAAAATAGTTCTATTGCTAACATTCACCCCCGCATATAGAAATACTATGTTGTACGTCATTTTTTCAAATTAATTTTAAGAAAAGTCGGTTTTACCATCGGGATTAATCAGATATTTAAAATGCAATTCATCTTTTAGAGCCCCACGAGAATTATCTTTTATCTCTAAAATTTTAATAACCGCGTAATTTCCATATTTATTTTTTAGAACAGCAATTCCGTGTTTTTCTACGGTTCTACTTCGGGAAGAAAAGTCGTATTGACTCGCATCTTTTATATTTTCGATATCATACACGCTATTGGCAATAGCAATTCCTGAAATAACATTAGGGTCGTTATATAAATGTATAGATTGGTCGCTTGCTTTTGACCATTTTGTTTCAAAAGTTAATTCGTTTTCACCAATTATGTATATTCCATTATTGTTGCTGTAATCAAATTTTATCTCTCCCTTAATTCTACGGTTTTTGTATTTTTTATTTACTGTCAGTGAACTTATTATTCCACCTAAACTTATTATTAGTCCAATAGCTGGTTCATAAGTTCTCTCATTATACAACCAGATCGAAAATCCTATAGTCGCAATTATTGAAGTAATAAATGTTACGCTTTTTTGAAATTTTGTCACTTATTTAGATTTGAGGGTGGTTTTAAAATGACGTACAACTCACGAATATCTGCAAAAGCCTTCGACATCGAAGAAACTTTGAGACCTCCGTAATGAGATCTTGGAGAATTTTATGAAATTAAAAAAAGTAAATCAACAGATATTCATTTTTTCATATTAATACTGTCAACTTTCTTTCCCAAAACATATTTCCTGATGAATAAAATCTTTCCCTTATCATCATAATATTTCCAGTCGCCGAAATAATACCAGTGCCTTTCATTTGACGAAATATCAGTTCTGCTTTGACCCTTCTGCATAATTTTCCCGTTCGCATGATATATTTTGGTTTTTATAATTCCATCTTTTATCACATCCTTTTGATATTTCTTACCTTGAAAACTCGTTTTCCAGATTCCGACTTTTTCACCTTTATAGTACCTTCCTTTAGCCTGCAGTTTCCCGATGTCGGAATCGTAGCTCTCTAACCAAAGCCCATCCCGTAGCTGTGCACCGTTTATTTTAACGTATTGATTTACCTTTTTCGGTGTGCAGCAAATCATAAAAAACATGAAAAGAATTAATATAGAATTTTTCATAGTTTCAAAACTCACTCTACATATGTTGAAATAATTTGTAAAAGGAAAACGTTCCGGTTAAAGAAGGTTTAAATTTTATCTAAGAAATTACACCCAATTCCTTTCCAACTTTCTCAAAAGCTGCAATCGCTTTATCGAGGTGTTCTCTTGTATGTGCCGCAGAAAGCTGAACTCTAATCCTTGCTTTGCCTTTTGGTACAACCGGGTAAAAAAATCCGATCACGTAAATACCTTCATCCATCATTTTTTCTGCCATTTTCTGTGCCAGCGGCGCATCGTACAGCATCACCGGGACAATCGCAGCGTCGCCGTCCGGAATATCAAACCCTTTGGCTTTCATTTCAGTCCTGAAATATTCTGCATTCTCCATCACTTTATCACGAAGTGAGGTATCGGCAGAAAGCATATCCAACACCTTTAGGGCCGCTCCGACAATTCCCGGAGCCAGTGAGTTAGAAAACAAATATGGTCTGGAACGCTGTCTCAGCATATCTATAATTTCTTTTTTACCAGAAGTAAATCCACCCATAGCGCCGCCCAGAGCTTTACCCAGCGTAGAAGTGATAATATCTACTCTGCCCATCACCTCATTGGCTTCATGAGTTCCGCGACCGGTTTTTCCGATAAATCCGGTAGCGTGCGAATCATCAACCATTACTAAGGCATCGTACTTTTCTGCCAGATCGCAAACACCTTTGAGGTTGGCAACAATCCCATCCATGGAGAAAACGCCGTCGGTTACAATAATTTTAAAACGGTGATTCTGTTTGGAGGCTTCAATCAACTGCGCTTCCAAATCTTCCATATTATTGTTTTTGTAGCGGTATCTCGCAGCTTTGCAAAGCCTTACTCCATCGATAATCGAAGCATGGTTGAGTTCGTCTGAAATAATGGCATCCTGATCCGTAAACAAGGGCTCGAAAACACCGCCATTGGCATCAAAACACGCGGCATAAAGAATTGTGTCCTCCATACCAAGGAATTCGGAAATTTTAGCCTCCAATTCTTTGTGAATATCCTGCGTACCGCAGATGAAACGTACCGAAGACATCCCGTATCCGTGCGATTCGATTACATCCTGAGACGCTTTTATCACTTCCTTATTATTTGAGAGACCGAGATAATTGTTCGCGCAAAAGTTCAGCAAAGTCCTGCCGTTGGCCACGATTTCTGCCGATTGCTGAGAGGTAATAATTCTTTCTCTTTTATAAAGTCCGTCATTTTCAATATTCTGAAGTTCGTTCTGAAGTGTTGTGAGGAAATTATTAGATATCATAGATTTATTTTTATTGATGGCTAATTTACGAAATTGAACAAAAAAAAACTCCCATCTGATGATGAGAGTTTCAATATACAAAAATTTATCTTTACAAATTTACAGTGGGATTCAGAAGCTGTTCCATTCTGTCTTTTACCTGGTCCACTGATCCTGCGTAATTATTGATTAGCAGCGAAAAAGTCAATGTTCTCCCGGTTCTGGTTTTAATGTACCCAGCTAAAGTTTTTACTTTGTTCAGGGTTCCGGTTTTTGCAAATATCTGCCCGTAAGATTCACCAAAAAACATTCTTTTCAAAGTTCCTGACTGACCTGCAATTGGCAATGATTCCATAAAATCCTTGAAATAAGGCTCATTCATTTCATTAGCCAAAAATTTAGCCTGAGAGATGGGAGTCACCCGGTGGCTTCTTGAAAGGCCGCTGCCATCGATATAAACCAGAGATGAGGTATCAAAATTTTTACCTTTCAAATTATCTACTACAGCAGCTCTGCCGCTTTCCAAGGTTTGATCACCCCATTTCTGAAATCCAACCATACGCAAAAGTGATTCTGCAAGGGCATTATCGCTCACCTGATTGGTTTCGTAAACGATATCTTTCAACGTGGGAGATTTATAAGCTGTGATAATTTTTCTGGTTTCCGGCTGGCGGTCTACCATTTTGGCAGTCACTTTCCCTGTAACCGGAATTCCGCTTTTTATCATCGAATTCCTTAGAGCTGTCGCTAGGTAATTCGGTGCATCCGGTAATGATGTCGTAATCCAGTTACCTTCAAAAGTATCAGCATAAACCAGTTTGTTGATATATGGCGAAATGTAGAAATATTTTTTGGTTTGCTCGAAAGGATTGTTCTGTTTTACCGTCAGTTTTTCGTTTCTTGGATCTACACCCTGTGTGGTTCCCACCGGCAGATAGTAGTTGTTGTGCTCCATCCACACGATGTTTGCAGGTAAAGAGGCCATTTTGTTTTCTTTGAAAACTGCAGTTTGGATGATGATATCGCCGGTAACTTTTCTGATGCCTTTGTCGGCCATAGCGTAAATAAAATCCGTCACAATATCAGTGTACGAACTGGCTCCTGCTTTTCTCGTTCCCAGTGAGGGGTCGCCGCTGCCAACAATGTACAGGTTTCCGTTCAGTGTACCGTCCGCATCGATATCGCCTGTGTACTCAAGCTGCGTCATCCATCTGAATTTCGGGCCAAGAAGCGAAAGGGCGGTATCCGTCGTAAGAAGTTTGGTGGTAGATGCCGGAACGAAAGCACTATTCTCGTTATATGAGCTTACAATCTTCTGTGTTTTAGGATCATACACCACAAATCCCCAGCTGGCGTTGCGTAGAACAGGATCGTTCATTAACCGGTTGATATTGATGTCGATCTCGTCTTTTACACTTAAAGCAATTTTTTCTGGTTCCGCGGAAGCATAGGTTCTTGCCTGGTTCTCGTACATCGAAGTGTAGTGAGAAGGTATGTTGCTCGACTGCGCGATGGTAAACCCCGAGACCATTACAGCAAGGGCAGAAATATAATTTTTAACTCTTTTCATTCAAATTCTTTTACTTTTTTGATGATCTGTGTTGCGTGAAAGTTAAAACAGATTTTATCAAAAGAATAATCAAACGGTCAAATGTAAAGATTATTGGTGAAAACCAATGCCTTAGACTCATTTAAAATTACCAAAAATGTGTTAAAAAAAGTTAAAAATCAACAAAAATCAGTTTTTTGATACTCCTGTAAGCGGCAACATCCTCAAATTCCTGTAAACTTTTCGTTACAAAATTTTTATATGATGTATAATTTTTACCACGCGGAAATTTGAGTAAAATCTGGTATTGATAAAGCAGATTGATCTTGCCTATCGGTGACTTTTCAGGGCCCAAAACACATTCCTGAGGAAGATATTTTCTAAGGATTGAACTTAAAAATTTAGAGGCGCGGTCCACCTTATCTTCCTTTCGGTGTTTAAGCTCGATTAATATCGTCCTGGTATAAGGCGGATAATGAAATTTCTTTCTTTCATCCAAAAAATACTGATAAATTTTTTCCACCTCATTTTCTTTAATCAACTGAAAAACCGAATGATGCGGATTAAAAGTCTGGATCATAATTTTCCCTTTTCCGGAAACCCGCCCTGCCCTGCCGGAAACCTGGGTGATGAGCTGGTAAGCCCGTTCCTCTGCCCGGAAGTCCTGAACATAAAGCATCTGATCCGCTCGCGGAATTGTCACCAGCTCTATATGGTCAAAATCCAGACCTTTGGAAATCATTTGTGTGCCCACAATGATATCGGTTTCGCCGGATTCTATTTTCTCATAAAGTTTTTCGTAAGCAAATTTTTTGCGCATACTGTCCACATCCATCCGGTCAACTTCCGATTCCGGGAAAATCCTGGATACTTCCTCATGTATCTGCTCTACGCCAACGCCTCTTGTATTCAAGTTTTCCGAGAAACATTTGGGGCAGGTTTTAGGCTTTGCAGCTTTATGCCCACAGTAATGGCATTTCAGTTCGTTTGAAAATTTATGATAAGTCATCACTACATCGCAGTTGGAGCAGTATGCGACGTATCCGCAGCTTTCACATTCCACAACATTGGCGTAGCCGCGGCGGTTGTGCAGCACAATCACCTGTTTTTTTTCATCTACAACTGTGCGGATTTGTTCAAGAGTTTTTACAGAAAAATTTCCGTTTACATTCTTGGTATCCTGTGCTTCCTTGAAATCCACAAGCTCAAATTCAGGTAATTTTACCTTTCCGAAGCGTTCGTTGAGCTGTACATATTTCAGCTTATCTGTTTTGGCCAGCCAATAGCTTTCTACAGAAGGCGTGGCAGAACCGAGAATCACTTTGGCATTATAAAAATTGGCCAATACCAAAGCGGCGTCCTTAGCATTGAAATATGGAGAAACTTCACGGGGTTTATAGGCACTGTCGTGCTCTTCGTCAACCACGATTAATCCTAAATTTTGGAAGGGTAAAAAAAGTGCGATCCGGGTTCCAATCAGGATTTTTATTTCATTCTTACGAATTCTCCTCCAGACTTCTACCCTTTCAAAATCCGTTAATTTTTGGTGGTAAAAGCCGAGTTGTTTGCCGTATTTTCTTTCTAATCTTTTGGTAATTTGCTTGGTGAGTGAAATCTCCGGAAGCAGGAATAATACGTTTTTCCCAGAATTGATCGTTTCTTCAATCTTCTCTAAATAAATATGGGTTTTACCGGAAGAAGTGACCCCATGCAAAAGAACATTTTTTTCTTCATTAAAAGCTGCGTCAATCTCAGTTTTTGCCTGTTTTTGCGCGTCGGTAAGTTCTTCAATTCCTTCAGTTTCACCTTCATAGCTTTCGAGACGGTCTTTCTGGAGGTAATATTCCTCAATTAAACCTTTATCCATCAGAGATTTCAATTGCGAATGTGCAAAATCACCTTCCTCAAAAATATCAGATTTTCTGATTTGCTGTTCTGGATTTTCAGTTTGTTTTCCAAGAATTAAAAGAAAAAGCTCCTGCTGCTTTGGCGAACGCTTCAGCTTCAAAAGGATTTCCGGCAGATTATTCAGAACTGATTTCTCATTATTAATTTTTAAAAAGGCGATTTCTTTAGCTTTGTACTTCTCCGCAATTTTTTCATCAATTTCAATGTACTGCAGATCTATGAGCGAATTGATGGTTTTTACGATTTCCTTTTTTGGAATGAAAGCTTCAATCTCCGATAAACTGATAAGCTGGCGTACTTCCAAGGCCTGGATGAGGTACATTTCATTCACATCCAGATTCTGAAAATCGATGACGGCGTGCGGTTTCAGTTTGAGATAGGTTTCGCTTTCCAATTTCAAAGAACCCGGAAAGGAAAAGCGGTAAATCTCACCGATATTGCAGAAGTAATAGTCCGAAAGCCAATTCCAGAAATCAATTTGCTCTTTCGGCAAGATCGGAAAATCGTCCAGAATATTTATGATTTCTTTTGGAGCAAAGGTGTCCGGTGCTCTGTCGTGCAGTTCAGCCACGATGCCGGTGTAAATTTTCTTTCCCCCAAACGAAACCAAAACCCTCATTCCTACTTCAATTTTGCCCTGTAACTCTTCCGGTACTTTGTAGGTAAAAGTCCCCGTAAGATTCAACGGTAAAATGATCTGAGCAAAACTCACTGAAATGGAACGGTTTGATTGTTTTAACAAAAATAATGAATTAATTCTGGGTTTACCAGAACTTATTAAAAGCCCAACAACATCAACAAAACAGAAAACGGGCTAAAGCCCGCATTCCTGGTATGATCTAAAAAAAAAAATTGTCAGTTAATACCTCTGCGGCGCTTCAGTTCTTTCTGTATCAAACCTAATTCCCGACCGGTTTGTCCCGCTACTGAAGTGTTCTCCTGCGCTCTTCTGGTAAGATATGGTACCACATCTTTTACAGGTCCGTACGGAAGATATTTCGATGCGTTGTATTTTTTACTGCCGAGGAAATAAGTAATATTATCACTCATACCGTAGAGCTGGCCGAAATAAATCTGCGGATGGTCATTTACAAGATTTTTCTCACGCATTTTATCCATCACCAATTCGGTAGATTTCTCATTATGAGTTCCAAAATATCCTGAAACTTTGTCAAGATTATCGATCACAAATGCAATCGCAGCGTTATAATTATCGTCTGTCGCCTGCTTGTTCGGTTGTATGGGATCCGGATAATTCATCTCCGCCGCCCGCTCACGCTCCTTTTCCATATAGGCACCGCGAACGAATTTATAGCCAAGGAAATATCCTTTTTCAGCAGCACGTTTCAGATCTTCAGCCAGATATTCCAAACGGCCGGTTCTGTACATCTGGATGGTGTTCCACACGATGGCTTTTTCGCGGTTATATCTGGCCTTCATTTCGTTTACCAGGTTATCTACTGCCGTCTGTATCCAGGATTCCTCAGCATCAACCATCACCACCACATTTTTTTCGTAGGCGAGTTTGCAGACATCATCATACCTTTTTACCACGCGGTTCCACTCTTCTTTTTCACTGCTGGTCAATTCTTTTCCGCGTTGCACTTCTGCATAAAGATCCAGCCTTCCGAAACCGGTTGGTTTGAAAACCACAAATGGAATGGCAGGATTTCCTTCAGCAAACTTGATGTTCTGCTGAATTTCCTGGCAGGTATGATCAAAAGTCGCTTCCTCTTCCTTTCCCTCGATCGCGTAATCGAAAATGCTCCCAATGTGGTTCTTGAAAAGTTTTTTCACCACTTCCATGCTTTTCTCACGGGTTTCGCCGCCTACAAACTGCTCAAACAAAGTTTTGCGGACTACTCCTTCCACAAAAGGAAAATTGTTCTTAACTGTAAAATTCAAAAGATTAATTCCGATGTTGGTAAGGGCTGGATTTTCAATGGCTCTGAACATCCATTGCGCTTTTTTCAGTTGGTCAGTAGATTTATCCTTAAAAGCGATTTGAGTATCGTTGAAAATTGACATTATAATTGATTAGAAAAAATTGAAAAATCAAAATTACTAATAGTTGATGAATCCTTAAAATATTAAAATAACATATTACTACTTTTGTATAAATATAATTTCAAATGATTTCACTGCTCGACGAAAGTTTCACTTCACTTAACGATTATATATTTGATTTAAAACCAGGAAAAATTCTGATTCTGGTTGATGAAAACACCCATCAATACTGCCTTCCCACGCTACTGGGAAATATGGAAACCGATGTTCCCTTTGAAATTATTGAGATTGAAGCCGGCGAAGAGCTTAAAAATATAGAAACTGCAGTGCAGCTCTGGGAAATATTATCAGAATTTGAAACTGATAGAAAATCTCTTTTAATCAATCTCGGTGGCGGGGTTATTACCGATTTGGGCGGATTTGTGGCTTCAACATATAAAAGAGGAATAAAATTTATCAATATCCCGACGACACTTTTAGGAATGTGCGATGCTTCAATTGGGGGCAAAACCGGAATCGATCACCAGTTTCTGAAAAACATTGTAGGGACCTTTGCGCAGCCGGAAAAAATATTTGTGTTCCCCCCCTTCCTTAAAACGCTGCCTTTTGAGGAATTGAGGAGCGGTTTCGCAGAAATGCTGAAACACGGCCTGATTGCTGATGCAAAGCACTGGCATGATTTAATCAGCATTGTAAAACTTACGCCAATAACAATATCGCCCTACATTACAAGGTCGATGCAGATCAAGGAAACTGTGGTGGAGAAAGATTTCAAAGAGGAAAATATACGTAAAAGCCTGAATTTTGGCCACACGATCGGGCATGCGGTAGAAAGCCTGTTTTTAAAGTCAGGGAAGATTGTTCCTCATGGTGAGTGTGTTGCATTGGGAATGATCTGCGAAACAAAGCTTTCTTTTTATGAAGGTCTGATTGATGAAAACACTTCAAAAATTATCATCCAACATCTCAGAAGGTTTTATCCTGAACTCAATATCTCTGCATTTTCCAATTCCGAAATTCTGAGTGTGATGAGGAATGACAAGAAAAATACGACAGGAGAAATCAAGTTTTCTCTATTGAATTCTATAGGACATTCTGTCTTTGACTACCAATGCAATGTAGAAAATATAAACAAATGTTTAAATTTTTACAAAGACGCAAACCCCGATGAATAAAGGATTTTTCCTATTTTTTATCAATTAAATTTTTCAAATTCGGCCATTTTTTTTGTCTTAAAAGTCATTTTTGGCACAGTCCTTGTCACTATCCAGACAGTAAAATTTGATAAAGAAATTAATTAAAATTTAAAAATTATGAAAAAGTTATTTTTAGGAGCGGCAATCGCAGTTAGTTCACTAACATTCGCTCAACAGTTTGGTATTAAAGGAGGTATGAACGTAGCTTCAATTTCCAAGGATGGTACTTTGAGTGATACCTCTTCTAAAATTGGTTTTAATGCAGGTGTATTCATGAATGCTCCGCTTGCAGAAAACTTCAGCATTCAGCCAGAAGTTCTGTACAATGATCTTGGCTCAAAAATTACTTACGGACAAAATGACAATAACTCCTACAGTACTAATTTGGGTTATATCTCTGTACCGGTAATGTTCCAGTATAATGCAACTCCAGAGTTTTATTTAGAAGCAGGTCCACAGTTTAGCTTTTTGGTAAATGCTAAAAATAAACTGAAGGATGGTAATAATAATACCTTAGTGAATGATTGGACGAAGTTAGCTAAAGACAATCTGAACACCTTTGATTTTGGTCTTGGATTAGGAGCTGGTTACTATTTCACTCCTCAGTTAGGTCTTACTGCTAGATATGTAGCGGGTATGACTAAAATCGGAAAGGATGATAATGTTTACGGACAACCTTACAAAGACTCTAAGAACAATGTTTTCCAAGTAGGTTTAGCTTATAAATTTGCAAAATAATTGCTGAAAAAAGACAACACTCATATTACACTTAATATTACAAAGAATCTGTCTCACAACTGAGGCAGATTTTTTTTTGGTTTTTTTCAAGAGAGTGTTGTTTATTTTCAGATTAATTCGTATATTGTACTGGTAATCAATACGATGTATGAATTTCAAAGACTATAATCAATCACAGCTGTTTTTGTTTCCCCCAACTTTTGAGGACCTGATCCCGGAATCTCATCCGGTTCGGGTGGTTAACGATATCATTGAGAAGATAAAGATCGAACCGTTATTAAAAGCCTATAAAAAAGAAGGCAATCCGAGCTACCACCCGAAGATGATGCTCAAGATTATGGTTTTCGCCTATATGGAAAACACCTATTCCAGCCGCAGGATTGAAAAACTGGTGCGCGAGAATGTCAACTTCATGTGGCTTTCGGGAATGAAGATGGTGGACCATAACACCATTGCGCGTTTCAGAAGCCAGCGCCTGCAGGATGCCTTCAAGGATATTTTTCGTCAGGTCGTCCTGCTTTTGGCAGACGAAGGACTCGTCAGTCTGAAAGAAATATATACGGATGGCACCAAGATAGAGGCACAGGCGGGAAAATATACTTTTGTGTGGAAAAAATCTATAGAAACAAGCAAGACAAAGATGCTCCAGCAGCTGGAAGAACTCTGGACCTACGCGCAAAACATTGCCGCATCCGAGGACAGGGATCCCGAGCCGCCGGAGTTTACCAAAATCAGCAAAGAGAAAATCCGTGAAACCGTGGAAAGTATCGACAGAAAGCTCAGCGGCAGCGATATCCCGGACAAGAAGGGGAAAGCAAAAGCCAAAGCCAAACTTCGTTATATTAAAAATAATTTTGAACAGAACCTGGAGAAGTACGAACTTCAGGAAGAGATTTTAGGCGAAAGAGGCTCCTACAGCAAAACCGACCCCGATGCTACCTTTATGAGGATGAAGGACGACCATATGGGGAACGGACAGCTCAAGCCGGCGTACAATCCGCAGATCTCCACCGAGAACCAGTTTATCCTGCACTACAGCATCCACCAGCAAACTACCGACAGCACGACGCTTCCTGATCATTTGGATGGTTTTAAAGAAACTTTCGGCGAAGAAGTTTTCGCCGGGCTTGAAAGCATCACCACAGATGCGGGCTACGGCAGCGAGGAAAATTACGAATATCTTGAGCAGGGCGGCATTGAAGCCTATGTAAAGTACAACACGTTCGATAAGGAGCAGGACGGGAACTACCAGTTAAAGCACAAGGCCTTCAGCAAAGAGCATCTGCATTACAACGCTGAACAGGATTTTTACGTCTGCCCGATGGGGCAGCGGATGGAGAAAACCCACGAAAGCAGCAGGAGAACCAAGAACGGCTTTGAGCAAAAACTTTCGCACTACCAGGCAAAAAACTGCGAAGGCTGCCCGATACGCAGCATGTGCCACGGCTCGAAAAACAACCGAAGTCTGGAGCGCAACCACAATCTGGAGCGGCACAGGGAAAAAGTCCGGGAACTCCTTAAAAGCGACGAAGGCATCAGGAAACGCAAACGGCGCTGCTATGACGTGGAAGCCGTCTTCGCCCACATGAAACACGCCCACCAGTTTAGAAGGTTTACACTAAAATCCCTCAAAAAAGTCGAAATAGAGTTCGGATTACACGCTCTTGCACATAACTTAAGGAAGAAAGTGGCCTAAAAGGCCACCTTCAAACATATCTTTTCCTCAAAAATTAAAAGTCCTCTCACAAAAAAAATCCATCTCATCAAGTTATGAGACGGATTGTATTGGTGTAAATGGCTATCTGAACAAATCAACATTTTCTCCTTTTTCCACGGGATATTTTTCTGTAAAACATCCAAAGCAATGTTTGTCTGAACCTAAGATTTCAGTAAGGTTTTCCATAGTTAAGAACTCCAAAGAGTCTACTCCCAGATATTTACGAAGTTCTTCTACAGACATATTAGCGGAAATTAAATCATCTTTTGAAGGCGTATCAATGCCCAGGAAACAAGGCGCGATGATTGGCGGAGAAACACTCCGGAAGTGAATTTCCTTCACACCGGCATCTTTCAGGATCTTAACCAACCTTTTTGAAGTTGTTCCGCGGACAATGGAGTCGTCGATGATCACGACCCTCTTATCTTTAATTTCAGAGATAATCGGGTTGAGTTTCAGGTTTACGATCCGCTCCCTCATTTCCTGAGTGGGAACGATAAAACTTCTGCCGATATATCTGTTCTTTATCAAAACCGGACGGAAAGGAATTCCCGAAACTTTAGAAAAACCGATTGCAGCCGGAACGCCAGAATCTGGAACGCCAATCACAATATCAGCATCCACAGGAGCCTGGTACCAAATTTTTTCTCCGGATTTTTCACGTATTTCGTGTACGTTAATGCCTTCCATCGTGGAATCGGGCCTTGCAAAGTAGATATATTCAAAAGAGCAGATGTTCCGCTCGCAATTTTCTTTTACCAGGAATGACTGCAACCCTTTTTCATTCTCGCTGGTGTAGACAATTTCCCCGGGTAAAATATCCCGTACATACTGTGCGCCTACCGCATCCAGAGCTGCACTTTCCGAGGCCACGACATAACTTTTTTCATCCATGGCGCCCAGAACCAACGGTCTGATTCCGTGGAAATCCCGGAAGGCAAAAAATTTGTTGCGCGTAATTCCAACCACTGAATAGGCACCTTCAATCTTGTCCATCGTTGCCTTGATGGCACCACGGAGTCCGAGGTCCAGATTTTTTTGGATAAGCCTCAAAATTACTTCTGAATCGGAAGTGGCCTTGAAAACCACACCTTCTTCTTCCAGTTCCTTTTTGAGTTCCATGGCATTGGTTAAATTACCGTTGTGTGCGATGGAAAGAATAATCTGGTCATATTCATTTTTAGCGAAAAACGGCTGGAAGTTGTATTTTTTCTTATCGCCGGCAGTGGTATACCTCGTGTGGCCAATCACCCCGTTTCCCATGAAGGTTTCCGGCTCCTGTATTTCTTTGTAAACATCCAGAACCAAACCTTCATCTTTTATATTGAAGATCTTGTTATTGTTCATCACAGAAATACCGCAAGCCTCCTGTCCACGGTGCTGCAGTGCAAAAAGCCCGAATTGTGAAAGCGAAAAAGTATCGGTATCATTTTCGGAGTAAAGCCCAAAAATCCCGCATTCCTCAGTCGGTGCATCCAGGCGCTCCTCGTCCTGCGTACGGAAGAGGTTTCGCCCGTAGCTCCGGGTTTTGAACTGATTTAGATATACTTCTTTCTGATTTTTTAAATCTTTCATTATTTACCTTCAGAAAATTATTTGTTTAAAGCGGTTTTTAATCTTTCATAAATCTCAACGTATGCTTCGGTAACCTCTCCCAAATCCCGGCGGAAACGGTCTTTGTCAAGCTTTTTCATGGTATCTTTGTCCCAAAGCCTGCAGGTATCCGGTGATATTTCATCAGCCAGAATAATTTTTCCGTCAGAGGTTTTTCCAAGCTCAATTTTGAAATCTACAAGTATGATGTTCATTTTATCAAAAAGTTCAATCAGCAACTGATTGATTTTTCCTGTTAAGGCATACATTTCATCAAGTTCCTCTTTAGTTGCAGCGCCAAGGAAAATCGCGTGGTAATCGTTGATCAGCGGATCGCCCAATTCATCCTTTTTGTAGCAGATATCGAAAATTGGGACGGGGGATTTTATGCCTTCTTCCACTCCTAATCTCTGCGCCATACTACCGGCAGCGTAGTTTCTTACCACCATTTCCAATGGGATGATTTCTACCTTTCTTACCAGCTGTTCCCGGTCATTGAGCTGTTTTATAAAGTGGGTTTCAACACCTTTTTCCTTTAAGTATTCAAAAATTAGAGTTGTTATAGCATTGTTCATCTCGCCTTTTCTGTCGAATGAACCTCTTTTTTGCGCGTTGAATGCCGTAGCATCATCTTTGAATTTTACCACAACTTCCTCTGGGTTGTCGGTCAAGAAAATCTGTTTCGCTTTACCTTCGTAAAGCATTTCACGTTTTTCGCTCATTTTTCAAAATTTTTCAAAAGCATTTCAGCTTCCTTTTTACTTTTATTAAATTATATTTTCACTAAAATTCCTGTCATTACAGCTATTCCGAAACTCAGCAGAGTGCCGATCAGTACATATTCTGTAAGTTTTCTCTGTTTGGCTTCTGCCAAGTCGCTGAATCTGAAAACGGATTTTGCTGCAATCATAAAACCAACACCTTCCCAATGGTTTACGACGATGAAAATGAAAACCAAAAGGCGTTCTAAAATTCCGATATATTTCCCGGCATTTGCCAGAGATTCCGTCTGTGGTGAAGTTAGATTCGGCGTTACCGGCGTCCAGCCCGAGATCAGCATTTTAACAATGATTGAAGCCGGGACTGTAACGAAAACGGCACCGGCAATCACTTTCAACAAATCAGAATTATCAATAAAGCTGAAATCAAATTTCATGACATAAAGCGTGATTCCAGCGATCACCAGAACGTGAAGCAACTGATCGATGAAAAACCAGTTCTTCCTGGTGTTTGGTTTTTGATACTGAAGTTTCGCTAAATCTATAATGAAATGTGATCCTGCCACGGCAGCCGCAATCCACCAGAGATGAAAATCCCATAGCAGGAGCATGATGAGAGCGAAATGTATGAATGTATGCAGATAAAGATAGAGGCTTTTGGCCTTTTCCCTTTCTTTATCGGCAACCCAAGAATTAGGCTGGAAGATGAAATCTCCTAATAAATGTGCCAATATGAGTTTGATAAAGAGCATTCTACAGTTCGGCTATTTTTTTTCTGAAGTATTTGTCGGTTTCGGTAATCAGGTCGAGGTTGGCGCGTTTCAGGCGCTGGCTTACGGATGATTGGGTAATATTGAGTTTTTTGGCAATATCTTCCTGCGTAATACCGGAATTCATGATGAAAATGTGAATAATTTCCGCCACGGCCGGGGTCCAACTGTCAAAATCTATGGATGACCATTTGAAAACGATGTTCAAATCCTGATCTACGCTGTCTTTTGGAGTTTTGATGGCTAAAGTTTTGCCGTCGGATTTTATGTCATTAAGTAGTCTTCCTGAATTTACGTAAGCAGAACCGTTGGATTCGGTGATTTTTTCTGATGAGAAATTCTCTTCGCCGATCCCGATTGCCATCCTCACATCCAGGCTTTCATTGCACTTGATCAGAGATTTTATCGCAAGAAATATTTTGAAAACTTCATCAATATCACATTTGATCTGGAATTCATCTCCGCGGTAAACCTCCCATTTTTCAGGCGTTTTGCCCCAGTTCATCAATATTTTTTTTAATGAATCGAGCCAAATTTCTGAGTTGGAATTTTCAGAATTTATGATGTCGCCGGTAATTACTGCAATCATTAGGCAAAAATAAGCAAATAAACTTATAAACCAAAATTATAAGACAAATAGCTTATATTGTGAATATATTAGATAAAAAGCTAATAAATTCCATTTATAAGAAAATAACCTAATATTAATCATCTTTTTTGCCTTAACATTAAATTAAAAAAGACACATTTTTATTATATTTGAACCAAACTATTTTTATGAATACAGAAGTACATCACAACCTTCAGATGATTGCTGAAACAGCACGGGATTTTGCAGAAAAGAATATCCGCCCGAATATTATGGATTGGGACGAAAGCCAGACTTTCCCAGTAGAACTCTTCCACCAGCTTGGTGAAATGGGATTTATGGGAATCGTTATTCCTGAGGAATATGGCGGTTCAGGGCTCGGATATCAGGAATACGTTACCATCCTTGATGAAATCTCGCAGGTTGATCCTTCTATCGGTTTATCGCTGGCGGCGCACAACTCGCTTTGTACCAATCATATTTATGAGTTTGGAAACGAAGAGCAGCGTCACAAGTGGCTTCCACAGCTGGCTTCGGGCAAAGTTATCGGCGCTTGGGGACTTACGGAGCACAATACCGGTTCAGATTCAGGAGGTATGAGTACTACTGCGGTGAAGGACGGCGACGATTGGGTCATCAACGGAGCCAAAAACTTCATCACACACGCTATATCCGGTGACATCGCTGTCGTAATGACCAGAACCGGCGAAAAAGGCGCAAAAAATAATTCCACCGCATTTGTTCTGGAAAAAGGAATGCCTGGCTTTGCTTCAGGAAAAAAAGAAAATAAGCTGGGAATGAGAGCTTCAGAAACGGCTGAACTCATTTTCGACAATGTAAGAGTTCCGGATTCCCACAGACTGGGTGAAGTTGGAGAAGGATTCAAACAGGCAATGAAAATCCTGGATGGCGGCAGAATCTCTATCGCGGCCCTAAGCTTGGGAATAGCAAGAGGCGCTTACAAGGCTGCTTTGAAATACTCTTTGGAGAGACAGCAATTTGGAAGACCGATCAACGATTTCCAGGCGGTAAATTTTATGCTTGCCGATATGGCAACAGAAATCGATGCGTCGGAATTGCTCATTAGAAGAGCTGCCACGATGAAAAATGCGAAAATGAAAATGACCCGCGAAGGCGCCATGGCAAAACTTTACGCTTCTGAAGCCTGTGTAAGAATTTCAAACAACGCCGTTCAGATCTTCGGCGGTTACGGCTATACCAAAGATTTCCCGGTAGAGAAATTCTACAGGGATTCCAAACTTTGTACGATAGGTGAAGGAACTTCTGAAATCCAGAGACTGGTGATCGGCAGGGATATCTCCAGATAAAAAAATACTGCTTAAAAGATAAAGGCATCGGGTTTCCGGTGCTTTTTTTATATTTGTTTTAAACTTTAAAATATCAGATGGAAAAAATTGACAGCCTGAACCAGGTCGCAGAATTTCACAGAACTTTTAACGCTCCAATTTTAGATTCGCCGAAAATTCCTTCAAAAGAGAGATGTGATTTAAGGGTTTTGCTTTTACAGGAAGAATTGGATGAGCTGAAACAGGCGATTGCAGACAACGATATCACTGAAGTTGCAGATGCCCTGTGCGATTTGCAATACGTTCTTAGTGGCGCAGTTTTGGAATTCGGTTTAGGAAATAAATTTGTAGAACTCTTCAATGAGGTGCAGCGCTCTAACATGTCGAAAGCGTGTTCCACACAGGACGAAGCAGATAAAACCATAGAATTCTACAGAAATAAAGGCGAAGATGCTTACTCAGAAACTTCTGGGGACAAAATTAACGTGCACCGCAAGACTGACCGTAAAGTTTTGAAAAGCGTAAATTATTCTCCGGCAGATTTAAGATCAATTTTAGAAAAATAGGTTATGAGAAATATTATAAAATCCATATTTACGGTAGGTTTGATCGCCCTTACACTTCAGTCCTGCGAAGCGCAGAAAGTCGTAGTAAACCGCGAAGTCGATAACCAGACAGACGGAAAAATGCTGCTGGGCCCGCAAACCATCGATCAGTTTAAAAAAGAACCTTACAGCGACTGGTACGATGAGGAATATTCCGGTTACAGCTTGGATGCGGCTACAATGGCAGAACTTAAAAAGAAAAAATTCAAATCGTATCAGCTGGTGGTATTTATTGGGACATGGTGCAGCGACAGCCACAGGGAATTCCCGCGGCTGATGAAAATTCTGGATGAGCTGGATTTCCCTTCAGAAAAATTAAGCATTATTGCCGTAAACCGCAAAAAAGAGTCGCCCAGCGGTGAGGAAGGTTTATACAACATACAATTTGTGCCGACCATCATCGTAAAAAAATATGGTAAGGAATTTGGCAGAATTATTGAATTTCCAAAATCAGGCTTTATCGAAAAAGACCTTCTGGAAATCATAGAAAAGAACGATACATCGGTAAAAGATTTATTTAAAAAATAAAACTTGAAAAACAGAAATACAATATTTGCATTTGTAGGAGGAGCATTGCTGATGCTGCTCTTATTTTTAGCCCTGAAATCCTTTAAACCAAAAAATGAGGACATTCAGAACGATTTCTACATCATCACCAACCAGATTAAAAAAATGAATAAAATGGTGGTAGTGGAACAGGATTTCAGCAGTATGCAGAAAACGAAGGTCACTTCACAGATTTTTGGAGGTCTGCTACCGAACATGGAAAAAGAAATCGTAACCTTTACCAAAACCAATGCGCAGGTGTCTTATGATTTAAATAAAATGAAGATTGATGTGGACAGCGCCAACAAAAAACTGATTATCCGTGAGCTGCCAAATGCCGACATTAAGATCACTCCCAGCGTTGAAATTCAGAATATGGATGATTCCTTTTTTGACCGTTTTAATGAAAATGACCTGAAAAAGATTCAGAATAATGCCAAGGACAACGCCGTGAAAACGGTTAACCAAAATTATTTGAGAGATCTTGGGAGAAAGCAGCTCAGCGAAAACCTAAGCCAGATTTTTGTCCTTGCAAAAGCCTTAAAATATACCATCGAGGATGAAACCGGGCAAATTGATACAACCAAACTTTAAAACAGAATATTATGAACGAGGACAAAAAAGAAACTCCGGAAAAAACCACAAATCTGGAGACCAAGAAGCAAAATCAGGATTTCCCGAATATTCCGGCAGCAAATGAAAAACAAAATCCGCCGGACATAAAAAAAGAAGATATTAAAAAATCATCTGAACTTACGGATACCGGCAAAACGGATAATACTGAAAAGAGTGAAAATTAGTTTTTCGCTCTTTTTTTAATCAAACATTTGATAAGTTGTTAAAATATTTTAATATTCAGGCCATAACAATGCTCAATCTGTTAAATAAATATAAAAATCGGGAAACCAGTTCATTTGTCATGGTTTTTGTTGCCTGTAAAGTAACCAAATCACAAATATATTAACCATTAAAAAACAATGTTATGGCTTATACAGTAGTGGGATTGTTCCCAAACAATGAAATGGCCGAAACTGCTTCAAATAAATTAGATTCAGCAGGTTTCAGCAAAGAAGATTACTCAGTTTCCAGGTACAACAACAGCGGAGATTACGACAGCGACATCGATGACAGTTTCGAATATGACGAAGATGAAAAAACAGGCGGATTTTGGGACTGGCTGTTCGGTGAAGACACGGATGAAAGAAGAAGATACAGCTACGCCGGTACCAAAAGCAATGTGGTAACCGTTTACACTGACGATATGGACCGCGCAGAAAAAGCGAGAGACATTATGAATGATAACGGCGCTTTGGATGTGAACGATGTTTCAAAAAATTACGTATCATCCGAAGCTACTCAAGCAGAAGAATTCATCAGCACAGACAACGACGGAATTACTGAGAGCGAAAGAGCAAGAATTCTCAACAAAGCCCGAAATGATATCTATATGTCGCCTTCCGAAAGAAATTATTCCTGGAGGAGGCGTGGAATGACCCATGATATGGATTCCATGGGCAGCGAGGACGATTTATAAAACAGTTTTCATAATTTTTTAGTCCGGCTTCACTTTACTTGAAGCCGGATTTTTTATGACAGTACTTCTTGCCAAGTCGATTTAGAGAGTTTTAACCCTTTTGTTTCGTTCGCTTTCCTTCTGATGATCATTGGTGAAAAATTCATAATTTTAAACTTTAAAACAAAACTAAAAAGGAACACAAATGAAGAATGCAAGGATATATAACGTTACATTTGCATCAAATAAAAAGTTATGAATTACCACACCAGAAAATGGATAAAACCTGAAGACCTGAATCCAAATCATTCACTTTTTGGAGGACGGTTATTACAGTGGATTGATGAGGAAGCTGCACTCTACGCCATTGTTCAGCTGGAAACACCGCGTTGTGTTACTAAATTTATCTCGGAAATTAATTTTGTAAGTTCCGCAAAACAGGGTGACATTATTGAAATTGGGATTGAAGCAACAGAATTTGGCAATACTTCGATTACTTTAAGATGCGAAGTAAGAAATATGATGACACGCCAAACCATCATTACCATCGAGAAAATTGTTTTCGTTGGCGTGGATGAACATGGAAAGCCTACCAAACACGGCAAAACGAAAATTGAATATATAAGCGACAGACTTCAGAATATTGACAATCCTTCACGTTGAAAATCTTTATTAAAAATATGGTTTGTGGCCGTTGCGAGATGGCGGTTTCTCAAATTTTTAAAGATTTAGGAACTGAAACCGTTTCCGTTCGGTTGGGCGTGGTGGAAACTCAGAATGATCTGAATGAAAAGGAATTGAAGAATCTTGATGCCGAACTGAAAAAAATCGGTTTTGAAATTTTGGAAGACCAGTCGCAGAAACAAATAGAGCAAACCAAGAATCTCATTATCCGGAAGATTTCTGAACTGGATATTTCCGAAGACTTCGTGCTTTCCGAATTTTTAAGTGACAAACAGCACCGCGAATACAGTTCGATTTCAAAACTGTTTTCACAAAACCAGGGCATCACGCTGGAACAGTATTTCATCCTTCAAAAAATTGAAAAAGTAAAGGAACTGCTTTTCTACAACGAATTCTCCCTCACCGAAATAGCCGGGAAACTCGGGTACAAAAGTGTACAGCATCTTTCGGCGCAATTCAGGAATACAACCGGATTCACGCCAACGGAATTTAAAAAGATGAAAGGCCAAAACCGCATGCCACTCGACAAATTCTGAATTTCATAAGTCTTTTCCCGATATTTGTAACTGCCTGCGATTTCGACTCCCGAAATTTGTAACTGAAAAATAATCGTATGGAAAGAACCTATCACGTAACCGGAATGACTTGCTCCGGTTGCCAAAACAAAATATCAAAAACTCTAAATTCAATCGGCGGAATTAACGCGGAAGTTAATCTTGAGGATTCATTGGTTAAAATTCATTCTCAACATGAAATTTCTTTAGATGAATTAAATTCCAAATTAAAAGAAGCCGGAAATTATGCTTTGGCAGAATTAAATTCACCAGAAAAAACCATTCAAATTCCCCCAAAAGACCGCATTTCCCCGAGCTCTGTTTATTACTGTCCGATGGAATGCGAAGGTGACAAAGTTTATTTCCAGCAGGGAAAACGCTGTCCGGTCTGCAATATGTACCTCGTTCCAATTGAAGAAAAAGCCGGATTTAAAACCAACGAAAAAACGCTCGAATCTCAAATCTCAAATCTCGAATCCCGTATCGGGAAATTTTACTGCCCCATGTTCTGCGAAGGCGATAAAGTCTATGATTCCGACACTGGCTGTCCGGTTTGCCATATGCATCTGAAGGAAATTACCCCGGAACTGGTGGCAGCAAGCAAAGGACATCACAGCCATCATGCTCATCCACCGGCAGAAAATCTCAAATCTCGAATCTCAAATCTCGAATCTAAAGGCAACGCCGGTAAATATTACTGCCCCATGTTCTGCGAGGGAGATAAGGTCTATGATTCCAACGTCGGCTGCCCGGTTTGCGGAATGGATTTGGTGCAGATCCCCGGAAAAGCAGGTGAAGTGGCAGAGGATGACACCGTAAAAACTCTAACACGAAAATTCTGGATTGCCCTGGCCTTCACGGTTCCGGTGTTCATTCTGTCAATGGGCGGAATGTGGATCAACTGGCCGTTTTCTCATCAAATTCAGGGAATTTTGGAACTGATTTTGACGCTTCCGGTTCTTTTTTATGCCGGTTGGTTTCTAATGAAACGTGGCTGGGGTTCCTTCAAAACCTGGAACCTGAATATGTTTTCGCTGATTGCACTGGGCGTTGCGGCGGCGTTTCTGTTCAGCTTGGTTGCCTTAATTTTCCCGGAAATTCTGCCTCACGAAATGGCGCACGAAGGAAAAGTTCCGTTTTATTTTGAAGCCGTGTCCGTAATTTTAACTTTGGTGATTTTAGGCCAGTTAATGGAAGCCAAAGCCCACCAGAAAACCGGTAAAGCGATAGAGGAACTGATGAATCTTTCACCGGACGAAGCGAATTTAATTGTGAACGGCGCCGAGAGAAAAGTACCACTTTCAGAAGTAAAAATCGGTGATGTTCTAAGGGTGAAACCGGGCGAAAAAATTCCGGTGGACGGTAAAATTACTGAGGGAAATTCAAGCATTGATGAAAGTATGATTACAGGTGAACCGATTCCTGTGGAGAAAATTCTGAATGATAAGGTGACTTCCGGAACCATCAACGGCAACGGAACTTTCCTCATGATTGCCGAAAAAGTGGGCGATGAAACTCTGCTTTCAAAAATCATCGACATGGTGAACACTGCAAGCCGCAGCCGTGCGCCCATCCAAAAACTGGCGGATAAAGTTTCCAAGGTTTTTGTGCCGGCGGTGATTGGCATTTCGATATTAACCTTCATCCTTTGGTTTATTTTTGGTGGTGAAAACCGGATGATTCTGGCCCTGGTAAACGCTGTTGCGGTGCTTATTGTAGCATGTCCCTGTGCTTTAGGTTTGGCAACGCCGATGAGTTTGATGGTCGGTATCGGGAAAGGCGCAAAAAACGGAATTCTCATCAAAAATGCCGAAGCTCTGGAACAAATGGACAAAATCAACGTGCTGATAACCGATAAAACCGGAACTTTAACCGAAGGAAAACCATCGCTTGAGCACATTGAGGCATTAGAAAATATTGATAAAAACAAAATTTTAACTCTCGCAGCAGCACTCAATCAAAACTCAGAACATCCCCTTTCCAAAGCCATTATGGACGCTTTGCATTCTTCTGAAATAAAAATGGAAACTGCGAATGACAATTCCTACAAAGTTGAAGATTTCGAAAACATCACCGGAAAAGGGGTAAAAGGAGTCATCAGTAACGAAACTGTTTTATTGGGGAACGAAGCGCTGCTGAATCAGTTCAGCATTCAGATTCCGGAAAATTTAAAACAAAAAGTTGCTGATATTCACGATAAAGCGCATACGGTGTCTTATTTGGCAAAAGGCCATCAGGTTTTGGGTTTCCTTTCTTTCTCGGATAAAATAAAACCGACTTCCAAAAAAGCAGTGCAGTTTTTGCAAAAAGAAGGCATCGAAGTCATCATGATGACCGGCGATAACGAACACAGCGCAAAAGCGGTCGCAGCCGAGCTTGGCATTATAAAATACATTGCAAACGCGCTTCCTCAGGACAAAATGGAGGCCGTAAAAAAACTGCAGTCTGAAGGAAAAATCGTAGCAATGACCGGCGACGGCATCAATGATGCTCCGGCGTTGGCGCAGTCAAACATTGGAATTGCCATGGGAACAGGAAGCGATGTCGCGATTGAAAGTGCAGAAATCACCTTGCTGAAAGGCGACATTTTGGGTGTTGCAAAATCCAAAATTTTGAGTGAAAAATTATTGAGAAATATCAAACAAAACTTATTCTTTGCTTTTATTTACAATACTTTGGGCATCCCGGTTGCGGCGGGCCTGCTCTATCCTGTTTTCGGCATTCTTTTAAGCCCTATGATTGCGGCGGCGGCAATGAGTTTTTCTTCGGTTTCTGTCATTTTAAATTCGCTGCGGTTAAACAGTGCAGAATTAAAATTTTAAGAAAAATTAACAATATAAAGACATTCTTTTATACTTTATAATCATTCTTTTATATAATTAAAATTTTGCCGTTTTGTTGAGTTTTTTTGAAATACATTTGAAGTAACAATTAAAAATTAAACTAAATATGGCAAAGAAAACCACTACTGCCGGCAAAGTAAAGCCGAAGGCAGACGCAGCAGAACAACTGCAAGATTTTATGGTCGATGGTATGAAGGATATGTACTGGGCAGAAAAAGCGCTGGTAAAAAACCTTCCAAAAATGTATAAAAATGCAACTTCCAAAAGTTTGAAAGAGGCCATCAACGGTCACATTGAAGAAACCAAAGGTCAGGTAAAAAGGCTGGAAGATGCCTTTAAAGCGCTGAAACTGAAACCTGAAGCTGTGAAGTGCGATGCGATGGACGGCCTGCTAAAAGAAGCAGAAGGAATTATGGAGGAAACGGAACCAGGTGCGGTGCGCGATGCCGCGATTATTGCCGCCGCACAAAAAGTGGAACATTATGAAATTGCTTCATACGGAACGCTGGCAACGTATGCAAAATTGCTGAAACATAAAGAAGTTCTCGCACTCCTCTTACAGTCATTGGCAGAAGAAAAAAACTGCGACAAGGATTTAACAAAACTTGCCAAAACAGAAATAAATTTAAAAGCAAAATAACGCAAAGCGGTGATATGACCGCTTTTTTACATTTATTATGAAAAATCAAAAAAAAGACGAACAAAACGTCAATAAAAAAACTGAGGACCTGCAGCAAAATGTTTCTTCAGCAGAAGGTCAGTTTCTTACCACGAATCAGGGTGTCAAAATCAACGATAACAACAATTCACTAAAGTCCGGTGAGCGCGGGCCTTCCCTGCTGGAAGATTTTATCCTGCGTGAAAAAATTACGCATTTCGACCACGAAAGAATTCCGGAAAGAATTGTGCATGCGCGCGGAAGCGGGGCGCACGGTGTGTTCCAGTTGTATGAAAGCCAGGCAGAGGTGACCAAGGCCGGTTTCCTGAACGATACCTCAAGAACCACCCCTGTCTTTGTGCGATTCTCAACCGTGGCCGGTTCTAAAGGTTCCACCGATTTGGCAAGGGACGTTCGCGGATTTGCTGTTAAATTCTATACCGACGAGGGAATTTTCGACCTTGTGGGCAACAATATTCCTGTATTTTCCATCCAGGATGCGATGAAGTTTCCGGATTTTATCCACTCCGTAAAACCGGAACCGCACCACGAAATGCCGCAGGCAGCGTCCGCACACGACACGTTCTGGGATTTCGTGTCCCTTGTTCCCGAAACGATGCATATGACGTCGTGGGTAATGAGCGACCGGGGCATTCCAAAATCGTTGAGAATGATGGAAGGTTTCGGCATCCATACTTTCAGGCTGATTAATGAAGAGGGAAAATCACATTTTGTGAAATTCCACTGGAAGCCACTTCTGGGCGTGCATTCTGTTTGCTGGGACGAGGCCACGAAAATTTCAGGTAAAGACCCGGATTTCCACCGCCGTGATCTTTGGGAAAATATCGAAAAAGGAAATTATCCGGAATGGGAACTGGGCTTGCAGATCGTTCCGGAAGAAGATGAATTTAAATTTGATTTTGATTTGCTCGATCCTACCAAACTGATCCCCGAAGAACTGGTTCCGGTAAAAATCGTCGGCAAGATGACTTTAAACAGAAATCCCGATAATTTTTTTGCAGAAACAGAGCAGGTAGCGTTTCACCCGGGGCATATCGTTCCCGGTATTGATTTCAGCAACGACCCGCTGCTTCAGGGAAGATTATTTTCATATACCGATACCCAACTTTCCCGTTTGGGAAGCCCCAATTTCCACGAAATACCGATCAACCGTTCCGTGGCGCCGGTACACAACAACCAGCGCGATGCGCATATGCGGATGACCGTGAATAAAGGAAACACGGCATATCATCCGAATTCGTTGGGCGGCGGCTGTCCGTTTCAGGCAATGATGAAAGAAGGTGGATTTACAAGTTTTCCGGAACGTGTGGATGCCCATAAGATCAGAAACCGCAGCGAAAGCTTCAGCGACCATTTTTCGCAGACGAAACTCTTTATGAATTCGCTTTCTGAACACGAAAAGCGTCATATGATTGATGCTTACGCTTTTGAACTGAGTAAAGTAAATTACGACCACGTGAAGGAACGCGTTTGCTTTAATTTAAATATGATTGATAAGGATGTGGCAAAAAAAGTCGCAGACAAACTTGGAATAGACATTCCGAAAAAAGTTGATATGCCATTGAACCAGAATATCGGTGCCGATGAAAATCCGAATAACCATCAGCCAAAAGATGCCAACAGCGTTACGGCAAAATCTGATAAACTTTCAATGACCGCACACAACAAAGGCGACATCAAAACGCGGATGATCGGCATTATCTGCGATAACGGTGTGGATGAAACTTCATTGAACAACTACAAAACAGCACTGGAAAAAGAAGGCGCAGACTATAAAATCGTTGCCCCGAAAGGCGGAAAAATAAAAGGAAACAACGGCACTGAGATGAAGGTGGATGAGAATTTCCTCACCGCAACTTCCGTGGTTTTCGATGCGATGTTCGTTCCGAGCGGGATTTCAGACGTCGTAGTTTCCCACGAAGTTTCCAGACATTTGCTGAATGAAACCTTCAAACACTGCAAAGCGATTGCTGTGGAGGGTAACGGAAAAGAATTGCTCTCGAATACCAATATCCCAACAGATAAAGAAGATCCGGCACTTTTAATAGATAAAAAACCGGCTGATTTTGTGAAAGCCATTGCAGCAGGAAGAAACTGGAACCGGGAATTAAATCCTATTGTTCCGGCATAGTCTTAAACTTTGCCAAAAAATATTAATAAATATCAACAATTCAAGGGGTGGCAATATTCTTGTTGCCCTTTTTAATCAAAAATCAACTTATATGTCAACATTATCAAACAAAAAAATCGCTGTACTAGCTGCTGACGGTTATGAACAAAGCGAACTTGAACAACCGGTAGAAGCGTTAAAAAATGCGGGAGCAACCGTAGAAATTGTATCGCTGAAGAGCGGTGAAATCAAAGCGATGAAAGACCACGAGTGGAGTAATTCTGTGAAAGTGGACCGAACGGTTTCCGACGCAAAAGTTTCCGATTACGACGGACTGCTTTTGCCGGGTGGCGTGCTGAACCCCGATACTGTGCGTGGTGATGAGAATGCCGTAAAGTTTGTTAAAGATTTTTTTACGGAAAATAAACCGGTAGCAGCAATCTGCCACGGACCGCAAACGCTGATCGACGCAGAGGTGGTTGAAGGTAAGAAAATGACCTCATTTAAGGCCATTTCAAAAGACCTTCAGAATGCCGGGGCAAATTGGGTGGATGAAGAAGTTATAACTGACGGAAACCTTACCACCAGCCGCAAACCGGAAGATATACCAGCCTTCAATAAAAGGATTATTGAAGAATTCGCTAAGTAATTATTTTTTTAAGTCACGCTGTCAGGTTCGAAACCTGACAGCATTTTTTTATCATGGAAGAAAACATACCGCAGCAATACACCGGTGCTAAAAGTGATACGGTTTCAGAAGTCAAACTGAATACCGAAAGCGAAGCCATTGCTCATTTTGAAACCGTGAAAAAAAGATTTCTGGATGTGAACTCCTGGGAATTTTTTGCGGGTGAAGAAAAGGCGTCTTTTACGCTTCGTGATGAACTGGGAACTCTTCTGCTTGAAAAACCAAAGGTTGGAAATTACTTCAAAATTCAGATTCCCGGACTGCACAACCCAACTGGTGAGGGTTTCGACTGGGTGAAAATTGAGGAAATAAAGGAGGAAAAAACCGAAAATTCAGAAAGCATATACATCCGCGTCCGTCCAACTTCCGATCCCACAAAACCTGAGGATAAAACTGCGCATTTCTTCGATGAAAAAGCCACTTCCAATTTTCTGATTAAAAGAGAGGGAAATAAAATCAGTGCGGAAGTACACGGACGAAATGAGAAACCAAACACCGACGATCTGTCTGCTTTGGAAAAAGTAAGGAATTTTCTCGTAGCCGTAGGCGGAATGATCGCCGGAAGTAAATTTCAGTGGAAATCGCTGACGGAAGGATTGATTTCAATGGAAAATTGAAAGTTGAAAATTGAAAATTCAATTCAATTCAAAATTCAAAATTCAAAATTCAAAAACAATGAAGGATCAAGTTTTCATTGGCTGTTCCGGGTTTTCTGAAAGTCTGTGGAAAGGATTTTTCTATCCGGAAGATCTGCCTTCAAAAGATTATTTGAAATACTATTCCGGGCATTTGAATTCTGTCGAAATCAATTCGACTTTCTACCGAAGACCTCGGCCAACCACCATTCAGAAATGGTACGATGAATCCCCTGAAGATTTCCGGTTTTTCATCAAGGTGCACAAATATTTTTCACACAATAAGCGGATGCAGGACTGCAAAGAGGAACTGACGGTTTTCTGCGATAATATCTCAAAAATCCTGAAAGAAAAAATGGCAGGATTTCTCTTCCAAATGCCGCCGTCTTTTAAATATTCTGAAGAAAATCTTCAACGCATTATCGAAACCGCTGACAAAAACTATCTGAATGTGGTTGAGTTCCGACACAACAGTTGGTGGAACCAAACGGTTCTGGATAAACTTAAGAAACATGAAATCATTTTCTGTGGCGTATCATTCCCAAAAGGTATTCCTGATGATGTGATGGTGAACAGTGATGATGCGATCTACTACCGGCTGCACGGCGTTCCCGAACTTTTTAAGTCAGAGTATTCTGAAGAAGAACTGGACAAACTTGCCACAGAAATCAAAAAATTCAATGGGATAAAATACATCTATTTCAACAATACCTTCGGAATTGCGGGAATAAAAAATGCCTTATATTTAGACAAAATTCTGAAATGAAAAAGAAACTCGTCGTACTTACAGGTGCCGGAATTTCGGCGGAAAGCGGAATAAAAACCTTCAGGGATTCCAACGGATTGTGGGAAAACCACCGTGTGGAAGATGTGGCATCGCCGGAAGGTTTTGCACGTGATCCACAATTGGTCCTGGATTTTTATAATTTGAGAAGACGCCAACTGAAGGAGGTGGAGCCCAACGATGCACACAAAATTTTAGCCGATTTAGAGCGGGATTTTGATGTGAATATCATCACCCAAAATGTCGATGATTTGCACGAAAGAGCCGGTTCTACAAAGGTTTTACATCTTCACGGCGAACTTCTGAAAGCACGGCCGGTAAATTCGGACGGCAATTCAATTCCCTGGGAAGATGATTTAAATTTAGGCGACCTTGATGAGAACGGAATTCAGTTGCGGCCGCACATTGTGTGGTTTGGCGAGATGGTTCCCGCGATGGAGGAAGCCACAATTATCACTTCAACAGCCGATATTTTCGTGGTGATTGGTACGTCGATGCAGGTTTATCCCGCCGCAGAACTCATACATTATGTTCCGGAAGGCTGCGAAGTTTTTGTGATTGATCCAAATTTGGAGCACTCCTACACAAAACCTGAAAACTGTTTTAAATGCGGTGGTTCCGAGGGAATGAAAAAATTGCGTGATCTTCTTTTACATTAATTATTTCCTGATTTTCGAAAACACAAAATACATTTCCGAAGCGATCTCAAAACTGCGGTTGAAGTAAGTTTCATCCATTCCAGGCGTACCGTCGCTGATTTTTGGATCCTCAAATTTTACGGCAATTCTTTTCTCGGCACCCGGGATAAATGGGCAACCCTGATCGGCATTGGAACAGGTCATGATCGCCGCAAAATCTGAAACGGGATTGAAACCATCATCATATTTCTTGGAAAAACAAATCAAGGGGCGACCGTTCTCCGAAAATTTCACGGCATACACCGGATTTTCCGTTTCAGAAAGCTTTTGAATTTTAAAACCTTGCTTGGTAAGGGTTTCAGCCACTTTTGGGAACATTGCCGTAGCTTCCGTTCCGCCGGAATAGCAGAAAACGTTTTTAATTCCGAAATGCTCTGCCATGGTCTGCGCCCAAATCTGTGACAAATGGCTGCGCCGCGAGTTGTGGGTGCAGATAAAATTCAGATTGATAGGTTCATTCTGCTCCAGTTTGCTTTGAATAAAATCAATCAGCGGTTTTAGAATTTCTTTCCTTTCGTCTGAAACTCTCAGTATAGCGATTTCACCAATGGAGTTTACAAGGTTTTTAAACATTTTTTGTTTTATTAAATTTTGGAAAATTAAGATTGATTAAAACCCAAAGGCAGCTGATGATCGTAAACCGTGCATCAAAACCGAACATAAAATTAAGCGCCGTGATTCCGCAGAGGATGAACAGCATTTTTTGATGTTGCTGGATATATTTTCTCGCAGAATTCATTTAGCAGCAGCCGGTTTTTGGATCGCAGCACGCTTCGCCTTTTTCGGCATAAACCGTGATGCTGTAGATTCTGGATTCAGAATTTTTATATCGTTCGATTTCATCTTCGTTCAGATAATTTTTCAGAATATCATCTGGAATGATGATGGCCTTTTCTTTTTGCAGCATCAGGTTACCGAATCCTGCATCTTTAATGATCTTCAGATAATCTTCTTTCTGAATCGCACTGGCAACACAACCGGCATACATTTCCGCTGCGTTTTTTATTTTGTCGGGAAGCTCCCCCACCAATACAATATCCGAAATGGAGAAATGACCTCCCGGTTTCAAAATTCGGTACACTTCACCGAACGTTTTGGGTTTGTCCGGAACCAAGTTCATCACGCAATTGCTCACCACGACATCTGCTACATTGCTGGTCATTGGAATTTTCTCAATATCGCCCTGCCTGAATTCCACATTATTAAAACCTAGTTTTTCAGCATTCATTCTGGCTTTTTCAATCATCGCTTCGGTGAAATCGATTCCGATTACTTTTCCGGTTACACCGGTTTCGGCGCGCGCTACAAAGCAGTCGTTTCCGGCGCCGCTGCCTAAATCGACAACGGTGTCGCCTTCTTTAATTTTAGCAAAATTCGTTGGCAAACCACAACCTAAACCCAAATCCGCATCAGGATTATAACCGCTCAGTTCGTCGTAGTCTTCGCTCATGATGTTGTACACTTCGGTACTGCAGCCACCTGCACCACAGCAGGAAGAAGCGTTGGTATCCTTGTCCTGTAAAGCAATTTCAGAGTATTTTTGCTTTACCATTTCTTTAATTTCTTCGTTGGTATTCATATTTTTTTAATTGAAAATTGAGAGTTGAAAATTATCTTAGCAGCACTTTGAGCTGTTCTGCTGGTGAATTTTGTGAAAAATCTGGTCGATGAACGTTTCCATCTTTTTAAAACTTTCCGGATTGATGCAGTAACAAACTGTTTTCCCTTCCACTTCTCCCTGAATGATTCCGGCATTTTTGAGTTCTTTTAAATGTTGAGAAACGGTAGGTTGCGCAAGATTGATTTCCGCCACGATATCGTTGCAGATACAGGTTTCAACTGATAATAAATATTCAATAATCGCTACTCTCGCTGGGTGTGCCAGTGCTTTCAGCACTGTTGCGATTTCGTTCTGTTCTTCAGTGAAATGGTGTGTTTTAGTGATCCCCATTTTTTACTATTTTCATATTGCAATATTACGATATGTTATTTGAAGACCAAATTTTTCTTTGTTAAATTTGTAAAAAAATTAAAAATGTCATTAAAAGAACAATACGAAGAAGTATTACAGCAACTCCCCTCTCACATTCAGCTGGTGGCCGTTTCCAAAACACATCCGGTTGAAAAAATACAGCAGGTGTACGACTTCGGACAAAGAGTTTTCGGAGAAAATAAAGTTCAGGAACTCGTAGAAAAAGCGCCTCTCCTTCCCAATGACATTCAGTGGCACCTGATCGGGCACCTTCAGAGAAATAAAGTAAAATATATTGCAGAATTTGTAGATACAGTTCAAAGCGTGGATTCTGAAAAACTTTTAGATGAAATCAACCGCCAGGCGAAAAAATGCAACCGAAAAATAAAAGTGCTTCTGCAAGTTAAAATTGCTGAAGAAGATACCAAATTTGGTTTGGAAGTTTCCGAAACCAAAGAACTGTTTTTAAAATGGCTTCAGGGCAATTTCCCAAATGTCGAAATTACAGGACTAATGGGAATGGCCACTTTCACAGACAATGAAGCTCAAATACGCAGAGAATTTTCTTTCCTCAAAAGGCTTTTCGACCAACTTTCTTTGCAGCACAGGCTTCAAACTCTTTCCATGGGAATGAGCGGCGACTTCCCTATTGCCATCGATTGCGGTGCAAATTCGGTACGAGTTGGCTCAGCAATTTTTGGTGAAAGATCTTATACAAATTAATATATTGTTTTTAAGATTTTTGTTTCTGAAAATCCTTACTGCATTGGGAATAATTTTTGCTGCAAACAACTGAAATTCCCAAAAATCCTTAAATAATCCGTAAATTTGCCCTTATGCAGAAAATCCTTATCGTAGAAGACGAAAAATCTATTTCAGGTGTGTTACAAAGCATCCTTTCAGACGAATTAAAAGATTATGAATTTTTAGTGGCCGAAGACGGGCTTGAAGGTTACAAAAATATTGAAAAAGAAGACTTTGCGCTGGTAATTTCAGATATTAAAATGCCAAAGTTATCCGGTACGGAACTTCTGAAACAGGCCTTAACACTGAAACCGGAAACCACCTTTGTAATGATTTCGGGCCATGCGGATATTGATACCGCTGTGGACTGCCTTAAGGAGGGTGCTTATGATTTCATCTCGAAACCGATCGATATCAACAGACTGATGACCAGCGTAAAAAATGCACTGGATAAGGAAAAGCTGGCAAAGGAAAACCAGTCCCTTCAAAAAGAAAATGTGACTTTAAAGAAAAAAGTCAACAAAAAATACCAGATGATCGGCGAAAGTGCTACCCTGAAAAAAATTCAGGATATGATCGATAAAGTTGCCGCTTCTGATGCCAGAGTCTTAATCACAGGACCAAACGGAGCCGGTAAAGAGCTGGTTGCACACGCCATCCATGCACAAAGTGAGAGAAGCCGCGGCCCCATGGTTGAAGTAAACTGTGCCGCAATTCCTTCAGAACTTATTGAATCTGAGCTTTTTGGACACGTAAAAGGTTCATTTACAGGAGCCATCAAAGACAAGCAGGGAAAATTTGAGCTTGCCAACAACGGAACAATTTTCCTGGATGAAATTGGTGATATGAGTTTAATTGCTCAGGCCAAAGTTCTTCGTGCATTGCAGGAAAGTAAAGTTTCCCCGGTTGGAAGCGACAAGGAGATAAAAGTTGACGTTCGCGTGGTAGCGGCAACCAACAAGGATATGCAGAAGGAGATCGAGGCCGGGCGCTTCCGGGAAGACCTTTATCACAGGCTTTCGGTAATAGAAATTTATGTGCCGCCTTTGGATGACAGAAAAGAGGACATCAAACTTTTAGTGGATCATTTTGCGAAACTTGTTGCAGATGAACAGGGCAATACACCGCGTTTATTCGACGACAATGCCATCCAGGCTTTACAGTCGTTCTCCTGGACCGGAAATATCCGTGAGCTGAGAAACGTGGTTGAAAGACTGATCATCTTAGGTGGAAACCCGGTAACTGAAGAAGATGTTGCTGCTTTCGTACGGAAGTAATATTTCTAATATATAAAATTCAAATCCGGTTTTTTGCCGGTTTTTTTTTGCCTATTTATTAATTCTGCTTAATCTATTGGCAATCCAATTTTAGGGCAAACATTAATCATTACTTTTGCAAAATGAATTTTTTGGATAGAAACTATACCAAACAAACTGTGAAACTGGCACTTCCAGTGATGCTTACACAGCTGGGACAGGTTTCGGTACAGCTTTTTGACAATATTATTGTTGGGAATTTACTCGGTGCCAATGCTTTGGCAGCAGTTTCCCTGGGTAACGCACTTTTTTTCTCGGTTTTTGTTTTCGGATTGGGAATTTCATTTGCAATTCCACCGCTGGTTTCTGAAGCGCATTCGCAGAACAAACACGACAGGATCAATTCAGTTTTTCGTCATGGCTTCGTCCTGAATATGGCCGTGGGATTACTGTTGATGATTTTATTACTCGCGTTCCGCCCGCTGCTCTATCATTTGGATCAGCCAAAAGAAATTATTCCCGATACCGAAATTTACCTCACCGTCATGGCGTTCAGTATTTTGCCGTTTATGACATTTCAGACCCTTCGTGAAGTTTCGGAAGGTTTGGGTTATACGATTGGGGTAACTAAGGCGACAATTTTTGCAAATGTGATTAATATTGGTTTGAATTACGTTTTCATCAAAGGAATGTTCGGTTTTCCGCCGATGGGCGTAAAAGGTTCCGCAATTGCAACGCTGATTGCGAGAATTTTCATGCTAGCTTTCCTCTATTTTGTCATGGTAAATCATCAGACCACAAAACGTTACGTGAAAGATTTCAGTTTAAAAATCGGGCTTTTCACTAAAAGAATGTTCACCAAAATGCTGAAACTCGGTTTGCCAACGGCTTTACAGATGTTTTTTGAAGTTACGGCCTTTGCCGGTGCTGCATTTATTTGCGGGATGATTTCCGCGAAAGACATCGCATCGCACCAGATTGCGCTGAGTATGGCTTCATTCACCTTTAATTTATGCATTGGCTTCAGTGTTGCTTCTACAGTGATGATCGGCAGAAAACTGGGCCAAAGAGACTTTATGGAACTGAGAAAAGTGGGGGTCAATAACATCAAAATCGCCTTCATTTTTATGGTTTTATGTGGCGCTTTTTTCATTTTGGCAAGAAATACTTTGCCGACATTTTTCACCAAAAAAGAAGATGTGGAAGTGATTCAGCTGGCTTCAAAACTTTTGATTATTGCCTCACTTTTCCAGCTTTCTGACGGAATTCAGGTGACCGCACTGGGTATTTTACGGGGAATTCAGGATGTAAAAATCCCGAGTTACCTCACATTTTTTGCGTATTGGATTATTACGATCCCATTAGGATTTTACCTCTGCGTCACTTTAAAAATGGGTGCATTTGGAATGTGGATTGCATTGGGATTAGGGCTCACGATTTCAGCGGTGCTTTTGGTGTACCGTTTTCTGAAACTTTCGGGCAAACGAATTAAGGCAAATACTTAGAAATTATGCAGGTAGAAATACGAAGGCTTACTTTAGACGATTACGATGCGCTGATCGAGGTGATGAAAAAATCATATCCCGAAATGCGCGACGATGTTTGGGATAAAAGAAATATCCAAAAACTGACCTCCATTTTTCCGGACGGGCAAATTTGTGTGACTGTTGACGGCAAAGTTGCGGCCGCTTCCCTCTCGATCATCGTGCAGTACGAGCTTTATGGCGATGATCACACTTATGCTGAAATTACCGGAAATTCTACCTTCAATACGCATTACAATTCCGGAAATGTTTTATACGGCATCGAAATGTTTGTGGATCCGGAATTCCGCTCGCTGCGCCTGGGAAGAAGGCTTTATGATGCGAGAAAAGAACTTTGCGAGAAATTAAATCTAAAATCAATCGTCATCGGCGGCAGAATTCCGAATTACCATCAGTACATGGATGAGCTTACGCCGAGGCAGTATATTCAGAAAGTAAGGAAAAAGGAAATTTATGATCCTGTGCTTACGTTTCAGCTCTCCAACAGTTTTCAGCCGATCAGGATTTTAAAAAATTATTTGCCGGGTGATACATCTTCCCAGGACAATGCAGTTCTGATGGAATGGAGCAATATCTACTACAGCCGCAGGCCAAACACGATGCAGGACAGCGTGGTGAGGTTGGGGCTAGTTCAGTGGCAGATGCGGCATTTCAATGATCTGGACGCGTTCTTCGAGCAGGTGAGATTTTTTGTGGATGTGATGAGCGATTACAAATCTGATTTTGTGATGTTCCCCGAGCTTTTCAATACACCGCTTTTAGCGCCTTACAATCACCTTTCTGAACGTGAAAGCATGCTCGAACTTGCAAAACTGACGGAAACCATTAAAGAAAAAATTTCAGAATTCGCCATCAGTTACAACGTGAATATCATCGCCGGAAGTATGCCTTTGGAAGAGGACGGCGAATTATACAACATCAGCTATCTTCTGCATCGTGACGGAAAAATTGATGAATACCGGAAAATCCACATTACGCCAAATGAAAAGAAATATTACGGCATGAAAGGCGGCAGCGAAATCAAAGTTTTCGATACCGATTGTGGAAAAATTGGACTGTTGATTTGCTACGACGTCGAGTTTCCGGAACTACCGAGAATTCTTGCAGACCAGGGCATGAAAATTCTGTTTGTGCCTTATCTTACCGATACGCAAAATGCTTACACACGCGTTCGTCACTGCGCCGCTGCAAGAGCCATTGAAAATGAGTGTTACGTAGCGATTGCCGGATGTGTAGGAAATTTACCCGGTGTAAACAATATGGATATTCAGTACGGACAGGCGGCGGTTTTCACGCCTTCTGACTTTGCATTTCCATCCAATGCGATTAAAGGGGAAGCGACGCCAAATACCGAGATGACTTTGATCGTAGACGTTGATTTGAATTTACTGAAAGAACTTCACCACAACGGTGCCGTGCGCACGATGAGCGACCGGAGAAGAGATTTGTACACGGTCGGGTTGAAAGAAAATTAAAAAACCGCCTCAGTTGTGAGACGGCTTCTTATTTTAAAGGTCTTCGGTCTTTTCGTCAGTAAATTTATAGGACGAATCGTTTTTTCCGATGATAAATTGCGATTCGAAACTTGCAAACTGACCGTCAGGACTCACTTCGTACTTGTAAATGTCTGTAAGACCGGAAGTTTTGTGGAATTCATAATATCTTCCTTTGCTCGTCCACCAGATACCGTTTTCAGTACTTTGCATCACGGCTCCATTTTTTGGATTCAATGCCACGAAAAGTAGTACAAATTTTCCATTTTCAAGACGGCAGTTTACCCAATATTTATTCACATCTTCCAGTTGCTGGCCTTCTTCAGAACCTTTCCAGCAGCCAACCATTTTTTTGTCGTATTCTTTCTTACCGTCAAACTTTTGCGAAAATGCCATTGTTGGTAAAATCAACATCAAAGCTAAAATTTTTTTCATAAAATATTACAGTTTAAATTCTAATTTCACATTAAAGAAACGCCCCGTCAAACGTACAGGAACAGGATAGACATAATTTGAATACACATCAGTCACCCATTGGTTTGCAACGGTATTCTGAATATTAAAGGCATTGAAAATCTGAACACCTAACGTCAGTTCGCGGAAGTTTTTCCAGAAACTTCCCGTTGCCTGATTATCTCCCTGATCTATAAAAACCTTTGATAAGCCGATATCTACCCTTTTGTACGACGGCAAAGTCTTTTGGTAAGTGTACTGTGCATCAAATACCGGAAGATTGGTCGCAGGATCAACCGTAACCGGTGTTCCCGTCGGTAAACCGTTGGCATAAACCAAAGTAAGATTCACCCGCATACTTGGGAATTTCGGCATATAATCCTGATAAAACATCGAGAACCGGAACCGCTGATCTGTCGGCCTCGGAATGTCGCCCTTACCTTCAATATTCTCGTAAATACGGGCATAACTTGCAGAAATCCAAGAATCCACACCCGGAACAAATTCTCCAAACAATCTCGTATCTATCCCATAAGCATAACCAGTGGCGTTGTTCTTCCCGGAATATCTCGTCCGCACATTGTCGATATAATACGGAATCAGCCGGTCCATTTTTTTGTAATACGCTTCCGTAGTGAGTTTGAATGGCCTTTCAACCATCTGAAACTCATAATCATTGGCCAAAACCAACTGATAAGACCGCTGTGCTTTAATTTCAGAATTAAAATTCCCGCTTAAATCTTTAATTTCTTTGTAAAAAGGGGCCTGGTAATAAACTCCGCCCGAAAGTTTAAACAGCATATCAGCGTCCCAATCCGGTTTTACAGCAACCTGAATTCTTGGACTGATCAAAGTTTCTTTATTGAATGTCCAGTTTTGTGCGCGAACGCCGGCATTTACAAACATCCGGCTTGTTCCCCAGTAGAATTTTTTGGAATATTGTGCATAAGCTGAGATTCGCTCCGGCGAGATGTCATTGTTCCCGCTGATATGGTATTTCAATTCCAAACTTGATGCATCCAGATTTCCCGGCAAAACAAAATTGCGCGGTTGTGAATAACCCAGCGAATCAATTAGTTGCCATTCATTCGTTAAATCCTGAAGCCGTTCTTTTTCAAATTTGGCTCCAATTTCGTAATCGGTGTTTGCATCGGGAGAAAACCGCGCTTTGAACTGGCTTCCCAACGTCCTTACAAACAAATCATTTCTCGCATGATCTATTTGCCCGCCTGCATCGTAAGACGTAACCGGATCGCCGGTCACCGGATCAAAAGTCTGCAGCATATACCCTGAAGCGATGCTGTAATACTCCCGCTCGCGATTCTGGTAGGCAAAATTGTCCAAAGTTAAAGACCATTTCTTATTAGGTTTATAATTAACGGATACCGTGCCCATCATATTCCGGTAGCGGTCATCTTCCCTGCCGGTGTAAAATACTGTGAGTTTAAGTGGTTGCTGGAGCGTTCCAAAATCGACATCCTTTTTCTTCGGCACCATTTCGTAATCGTTTTTAGAATAATACCCGATAAATGAAACGTTCCATTTAGGATTGATGCTGTAATTGATGTACGACTGAAAATCCATATACTGCGGATTAAAGTCGGCATCCTCCTTCATGGTATTCAGTACCAAATTGGTATTTCTGTAACGCCCGGAAAATAAGGCTGAAAGTTTCTGATTCTTGGAAGCAAAACCAGTTGAAAGCCTTCCTCCAATCAAACTTGCTTCGCCTGACAGTTCAAATTTTGTGGGTTGGCGATAGTAAATATTAAGTGCCGAGGACATTTTATCGCCGTATTTAGCCTCGAAACCACCCGGCGAAAAATTGATCAGCGAAACCATATCAGGATTGATGATGCTCATCCCTTCCTGCAAAGAATTTCTGATGAGAAACGGGCGGTAGATTTCAATATCATTAATGTAAATAAGGTTTTCATCGTAGTTGCCGCCGCGAACCATATATTGCGAAGACAGTTCCGTATTGGAGTTTACGGAAGGCAAAGTTTTAATGACGCCTTCAATTCCTCCGGAAATAGACGCTACTTGTTGCGCATTTTTAGCGGAAATCACCGTTGTGGAAAGGTCTGTCACTTTTTTCTTGGCTTTCTTTTGAAACACCACTTCTTCTATGTCTCTTACACGTTCTTTTTCCTGCGAAAAGAAAAAAAAAGGTGCCAATGCGGAAGAAAAAATAATTATTTTTTTCAAAACTGAAATTTTTTCAAATTTAATGATTTTTAACTTACCTCATAATATGTACGTTTTTAAAATTCATTACCTGTTGTGCATTTAGCACAAATTAACTTTTAGTTTATTTAAACTTCTTTTAAACACGAAGAAATTCAGGTATTGAATCATTGTGAAAGAAGTTATTTTTGACACTATTCTTGTCGCAAGACCTTGAAAGGTTTTTGCAAAGTTCGTGTTTATGGTGAACTGTCCGCACAGTTGCGAGATATTGGTTTCAATTCTCTTTCTTATTTTTGATTTCGTCCTTGAAAACTCCACAAAACCATGTTGATTCCTGCGCATAGGAACCGAAAGGTTAATCTTGGAGAAATTGAATAAATCCACTTGCAATTCTTTGCTGATATATCCTCTGTCTCCGATTAATAAACAATTTTGAAAATTTTCTTTAATATCGAAAAGATAATTTACATCGTGGACATTTGCGGGCGAAAAATCAAAAGAGTGAAAGATTCCATTCTTATCACAAACTGCATGTAGTTTATAGCCAAAATATCTTGACTTCTGCGCCGCACAATATCCAAATGCAGGTTTGATTTCATCCGTAGAGCAAATTGCGGAACGATTTGCCCTGCTTATTTTACATATTTCAATGGGTGTTGAATCCACAATGAAGACGTCGGTAAAGTCTGCAAACTTTCCGCTCAGAGTTTCCCGAATTTTCTCAATGTAAGGGAAAAGTTTTCTTTTCCTTCTGTTATATACGCTTCTTTCTATCTTTTCGTCCAAACCAGTTCCCGAAATACACCTAAACAACTGTAGTTCAGAGTTAATCGACATGTATTCTGCGGTAATATTAAGTGCCACAAGTTCCAAGTCGGACATTTTTGGAAGTCTGATTTGCTTCTTAGTGGTGATATGGTTGCAGGTTTTTGTCAATTCTTTTAAAATAATTTCGTAGTTTTGAATGAGATTGTTCATGTATTTAATGGCTTGGTAACCAATTAAATATACGATTTTTTAATCAAATGAACAATCTTTTTTCTTTTTAATTTCTAAATGCACAACAGGTAATTCATTATATTTGCAAAACAAATTTTAGAAAAAATGATGAAAAAATTTTTTATTTTAGGAACTTTAGCGTTCTGCTTTAGTTTAAATGCACAAACAGGGAAAGTTGGTATCAATACAACTACCCCAACAGAAGTTTTAGATGTTAACGGAACTGCAAGAGTAAGAGATTTACCTGTAGATGGTGCTGCCAATGCTTTATACAATGGTGCTGCAACGAAAGCCACTACATTTACAGCAACAGCCCCGGTTCTTATAGATGCGAACGGCAATTTAGGCAAAGCCGCGAATAAAGATCTTGTTCCTAATAATGCTACAACTGGCTTTACAGCTACAGATGCTTCTACAGCTATGTTTGTTATCAGGAGATACTCTGTTACAGACTGGCCTTCCGGTCAAAATGCAGGAGCAGGTTTCGATACCGGAATGTCCACCGCAAAATGGGAAGCCGTAATGTCTAATGTAAGTTATAAACTTTCCAACAGAGATACTACGAGCAACGACACCAGTGCTGCCAATACAGCAGTAAACAACTTTTTATCCAAATTATTCGGCTCCGAGGTCAGTGCAGGTACTAAAACCACAGCAACTTTTGGCTATACATTAGGAAAATCCGGAACCACATGGAGGGTAATAGGAGATTTTGGAGGCATAATTGAGCAGGTTACTCCGGTAGATATCCTTTTCATCAATAAAAATTATGTAGCAACTGATAGACCTTAATATTGAGACAATGAAAAAAATAATAATATTGGGTTCTGTATTACTCAGTTTTGCCTTAAAAGCCCAGCTTGGTAAAGTTGGTATTAAAAATACTGCACCTACCGAGGTTTTAGATGTTAACGGAACAATGAGGGTTAGAGACATCCAAATAGACGGAACTACGAATGCCCTATATAATGGCAGTGCTACCAAATCTACCACGTTTACAGCTACGAACGTTATGATGACCGATGCTAACGGCAACTTAGGAAAAGCGCTAAATAAAGATTTGATCCCAAATAAAAATTATACAGGGTTTAATGCACTGGATAATTCCACCGCCATATTTGTAACACGCCAGTATACCGTAGGTGACTGGCCGTCTTCGGGTAGCGGTTTTGATACCGGGATGTCCACTACAAAATGGGAAGCCATCTTATCTAATATCAGCTACAAATTGTCTGATAGATATACTACGACAGGTAGTACTGCTGCTAACAACCCATTTATTAATACATTTTTAACCAACGTATTTGGTTCTGAAGGGAGTGGAACAACCGTTCAAACTTTTGGATGGGCACTCGGAAAAAATAGTGGAACATGGAGGATTATTGGAGATTTTAATAGTATAAAAGAGCAGCCTACTAAAATAGATATTATTTTTATTAACAAAAAGTATGTGGCTACGGATGATAGGCCATAAAGAAAACTTTACAGTAAAAAATTACATAGAAGTCATTTCGTTTTGAAGTGACTTTTTTTGTTATAAAATTGCTTCTCTGATTTTTGTTAATTTTCCCAATAAATTCTCGAGCAGATCAAGTTTCAGCATATTGGCACCGTCTGATTTTGCGCATGAGGGATCCGGATGGGTTTCAATGAAAATTCCATTGGCACCCACGGCAATTCCAGCTTTAGCGATGGTCTCAATTAATTCCGGACGACCTCCTGTAACGCCGGAATTTTGATTCGGTTGTTGCAAAGAATGCGTTACATCTAAAATTACCGGCGCATAATTCTGCATTGTTGGAATGCCGCGGAAATCCACCACCAAATCGGTATAACCAAACGAGTTTCCGCGCTCAATGATGGCCGTTTTCTCGTTGCCAGAATCCCTTACTTTTTCCACGGCAAATTTCATGGATTCCGGTGACAGAAACTGGCCCTTTTTCAATGTTACACACTTCCCCGTATTGGCTGCAGCCACCAAAAGATCAGTCTGGCGCACCAGAAAAGCCGGAATCTGCAGTACATCAACATATTTTGCGGCTAATGCTGCATGTTCATTTTCGTGAATGTCTGTGGTGGTGGGAATATTGAAATTTTCGCCAACTTTCTTCAGGATTTCGAGAGCCTTTTCGTCGCCGATTCCGGTAAAGGAATCTACACGGCTGCGGTTGGCTTTTTTGAAACTTCCTTTAAAGATGTAGGGAATCTGATATTTGTCTGAAAGCCTCACAATCTTTTCTGCAATTTCAAACGCCATATCCTCGCTTTCTATGGCGCACGGCCCGGCAATCAGGAAGAAATTTTTTGAATCTTTATGGTGAATTTTATCTAAGAACTGAATCATTTTTTTCTATAAATTAAAGCTTAGCAACTATTTTCTCAAAGGTATTGATATTTCTTGAAGTGATTTTGTCTTTAAATGATTTTTTGCCTAAAATTTTACCAAAATCAGAATTCAAAGTTTCACCTTTTTTAATTTTCCAGTAAAAGACTTTTTGGACAATTTTTGCAGCTTCGCCGTCTGATTTTATTCCTTTAGCAAATTCGTTCATCAATTCTTCCACGATTTCATCAGAAGAAATAAAAACATAACTGTGATATTCCTCAGATTTAGTGAAAGGATTGTTTTTCAAAGCATGGGTGACGAAGTCTGCCTTTCTAATAAACATAAATGCTTCATAATCAAAATAGTCAGCCATTGATTTTTCCAGAACCGTTTTCAGCTGTGTTTCATTTTTTTCAGAATCGAAAAGTATATTGCCGGTTGCTAAAACAGACACAACATTTTTCATTCCCGCGTTTAGAAAAACGGCACAAACATCGGCCATTTTCATGGCAGTTCCTTTTACATTTACACCTCTTAAAAATGCGCAGTATCTCATTATTTTATTCTTATATAAAGATTATAATCAGTTCCTGAAGGTTTTAATTTATAGACTTTTTCAAGGATTTTATTTTCGCTCTGAAGATAATCGTTTATCCTGAATTCCTTTAAAAGTTTATAATGGCCTCTGTAGTATACAGCATCTTTACCCACAAATAAATCCCTGTAAGAAAGAAGATATTTAGGCTGACGTTTTTTCACTGTATTGACCCAGTAATTCGCTTTATCTTTCTTTATTTCAGCCTGTATTTCTTTATCTACCAAACCAACTTCATCAATGGTTTTTAAGCCTGAAAAATACGGTACATAGCCGGCCGGTTCCAGTAAAATCCACTGGTTTTTGTCCTGTTCATAATTATTCAGGAAAATGCCGATGTTCCTTCTATAATTCCATTCCCCATTTCCGGTTGCGATTGAATGTATTGTCTGAAACGCCAACATTGGCAGGATATAGAAAACTACAAGGAGTGTAAGCCACAGATATTTTCTATGCTTCTGTTCGATCACAAATATCAAAACTGGCACAAACAGCAGGATTTGCGGCACCCAATAATACCAGTCGAAATAGCTTTTCTGTGATATAAAGATGATCTGCTTCGTCCACGCAAAAACAAAAATGATCCAGAGAAATTTGTTTCTGGAATCTTTCTTCCTGATTAAAAAAATAAAACATAAAAGCTCGAAAACCATAACCAAAATGGTAAAAGGATTAAAACTGCCGGGCAACTTGAGCATGCCCC
The DNA here is from genome assembly GCF_900187185.1 of Chryseobacterium taklimakanense. Taxonomy (NCBI): domain Bacteria; kingdom Pseudomonadati; phylum Bacteroidota; class Flavobacteriia; order Flavobacteriales; family Weeksellaceae; genus Chryseobacterium; species Chryseobacterium taklimakanense. The sequence goes on from NZ_LT906465.1 coordinate 493,515, forward strand.
AATAATTTCCGAAATTCTGAAGAAAGTATATCCAGTTTTGCCGCGAAGTAAAGGCCTGATCATATGTGGTCTGCTTTGCGACGATTGTGTTATTTACAATCTCATGGAAATAAAACCAATTGAAACTTAAAACCGAAATTAAACCAAGAATTCCGCCTAAAACGTAATACCAGTTTATTTTTTTGCTGAAAACCAAATCCACGATAAATACGATTCCCAGGAATATGACCGTATCAATTCTTGTAAAAAGAATCAGTACCGGTAAAATCACCAAAGCCCAGTTTTTTCCTTTCGTAAAACCAAAATAAAGCAGACTCATTTCCAGAAAAAACAGTATTCCGTACTCCATACCAAGAATTGAAATTTTTATTGATGGTGGAAGTATTCCGAATAAGAAAATGAAAACAGCCTGATGTATTGGGTTTGTAAGGATGATTTTAGAAAGAAGATAACTGCCAGCAGTGAAAAGGAGAGAGTTGAAGATCAAAATAGGAATTACGAAGTGATCTTTACCAAAAATTAAATTAAAAAACCACGACACAAAAACATAAAGATGCGTAGTAGAAGCTGAAATCCTGGTATCTCCGTTAAAGCCAATGACGCCATAATCTAAAAGGTTTTGTGCTACGCGCCATGTGATAAAGGCATCCTCCTGAATGTGGTGAGTCAGTAAAAATAAAAGTTTGAAAACGACGGTAAAAACTACCGCATAAACTGGCATCCTCTCAAATTGCTGCGTGCGCTCCATCAGATATTTTCAGGCTACAAAAGTGATATTAACTGCAAAGATAGTTTTTAAAATTAAGCTAAAACAAAAGGCGGACAAAGCCCGCCAATGAAATAAATCCTATAAGTTTTACTGTGTCGCCCGCATGATCTGCGTTTCAATCTGCTTAAGTTTTTCCGGCCCGTAGGTGGAATCGTAAGGCTTCATCACATCAAAAATATAATGGTAGAAAGGAACGATATTCTGTATCTTATCAGCCTCCCTGTAAGCTTTTTCCTTGCCCATTGCTTCAAGGTCTTTGATGAAGGTATTGTAGCGCTTGTCCAGAGGCCCCAATGATTTTACGAGATAATCATAGGATTTATTTTTCTGTCCGAGTTTGTCGTAGGCATTGGTTACGGCCTGCACCACCATTGAAAATTCCAGAGGTTTTGTACGCATCTGTCTGCCGGCAAAACGCTGATCTTCCGGTGAGAGGCTGGTATAATAATCATACTCTTCAAAAATGCCTTTTTTAAGCTCTTCTGCCAGCTGAAGGCCTTTCTGTTCCTGGCCCGCAAGGATATAGGCATAAACTACGGCACTCAGCGAGCGTGGATCATTGTATTTCTGCACCGGAATTTCTTTGGTAACCAGATCCATTAGCTCTACAGCTCTCTGCCTATCACCTTTCATTACAAGTGCTTCCGCAGCGCGGCTGGCCGAACTTCTGTACCCCATGATGTTTTGTGTACAGGTTTCATCAAAATGAACATTCAAATCCTTGAAATTACCCCACTTGAAATTTTTAACAATTCTGTACAGGTCATCAGCATCTACCCTTCCCATGTCCCCGGACTCATCTTCAGGAGTTTTGATTGGAACCAGTCTGTAGCTAAAGCCGTCAAACTGCAAATAATCACCCAGGTAAAAGATATTTTCAGGATCATAAACTCCGCCGGAGGAGAAACTGATTGGCCTTTTCCAGTCGAAATTTGCCAGAATATCCATCAAAAGCATGCTGTTTTTAAACATACTTTGGCGTTTATAATCAACCGTGATCTGATCTACAGCCAACGCCGCATCCTGTGGCTTTATGATGCCCGATTTCACTGCATTAGCTTTATTCACCGGAATTACGAATCTGGAAACCGGAAGGAAATTAAACCGCTCGTATTTTGATTCACCAAAAAGTAATTTCAGGATTGCGTCTTTGCCTTCAGACTTTTTCTTTAAAAAATTTACCGCATCCTTCACCGTCATTGAATCCTGTGTCTGGAACTGTTTAAACTCCGAAAGTGAACTTTCAGGAATTCCTCTTTCGGCCAATGATGAAAACAGATCTTTCCATTGGTCCGGAGACATCAGATAAACCTGATCGTTGGTTCCTTCCCGATAATCTTCATGAGTAAGAACTGAGGGTACAGGCATGGAATTATAGGTCCTGCGCTTCATCTGGTCAATGTACCAGGGTGTAGAAAGTAAGGTAAAATTCACCAACTTCACATCGTCGCGGAAACGCTCGGTCTCCTGCATTCCCCAAAGCGGATAAGTGTCATTGTCACCGTACACGAAAAGCAAACCGTCTTTCGGCAGGGATTTCATCGTTGAATACGTATAATCGTAAGCCGTACTTCTGCCGCTTCTGTCGTGCGGGTTATAATTCTGGAAGCCCATCATCAAAGGAACACCAAGCAAAACCAATCCTGCAACGATATTGGCAGCATCTGACTTTATTTTTTTCTGTAAATACCAAAGAATGGCAGCTGCGCCCAGGCCGATCCAAATGGCAAAGGCATAGAAAGATCCGACCATCGCGTAATCTCTTTCACGAGCCTCAAAAGGTTTAACACCGGTGTAGAAGATAATTCCGACACTGGTTAAAATGAAAAGCGCCAATATCGCATAGAACCGCTCAAAATCTTTGTTTGCCTGATAAAAAAGCCCAATCAATCCCAAAATTAAAGGCAGAAAGAAAAACGCAACCGTACTTTCATTCTTAAATTTCGCAGGCATCTTATCCTGATTTCCCCAAAGCGCATTGTCTATGAAAGAAATTCCTGAAATCCAGTTTCCGCGGTTATTTTCCATATGACCTTCCAAATCGTTTTGACGGCCAACATAGTTCCACATCAGGTAGCGGACGAAATAGTAATAATTCTGAAAAGTGAAGAAATAATCAAGGTTTTGAGCTAGTGAAGGCCTTTGAACGTTTATCAGATCATAACCTTTCACATCCAAATAGTCATCAACTTTTATGGTGCCGTTGTCATATTTTGCCCTTAAATCATCAAATATTTTTTTAGCCTGCGGATTATCTGCAATATCCGGATTATCAAAGTTGAACGTAAAATCCGGTGCGCCATACATTGAAATATAGTTGGACATCACGTCTTTATCATCATTGAACATTCTCGGCATGATGCTCACATGGTCCTTGCTGTAAACATAATTGAAGCGCTCGCCCACTTTCCTGTAATTGCCGGCTTTTTCATCTTTTTCATAGATATCTCCAGTTTTATCCTGCTTGTAGCTACCGTCCTCATTTTTTACCATTCCGTTGTAATCCAGTGTTGCGGTGTAGTTTTGCCCATAAAGTGTTGGCCAGTCGCCGTACTGCACACGGTTGTAGTAATCAAGCATTCCGATGGCGTTATCCGGATTATTAAGGTTCATCGGTGGATTTGCATTCGCCCGGATTGGAATCACCAGCCAGCAGGAGAATCCGATAATCAAATAAATTACTGATAAAGCAGCCGTCTGATAAATTTTATTATTCTGTTTTTTAGCAAACTTTACCGCGTAATAACACAGCGCAACCAAAATGACAAACGCCATCACAGTTCCTGAATGGAAGGGCAAACCAATTCCGTTTACCGCAAATATTTCAATTTTCCCAAACATCGTCATGATTAATGGGAAAATGAGTTTAAACACAAAAATCAATACGCCCAAAGTAATGACGTTTGCAATGGCAAAACTCTTCCATGTGAACTTATAATTTCTGGCGTAATAAATAAGGCAAACCGCGGGAATCACCAGCATTACCATCATATGCACCCCAACGCCAAGCCCGGTCGCGAAGAAAATCAGGAGTATCCACCGTTCATTGTCCGATTCGTGGTATTCATTTTCCCATTTCATCATCAGCCAAAGAATCAGCGCGATGAACATGGAAGCCATCGAGTAAACCTCGCCTTCCACCGCAGAAAACCAAAATGTATCTGAAAAAGTAAATGCCAAAGCACCTACCAAACCCGCAAAAAGAATGGAAATTTCCTGATGTCTGCTAACTTCCTCAAAATCTTTATTTAAAAGCCTTCTCACCAGGTGCGTAATGGTCCAAAACAGAAATAAAATCGTAAAGGCACTGAACAGGGCCGACATGGCATTGATCACCACCCCATAATTGGCTTCATTTCCAAACGCAAACATTGCCGCAACCGCGCCTACCAACTGAAAAAGCGCCGCACCAGGAGCGTGGGTCACCTCTAATTTAACTGCAGATGAAATGTATTCACCTGTATCCCAAAAGCTGAATTTGCGCTCCATCGTGGATAGATAAGTTATGAATGCTATCACAAAAACAACCCAGCCCAATACAGTATTCCAGGTCTTGAAAGTCCAGTTTTTCATATATAAAATTAGATGTTGCGAAAATAAGATTTTTTAATTGAACCCCATTAAGCAACCAAGGGATTTTGGCTCAGTTTTTGACAAAACGGCCCTGAATGTAAAAATATGACTGAAGTCATTTTTTTGCTTATTAAACTTAACTAAATTCGCAAAATAACCGGAAACCAAAAAAAAATTGTAATTTTGCCGATGGTTTTTAGTGAAAAAATGATTTAGTAAAATGACGAATGTTTACAATAATATTCTGGAACTGATTGGTAATACGCCAATGTTGAGGCTTAACTCCGTTGTTAAGGATATTCCAGCGCAAGTATTTGCAAAACTGGAATCCTGCAACCCCGGGCACTCTACCAAAGACAGGATAGCACTTCATATTATTGAAAACGCCGAAAAGCAGGGAATCCTGAAATCTGATTCCGTAATCGTGGAAACTACATCCGGAAATACAGGCTTTTCAGTAGCAATGGTTTCCATCGTGAAAGGTTACAAATGTATCCTTGCCGTAAGCGACAAGACAAAACCGGAAAAAATCGCTTATCTGAAAGCTCTTGGTGCACAGGTTTACATCTGCCCGGCAAACGTTCCTGCAGATGATCCCAGATCTTATTATGAAGTGGCAAAAAGAATCGCTGCTGAAACCCCTAACTCCGTTTATATCAATCAATATTTCAACGAACTGAATATTAATGCACATTATAAAACCACAGGCCCGGAAATCTGGGAACAGACCGAAGGTAAAGTGACGCACCTGTTTGCCTGTACAGGGACCGGCGGTACACTTTCTGGTTCTGCTAAATTCCTAAAGGAAAAAAATCCAGACATTAAAATTATTGGTGTTGATGCTTTGGGTTCAATCCTGAAAAGCTACCACGAAACCGGCGAAATCCACAAAGAAGACATCCGGCCATACCAAATTGAAGGGATGGGTAAAAACCTGATACCTTCTGCCCTTCTTTTCGACAAAATTGATGAATTTGTAAGGGTAAATGACGAAATGTCCGCTTACAGAACCCGAGAAATCGCTTTGAAAGAAGCCATTATGGGCGGTTACACAACCGGCGCCGTTACTCAGGGATTTATTCAGTATGCGAATTCTCATCCGTTCAAGGAAAGTGATTTGGTGGTACTGATCTTCCCGGATCATGGTTCGCGGTACATTACCAAAGTGTACAGCGACCAGTGGATGGCAGAACAGGGCTTTATCAATAACTGCGTTCACAATTACGATGAGGTTTTCAAAACCGAATACGTAAAATGAAAATTAAAAATATCTGTAAAAGCCTTTTGATAGAACAAAGGGCTTTTTAGTTTTAAATTAATAAATTTGTAATATTATAAAATTCAAAATTTGATGGTAGATATATTTGAAAGAATCAAGCAAAACCCAGGACCATTGGGCCAGTTTGCTGATTATGGAGAAGGATATTTTATATTCCCGAAACTTGAGGGACCTATCGGGCCGAGAATGAAATTCCAAGGACGCGAAGTGGTGTTCTGGAGCGCCAACGATTATTTAGGGCTTTGCAATCATCCTGAAGTGAAGGAAGCTGATGCAAAAGCCGCTGCTGAATATGGTATGTTCTATCCAATGGGCGCCAGAGCGATGTCAGGAGAAACAGAACAGCACCTGCAGCTTGAGCGTGAACTTGCAGATTTTGTAGGTAAAGAGTCTGCATATCTTTTGAATTTCGGTTATCAGGGAATGGTTTCTACAATTGATGCTTTGGTTTCCAGACACGATGTTATTGTTTATGATTCTGATTCTCATGCGTGTATCGTGGACGGTGTTCGCCTTCACATGGGAAAAAGCTTCATGTACCGCCACAATGACATGGAAAGTTTTGAGAAAAACATCAAAAGGGCAACAAAGGTTGCTGAGGAAAACGGCGGCGGAATCCTTGTGGTGACTGAAGGCGTTTTCGGGATGACCGGACAACAGGGAAAACTGAAGGAAATTTGCGAATTTAAATCGAAATATGACTTCCGTTTGCTGGTGGATGATGCGCATGGATTCGGGACTTTAGGTAAAACCGGAGCCGGAGCCGGTGAAGAGCAGGGCTGCCAGGACCAGATTGATGTTTACTTCTCCACTTTCGCCAAATCTATGGCAGGTTTTGGAGCATTCATCGCCGGAAATAAAGAAATTATCCGTTATCTGAAATTCAACCTCCGCTCGCAGATCTTTGCAAAATCGCTTACAATGCCGATGGTAATCGGTGGGTTGAAGAGACTTGAACTTCTAAGAACAAGACCCGAAATCAAAGCTAAACTTTGGGAAAACGTAAACAAATTACAAAACGGGCTTAAAGAAAGAGGTTTCAATCTTGGTAACACAAATACTTGCGTTACGCCTGTGATGATGCAGGGAACCCCAGTGGAAGCTACCCTTTTGGTAAAAGATTTAAGAGAAAATTTCGGAATCTTTACTTCTGTGGTCGTATACCCGGTAATTCCAAAAGGAATGATTTTATTAAGATTAATTCCTACCGCTTCGCATACTGATGCTGAGATCAATGAAACCCTCGATGCGTTTGATGCAATCCACGACAAACTGGTGAATGGCCACTACAAAACTGCAGCTGAGAAACTGTTGGAAGAACAAAATTTAAGTTTTAAACCGCTTTAATTTTATTTAAATATAAATATTAAAACCGTTTGAAACTCTTCAGACGGTTTTCTTTTTGTGTAATTTCTAAAATAAAAAAAATATGAGCCAGATAATTATCAACAAGAATGACTATACGCGGATCCATCAAAGCATCAATCTTACAAAGCAGAACAACGCCATAAAAAAAGATGAGGCAGAAAAACTGATGAATGAGCTGAAATCTGCGAAACTTGTGGAACCGAACGACATACCGGAAGATGTGGTAACGATGAACTCTGTAGTAAAAATTCATTTCCAGAATAACAAACAGAAAATGCAGTTTAAAATCGTTTATCCGAAGGATGCTAACCTGAAAGAAAATAAAATTTCCATTTTCTCCGCCGTTGCCAGCGCACTGATCGGCTATAAAGTTGGTGACGAGATCGAATGGCTTCTGCCGTCGGGAATGACAAAGATTGTGATTGATGAAATTATTTACCAACCTGAAGCGGCGGGTGATTTAGACTTATAAAATTTGTAACAGACCGATTAATTTTCAGGATAAAAATAAAAACCTCTCATTTCTGAGAGGCTTTTTCGTTATCTGTGGAAGGGTCTCTTCATTCAGCCAGGATAATCCCTTTGTTGTTACTGAATTCTACCACGCCGCTTTTCACTCTGAAAGAGTAAACACTTTCCCTTTCATTTTCCTTGGTGAATTTTCCGGCAAATTTTTCGTCGATACGGTCTGTATAAACTTTGATTTTGCCGTTTACCAATGAAGCCACAATCGCCGCGTGATCTTTCTTGATATGGAAATCACCGTTTTTTCCGGGAAGCAGTACTGAACTTACCTCACCATCAAAAACCACGAATTCCGGAGTTAAAATTTTTATATTCATAAAAACAAATTTGAAATTTGATATTTGAAATCTGAAATTGCGATCAACTCAAATTTCAATCTCAAATTGTTAATAATTTTATGCGTTTTCAGCAAGAAGTTTCTGTCCGTGCTCGATGGCTTCTTCGATGGTTCCTTTCAGGTTGAAAGCCGCTTCCGGATATTGGTCAAGCTCACCGTCAATGATCATGTTGAAGCCTTTGATGGTATCTTTAATGTCAACCAATGCACCTTTAAGACCTGTAAACTGCTCTGCTACGTGGAAAGGCTGTGAAAGGAATCTCTGAACTTTTCTTGCACGGTAAACCACAAGTTTATCCTCTTCAGAAAGTTCTTCCATACCAAGAATCGCGATGATATCCTGAAGTGCTTTATATCTCTGAAGGATTTCTTTCACTCTCTGAGCTGTATTGTAGTGGTCTTCACCAAGGATTTCCGGAGTAAGAATTCTTGAAGTTGAAGCCAACGGATCTACCGCCGGATAAATACCTAATGCAGCAATTTTTCTGTCCAATACGGTAGTAGCATCAAGGTGGGCAAAGGTTGTAGCCGGCGCCGGGTCTGTTAAGTCATCCGCAGGTACGTAAACCGCCTGTACTGAAGTAATGGAACCGTTTTTAGTAGAAGTAATTCTCTCCTGCATCGCACCCATTTCAGAAGCAAGCGTTGGCTGGTAACCTACCGCTGAAGGCATACGCCCAAGAAGTGCAGACACCTCAGAACCTGCCTGTGTGAAACGGAAGATATTATCTACGAAGAAAAGTACGTCTCTTCCCTGCCCTGCACCGTCACCATCACGGAAATATTCTGCAATGGTAAGACCGGAAAGGGCTACCCTTGCACGCGCTCCAGGTGGCTCGTTCATCTGTCCGAAAACGAAAGTACATTTAGAATCTTTCATTTCTTCAAGATCGGCTTTGGAAAGATCCCAACCGCCTTCTTCCATAGAATGCATGAAACCTTCACCATATTTAATAATTCCGGATTCCAACATTTCTCTCAAAAGGTCGTTTCCTTCACGCGTTCTTTCCCCTACTCCTGCGAATACGGAAAGACCACCGTGGCCTTTAGCGATATTGTTGATCAGTTCCTGGATTAATACTGTTTTACCTACACCGGCACCACCAAACAAACCGATTTTACCACCTTTTGCATAAGGCTCGATAAGGTCGATTACTTTAATACCTGTGAAAAGAACTTCTGCAGATGTAGAAAGCTGGTCGAATTTTGGTGCTTCCCTGTGGATTGGCAAACCGCCTTCTCTCGAAATTTCCGGAAGACCGTCGATCGCATCTCCAACCACATTGAAAAGGCGTCCGTATACGGCTTCACCGGTGGGCATTGTAATCTGTCTACCCTGGCCAACCACTTCCTGCCCTCTTTGCAGTCCGTCGGTTGCATCCATCGCGATACATCTTACGCTGTCTTCACCGATGTGCTGTTCTACTTCCAGAACAAGTTTTTCACCATTATCTTTTGTTACCTCCAGTGCATCATAAATTTTTGGCAGCTCTGCTTCAGTAGCGAAAACTACGTCGATTACCGGGCCAATAATCTGAGAAATTTTTCCTTTAATTTGGTTTGCCATTGCTAAATTTTTTCGTTGTGCAAATATAATGATATTTAACAATTCTGCAATCCGCTAAAAAGAAGATTTTTATCATAATTTTCTTCAAGAATTTTTGGGTTGAAAATCGGGTAATTAAACTTCCAACTCCAGCGTCAGTTGTACCGATATCAGCAGCGCTAAACTTCTGAAAACTATTCCGTAATTTTGCAGCTAAATTTTTCAGTTTTGAAAATCTTCCAAAATTTCCGCGGCTTCAGTTCTGGTAAACCTTTGGCACTTTCCTTAGGTATGTTTGATGGCGTTCACCTTGGGCATCAGACCATCATCAGCGAGCTGAAGCGGATCGCTTCGGAGAAAAATCTCGAATCTGCTGTTTTAACATTCTGGCCACATCCTAGATTGATTTTCAACCCGAATGAAGATTTGAAACTGCTCAATACATTAGAGGAAAAGACTGCCCTTCTTGAAAATTTTGGAATTGAAAATCTTTTTTTGAAAAGTTTTGATGAAGAATTCAGAAATCTTACCGGCGAAGAGTTTGTAAAACAGATTTTGGTTGAAAAACTGAATATAAAACACCTGATTGTTGGCCACGACCATGTTTTTGGGAAAAACCGCAGCGGAGATTTCCAGCTGTTGGAAAAACTGGGTCCGGAATTAGGGTTCGGCGTCGAACAGATGGAAGCGGTAAACATCTACAATAACAATATTTCATCAACCAAAGTTCGCAATGCGCTTTTGGAAGGCAATATTAAAGACGCCAATCTGATGTTGGGCTACAATTACAGCCTCACCGGAACAGTGGTTCACGGAAAAAAAATCGGCCGCACAATTGGTTATCCTACAGCCAATATTGAAACAGATTCTCTAAAACTTTTACCAAAAAAAGGCGCCTATATCGTGGAAGTTTCACTTGGCGGAAATAATTATAAAGGCATGCTGAGCATCGGAACCAACCCTACCGTTAACGGCCAAAAACTTACGACTGAGGTCTATATTTTAGATTTCAATGAAGACATCTACGGAAAAGAAATCACCGTAAAATTCAGAGATTTACTTCACGAAGAAGTAAAATTTGATGGTCTTGAAAAACTGATTGAGAGACTGGATGAGGACAGAAGACTGACAGAAGAATTCTACAATTCTAAAAATTCTTATTAATTCCAAAAACGAGGTGTCTCGGTAAAAGTTTTTGTGTATATAGGCTTTCGCTGATATTGATAATCGAAAATCTTTGAATTTCATTTGAGTTTAAAAGATTATTTCCCATTAAAAACAGATTCATCTTGTAATCTTTTAATTGATAATTTACTTTAAAATCAAGAAACTGAAGTATCTTCTGTGAAGTGTTTCCGTACTTAAAAAACTCAAAATAAGACTCAAACCTAAACAAAGGATTGAAACTGTAATACAGATTTACAAATCCCTTTTCATCGGTATATTTTCTTTGATTAATTTCTGAGTTTATATTATTAAAAACCCATTCGTAGCCTGCTTCATAATTGATTTTTTTTGTCCAACCTGATTTCATTTCAAAGCCGGTTTTAAAATTTGAAAACTGTGTTTTTATTAATTCACCGCTGTTTACGCTGTTCTGATAATTGGACTGAAAGAAAGAATTTAAAAAACTGAATCTTGATTTTAGAAATTTCAAATATTTTCGAAGTTCCATATTTGCAGATAGATTAGTATTATTTTTTACTAAAATGCTCTGATTAAATGTATAATTGGGGTTTACAATCATATTATTGGAAATAAACTCTTCATTTTTGAAATAAAAAACATTCAATTGCAAGTATTCTGATAAAACATCGCCCAAATTATAAGAAAATGAAATATTGTACTCCGGTAATTGCTGAATACCGATATTATTTTGTTTAAAGTTTCTGTTTCCCTGATATATATAATTTGTGAAAACATCAGTAATTCCTGTCGAAGAGAATTTACGTGCTGCACTTAAATTAAAATTTCCTGTTTTTTTATTTTGATAACCCAAACTAAAACTTGGCGAGATGTAAAATCCATTTTTATTTTCAAAATTACTTTCTGAAGAAATAAATTGATTCAGAACGGTAAATCCATAATTCCATTTGTTTCTTTTATTAATATATTTTATTTGTGAGAACAAATTATTCTGCAAAAAATCATTGTTATTTATAAATCCGGAATTATCAAACGTGATATTTTGTCCTGCACTGTTGTATAATGCTATGTCTGAATGTAAAAAATCCTTCCGAAACTCATCCCCCATCTGCAACTCAAAAGTTCTATCCTCGCTCCAGCTCTTTAAGTATGAAAATTTCACACCGCCAAACTGCATTTTTGAATTTATGGACTGCTCTATTTTTTGAGCGTTAGGGTTTTCGGTAATGAACTGAAAGACCTCGTTTTCATCTGTAAAAAAATAAGATCGGTTTTGCTGTAAATATTTGGCTACCGCAACACAAGCTCTGCTCGAATCTATCTTCTGCGTAAAAACCAATCGGTTTTCGTTGGCGAAAAGTTTATTTTCCCCATTCTGCAAATTGGTTTTTCCATTAAAAATGAAATTATTGTTGTTATCTTCATTCAACTGAGAAAGTTTGTTGTAGAACATTAGTGAAGCATTTTTATACTCTTTCAGTAATTCAAATTTCCCCACAATATTTTGGCGGCTTTGTTTCCAAGTTTTACTTTCTATGTTGGTAAAATTCACATTGCTATAGTTGAATTTAGTGTAACTGTTGATAAAATTTCTGTTTTCCGTTTGGTTGAAAACGGTGACAAACTTCAGCTTCCAATCTTTCGGGAAATTGAAAATATAATTGAGCGAAGCCAATTTATCATTATTAAAATTCGTGCGTTTATCCTCAAACTGTGCGTTTTTAGAATGTAAATTAATTATTGAAAGCGTTCTTAAATTACTCCCTACATTTTCCACATCTTTGTCTGAACTGGGATTAATCAAATAATCTACGCCTTTCATTTCATCCAATCCCAAATTGTTATAGTTGAGTAAAGTATAGATTTTCTTTCTTTTAGAAAAATTCATCAGGTTCAGTTTTGCCTGATGCATATTTTCTTTATAACTCGTAGATGCCAATAATGTATTGCCAAACCATTTGCTTTTAGCGTCTTCTTTCAGTGTAAGATTTATGGCAACGCTTTCAGAATTTTCAATACCTTTCAGAAGTTTATTTCGGGAGTATTTTCTCAGAACCTGCACTTTATCCAAAGGTTTTGTTGGCATATTTTGGGTTAATGTTTGGTAACCACGTTCAAACAGATCATCGTTTTCTACCATAACACGTTCCACCTCTTTGTTGCCAAATTTTATTTTACCATCACTTTCAACGGTAATTCCCGGCAGTTTTTTCAAAAGTTCTTCTACGTTTAGTTCTGCTCCTGTAGAAAAATTCTGAACTTTGAATTCTACCGTATCTTTTTGGATTCTAATTGGGTTAGCTCTGGTAATAACCACTTCTTTAATCTCGGTCTCTTTCAGTTTATCAATTTCAATAGTTCCTAAATTAATAATTTGGTTTTGGGATGTAATTTTTACATCTATTTCTTTTGAATTAAAATTGAAAGCTTTTATCTGAAGTTTAAAAGTTCCCAACTTATCTGTAAAAACAGAAAAACTTCCGGTTTTATCACTAAAACCGAAAGTTTCTATTTCATTGTTTTCATCAAGCAAAATTATATTTGCCTTAAATGTTTGTTGTCTTTCTACAGGAATTACAAAACCTTTAACTTCCGTTTGAGCAGAAATTTTGATACAAAATATGAATAGTAATAAACATAGTTGTCTCATTAAGGTGTTTTAGTGTCATCCCATTCGAAAGATTTTTCAATAAATTCACTTCTTATAGGTGGTGTATTTGATAAAACGATGTTTTTCGGAAGATTTGCGATTTGCTTGTCTCTGATTTCAGTGTAATAAGCATTTTCATCTTTAATAAATGTTTTATAATCAACAGCACTCGCTTTTTGTGAATAAATTTCTTTAAACTTACTTGGAACACTCAAATTAGAATTAATCATAACCTTCACTGCTTCAAATGAAAAACTATTTCCAGTTTCAGCAGAAAGAATTAAGCCCGGTAATCCGGAAAGTTTCCAAGGACCTTCGGATGAAGGTAATTCATCAGTATACCAAGCTTTATACTCTCTTCCTCTAAATGTTCCAATTGCCAACCTACACTTATATCCTAAAATTGTTTTAAATTCATTTAATAATTTCCATTCTATGGGTTTTATAACATCTTTGTAAAAAACTTTATTTTTTTTAAAAAAAATTGCTCCATAGTAAACATTTTCCTTATCTTTTTTTAAACTGTTTACATAGATAGGTGATTCTAAGAAATCCTTATCTTTTAATAATTCACCATAATCGGAATAAGTTTTATGAAAAATATTAATATTAAAGATTCCATCGACACCATCAATTAAGTATGTAATATAATTCTGTTCTGCACTTTTCTTAATTGATTCATATTCAACAATAAGATTCTGTCCATAAAGGTTTTTACAAAATATAAATACTAAAATTATTGCTAACCTTTTCATAAAAAGATAAAATTATTAATACATTAATTTAAAACAATTTTTTTAGTTTGGACCACAATCTTCTTCTAATTGTATATTTCTAATGATTACAGAACCATCTTCATTTGATCCACAATCAGTCTCAAAACTTCCAAGGTTAGTTACCTCTTTGCTTCCGTCACACATTTTCATAGTGACTCTTATGCCTGTTGTACAACTGATAGCATCAGCATTTTTCTCATTATTAATGATATTCAATTCATTACTTTCATAAATTCCATTTGCTAAAGTAAATCCAGAAGTTCCAACTGTTAAAAACAGTCCTAATAGTAAATTTTTCATAACGTTTTAATTTTTTAGTTAAACTTGGTTTTTTGTTTTAATAAAGTGCGCAAATATTAAGAACACATCAAAGAAAAAAAAAAAAAAACTATTTGTGCAAATTTATTATGCAAATTTCGCTAAACAATCATAAAAATCACCCTTTTGTGTAATATTTATTAATTTCATCTTTTACTTTTTTAGTCAATGAATCAAAAATCAAATCATAAGACTGATCAATCATTTTCAGAATTAAACTTGGTTTCAAACCTTCACACACTACCGAATTCCAATGTGTTATATTCATATGGTAAGCACCTGTAATTTGTGGAAATTCAGCGCGCAGTTCCTCGCTCCATTCCGGATCGGTTTTTACAGAAATCGTTAAAGGCTGTGTTTCTAAAGGAACCAGCATAAACATCTTACCGCCAACCTTCATCACCAGCATTTCTTCATTAAACGGAAACGTTTCTTTTACTCCTTTTTTGGCGTTGCAGTAATCAAGAATTTGGGTAATATCCATAGCAGTATAAATGATAAGTGTTAAATGATTAATGATACAAGTTTAGCTTTTTATTTTAAAAAATTTACTAAATTAGTTTCAAAATCATTCATCAACCATCGTTTATCTTTTATAAAATTATGAAAGCACTTGTTATAGGTGCCACAGGCGCTACAGGAAAAGATTTGGTACACAAACTGCTCAACGATAAAGATTTTGAGGAAGTTCACGCTTTTGCGAGACGCCCTTTGGACATAGACAACGAAAAACTAAAATCCCACGTCGTAAATTTTGAAAAGCCCGAAGAATGGAAGGATTTGGTAAAAGGCGATGTTGCCTTTTCGTGCCTGGGAACCACACTGAAAGATGCCGGCAGCAAGGACGCACAGCGCAAAGTGGATTACGATTACCAGTATAATTTTGCGAAAGCTGCTAAAGAAAATGAAGTTGAAGACTATGTTTTGGTTTCAGCATACGGGGCCAATCCGAAGTCCAAAATATTTTATTCAAGAATGAAGGGCGAACTGGAACAGGCGGTGAAAGACCTGCACTTCAACAAGATTACCATCTTCCAGCCCGGCATGCTCGAAAGAAAAGACTCGGAGCGCACCGGTGAAGTTTTGGGCGGAAAAATCATAAAATTTGTCAACAAACTGGGAATTTGCGAAAGCCAGAAACCCTTGCCTACTGATGTTTTAGCACAGGCAATGGTGAATTCTGCCAAAATAAAATCAAACGGATATTCAAAAATAAAACTGGGCAATATTTTCAGTTTTGCCGAGAAAACGAACAGTTAATTTTATCAGATTCTTAAAAAAATTGCCACGAATTCACTGAGAAAAATTTAGTGCATTCGTGGCAAAATATTTTCAGGATGGAAACTATTTAAAATATTTCACAATCGCATCATCAGTCGGCTTGGTCGTGCTGATGAATGTATCAATCAGTTTACCGTTTTCATCAATTAAAAATTTTGTAAAATTCCAAAGGATTGCCGTGTTTTTTACGCCGTTCAGCTCCTTCTCAGTCAGGTATTTGAAGATGGGTGCGGTATCATCACCTTTAACGGAAACTTTGGCGGCCATCGGGAAAGTGACACCATAGTTTTTCTGACAAAAAGCACCGATTTCTGCATTGGTTCCCGGCTCCTGCCCCCCAAAATTATTTGCCGGAAAACCTATGATAACGACTTTATCTTTGTACTGCTGATAAACCTTTTCCAAATCGGCATACTGCGGCGTGAAACCGCATTCAGAGGCGGTATTTACTATCAGGATTTTCTTTCCCTTATAATCTGCGAAATTAATTTCGCCACCGTCCAGGGATTCTACTTTATAATCGTAAATTGTTTTGCCCATATTTTCTGCGGTTTTTTGTTGTGAAACTTCCGTTTTCTGGTTCATGCAGCTTTGCAGGAAAGCGACTGCTGACAAAAGGAAAATGAATACGCGTTTCATAATTATATATTTTTAAGGTTTACAGACTAAAATTCTGTTGGTTTTATATTATTTAAATTTGAATGTATTTGCAGGAAAAACTTTGTTAATTTCAACCTTGCCAATCAGCATAACGTAATCACTGTCTTTTTTAGCACTGGAACTTTCGATCCTGTAAGGAAACATCAGACTCCCAACCTTCCTGTAATCGGAATATAACAGCGTCTCATCTTTCTTTTCTTCCTTCAGAAGCATATAGTTTTTAGAATCAAAATAATAATAGGTTTTATTCACATTTTTAGTGAGTTCTACCTTGTGGCAAACGGCATTGCCCACCTTTTCCTTTCCTAAATATCTTGCTTCAAATCCTTTGCTCTCAAAATCTATAAAATCATTGTCGAAACCTTCTGCCGCATAGTTGGGATATTCCTGAAGTTTATTGGTAGCGTAGTTCATGGCGTAACCTTTATTACCGTCATAACCCTCAATGGCACTTTCTTTTTTCCCGATGATGATCGATGTTTTGGTGAGGTTTGGGCGTGCCTGGTATATTTTTATGGGATACTCATCATTCACTCCCAATGTTACTTTTCCCTGGAGAAAAACACTGTTCAGGAGCTTCCAGTTCGTCAGTCCGCCAGAGACTTCAATGTTTTTGTCTATAATTTCTTTTCCTGTTTGCGCAAAAATCAACTGTGAAATTACAAATGCAAAAACTAAAAATATTTTGTTCATCAAATTCTTTCTTAAAATCTTCCAAATATAAAATTTTTAAAATAAAACCATAAAAAAGTGCCGCTGACATTCATCAGCGGCCGATTAAGTTCTGTAATTTTTTTTTAAATATTGCCGTTCAGGATGTTGCGGGCTTTTTCCAGATCTTCCGGTACATCGATGCCGACACCTACAAAATCGGTCTCAATCATCTTGATTTTCATGCCGTGTTCCAAATAGCGAATGCACTCTATTTTTTCGAGGTTTTCCAGGGGTGACATTTCAAGCTGTGCAAATTTAAGCAGCGCTTCCTTTCTGAATGCGTAAACGCCAATATGTTTGAAATAGCAAGCATCAACCGATTTTTCGCGGTGATATGGAATGACGGAACGGCTGAAGTAAAGAGCAAAACCCTCCAAATCCGTAATTACCTTAACATTGTTCGGGTTTTCAATTTCTTCCTGTTCGGTGAGTTTAATTTTTAATGAAGCCAGAGATATCTCCTTATTTTCATCTTCGCGAAAAACCTGAATAAGCTGTTTTAAAGGATCCGTTTTCAGGAACGGTTCATCGCCCTGGACATTCACCACGATATCGCAGTCTATATCCTGCACAGCTTCTGCAATGCGGTCGCTACCGGTTTCGTGCAGTCCTGTCATTACGGCATTTCCACCATTTTTTTCAATTTCTGTGAAAATAATTTCTGAATCCGTCGCCACGAAAACTTCATCAAAGAGTTTTGTTTCCACGACATTGTCATAGGTTGTGGATATCACGGTTTTGTCGCCCAGCATTTGCATCAGTTTCCCGGGGAAACGGCTGGCTTGGTAGCGGGCTGGGATTACGGCGATGATCTTCATCATTTCAGTTTATTCAAAGCGGCTTCCAGTCTCGGGAACAGATCTCTAACTTCTTCTATGCTCAAACCTCCAACAGAAGCCCGGAACCAAGGCATATTTCGCGAATTTCCAAATGCCGAGAAAGGTACCAGCGCAACTCCGGCTTCTTTAATGAGATAGAAAACCAGATCTGTTGAATCTACTACTTGTGAGCCGTCCGGTTTTGTTTTACCGATATAATCCAGCTCAATTGTGAGGTAAAGTGCCCCCATCGGTTTAATGCTTTCAACGGAGAAACCTTTTGTTTTCATATTCTGAATTCCTTCGTGAAGCGTTTGCAAACTCTCAGCAATCTTCCCTTTGAAGTCATCCACGAATTCATTTACATCATCAGCATTTTGCATAAAAACGCCGACTGCCTCCTGTTCAGGTTTCGGAGCCCATGCCCCAACATGAGTGAGAAGTGCTTTCATTTTATCGATAATTTCAGCGGGGCCGAAACTCCAGCCAACCCGCACGCCTGTAGCTGCAAAGCATTTGGAAGTACCGTCGATAAAGATGGTATACTTTTTCATTTCAGGGAAAAGCGAAACCGGATTGTAATGCTCTTCCCCAAAAGTTAGCATCGCATAAATCTGGTCATACATCAGGTAAAGCGGCTTCTCATCCTCACCTCTTTTGGAATTTTCGTCGAGCACCAGCTTACAGATTTCAGAAAGCTGTTCTTTGGTGAACATCGTTCCGGTAGGATTTAAAGGCGAACACAACGCCAAAAGAACAGCGCCATCCAAATGCGGCTTCAGGTCTTCGGCTGTTGGCAGATAATTGTTTGATTTAGAAGTTTCAACCTCGATTTTATTGGCAGAGGTCAGGTATGCGTAGTGGTTATTATTCCATGAAGGTACCGGATAAACCACTTTATCACCCTCATCTACAATAGTTTTAAATGTCGCATAAATTAAAGGGCGCGAACCGCCTGCAACCAAGATGTCGTTTGGTGCATAATCCAGATTCCAACGGTTTTTCAAATCTTCGGAAACTGATTTTCTGAGACTTAAAAGTCCGTTTGCCGGCGGATAATTGGTCAAATTATTTTTATAGGCTTCCTGAATTCCTTCTTTTAATTTTGACGGAATTGGATATATATCTGAATTTAAGTCACCGATGGTCAGATTGGCAATTTCTGCACCTTTCGCCCTTAAATCATTGACCTCATTACCAATTTTAATAATCTCCGAACCAATCAGACTGGCCGCTAACTTTGAAATTTTCACTTGATATAATTTTAATTTCGTTACGCAAATTTAGTCTATTTCTGCTTTTAATTTTTGAAGTAATTAAATGATTTTCCAAATAAAAAAACCGGACTTATCTTCCGGTTCTCGTTTTTATAGATTTAAATCTGTCTTTACCTGATCAATCTTGGCACCTAATGTCTGAAGTTTTTGTTTAAAATCATCCTGAGAAGCAATCTGATCTTTCACTGAAACATAAAACTTGATTTTCGGCTCAGTTCCTGAAGGGCGAACGCAAACTTTTGTGCCGTCTTCAGTATAATAAATCAATACATTCGATTTCGGAATGTCATCCATAGTTTCTTTTCCGTGGGCGAGTGTTTTAGTTTGCTCCTTATAATCGCGGATTTCAGCAACCGGTGAACCTGCGATTTCTTTTGGTGGATTCTCCCGGAAGTTTACCATCATCTGCTGAATTTCCTCTGCCCCTGTTCTGCCCTTTTTCACTACATTGATCAAACCTTCGTAGTACATTCCGGTTTCTTTGTAGATATCAATCAGATACTGGAACATCGAGCTTCCGTTGGCTTTGCACCAGGCTGCAATTTCGCAGGCCAAAAGTATGGAACCGCAGGAATCTTTGTCTCGAACGAAATCTCCGGTCATAAATCCGAAGGATTCCTCACCGCCGCAAACGAATTTTTCAGTGCCTTCTGCGTCGCGAATCATTTTGCCGATCCATTTGAAACCTGTAAGCCCAGCTTTGCATTCCACACCAAATTTTTCAGCGATATCAAAGAAAATATCCGAAGTTACGATGGTAGAACCAATGAACTCTTTTCCGGTGATTTTTCCGGCTTTTTTCCATTGGTCGAGGATGTAGTAAGTTAAGATTGTATTGCATTGGTTGCCATTCAGCAGCTGCATTTCACCGTCTAAATTTCTTACCGCAATTCCAAGCCTGTCGCCGTCCGGATCTGTACCAATTACGATATCGGCGTTGGTGATTCTGGCTAAATTCATTGCCATTTCCAGGGCAGCAGGTTCTTCCGGGTTTGGAGATTCTACAGTTGGGAAATTTCCGCTCGGAATCATCTGTTCTGTTACGAGGTCAATTTTCTTAAAACCGGCTTTCTCAAGCGCTTTAGGAACAGTTGTGTAGGTTGTGCCGTGGATGGACGTAAATACGATATTCAGATCATCGTATCCCGTTCTATCTTTTTGGTAGAGTGAATGTTCTATGCACGCATTGATATAAACATCGTCCTGTTCTTCACCGATCCATTCAATTAAATCATCATTACCATTGAATTTAATCATATCAAATTCTGTAGAATACACTTCTTTAATGATATTTTCATCATGCGGCGGAACTACCTGTGCACCGTCATTCCAATAGACTTTGTATCCGTTGTATTCCGGTGGATTGTGAGAGGCGGTGAGAACGATTCCGGCGTTACATTTTTTATGACGAACGGTGAACGACAGTTCCGGTGTCGGCCTGTGGTTTTTAAACAGTAAAACTTTTATACCGTTGGCTGTCAGCACGTCAGCAACCAGTTTCCCGAATTCTTTTGAGTTGTTGCGAACGTCATAGGCAATGGCTACTTTGATCTCCTCTCCCGGAAACTGCTGCAAAAGATAATTTGCCAAACCTTGAGTGGCCTGTCCCAGTGTATATTTGTTGAGACGGTTTGTCCCCACGCCCATAATTCCGCGCATACCGCCGGTCCCGAATTCCAAAGCCCTGTAAAACGAGTCATCAAGGTCTGCAGAACCGGATTTGATGAGCATTTCTACGGCATTTCTTGTTTCTTCGTCAAATCCTTCACCGAGCCAGAGTTTGGCTTTTTCTAACGGTGATAAATTTTCTGTTATCATAAAATTTAATTTTTTAATCTAATTCTTTGTTTTCAATCTTAGCAGTTTTATCCGCTTTAAAGCGCCTGACCGGATCATTATAAAACAACAGTTTAGAAGTATTCTGAAGGTTTCCTTTCAGAGTGTCTTTCACATCAACCTCAGTATAACTGCCGTTTTTCGCCTGCAGATCCAGATTTGTAATTACCCAGTAAGGTGCGATGATATGGGCTGTATCTCCAATTTTAATCAGGGCATCTTTGGTTTTTCCGGTAAAATTTGCACGGCTGGTATTCTGCATTTCCACTGCTGCCCGTCTTGAGTTTAAAGCTCCTATAAATTTAGCGTTATTTTTTAAATTCAGTTTAAAATTATCGGTCTTTATATCCCCTGAGATATTGAGTTCGACGCTGTCGGAAACTGAAATTTTTTCAGGATTGTATTTGGAATAAACGGTGATATTATAGAAATCCACACCTTGTGTCTCACGCTTTTCAACAATATTTAAAGTTTTGTCAGAAACATTGATCTTAAGATTTTTTGCTACATTTTCGTAAGTTTCAACATTCACGAAATTCTTGGGACTGTTGACAAAAAATACTTTAAATTTACCCTGAAGGTTCAAGTTACTGAAATCTTCAACCTGAATGTCTTTGCTTTCAATATTGCCTTTGGGAGTGACTTTTCCGCAGGAAATGACAATTAGGTTTATCCAAAGAACGAGAAGAATTCGTTTCATTTTTAAGTTCAATTAAATCACTTCTTCAATATGGTAATTCTTGTGCTCGCGGTTCGTTCTGATAATCAGTTCTCCCAGAAAACCCCCGATAAACAGTAAAGTTCCTAAAATCATCATCGTCAAAGCGATAAAAAACCACGGATTTTCTGCGATTAAATTTCCATAAATCCCTCTGGAAACGTCGATGAGCTTGGAAATTCCCAACCAAAGAGCCGACAGAAATCCGACGATGAACATCAGTGTTCCCACCGCACCAAAAAAATGCATGGGCCGGCCGCCAAAACGGCTCACAAACCATAAGGTCACCAAATCCAAAAATCCGCGTACAAATCTTTCCGTACCAAATTTTGAAGTTCCGTACGGCCTGGCCTGGTGCTGAACAGGTTTCTCAGTAATTCTTCTGAAACCGGCATTGGCTGCCAAAACAGGGATGTAGCGGTGCATGTCGCCATAAACGTCAATAGATTTTACCACCTGGTGTTTGTAGGCTTTCAGGCCGCAGTTGAAATCGTGTAGCGATACACCGGAAACCTTGCTGGCAGCAGCATTGAACAGCTTTGACGGAAGATTTTTCGTCATCACATTGTCGAAGCGCTTCTTTTTCCAGCCGGAGACGATGTCGTAATTTTCATTTTTTACCATCGAATACAGTTCAGGAATTTCCTCAGGAAAATCCTGTAAGTCAGCATCCATGGTAATCACAACATCACCTTTCGCCCTCTCGAAAGCGGCATGAAGCGCCTGTGATTTACCATAATTCCTGGAAAATTTAATCCCATGAATCTGCGGATGGCTTATTTTTAGATTTTCAATGATGGTCCACGATAAATCGGTGCTGCCGTCGTCAACAAACCATATTTCGTAGGACAGATTATTGGTTCTGCAAACGCTGTCGATACGGGAAAAAAGTTCTTCAAGGCTTTCTTCTTCGTTCAGAAGCGGAATTACTATAGATAAATTAGGCTGATTCAATTATTTCTTGAGTTTTTAGTTAATATAAATTATGACTTCATCCGGGGTAAATACATCAATTTCAGAAGTTGAAAAATCTTTGATGTTTCTGGTGATGATTCCGTCTATTTTTTTGATTTGATGTGCGCAGAAAATCTGGATGGCATCTTCAAAATCCATGTTATTTACAAATATACGTGTAAATATTTATGCCAAACCAATTTGAAATCTACTGATAACTTCTCGTCCTGAAAAAACTTCCAAAAAATAAAGATAAAATCAGGAAATAGGCGCAATATCCGGCAAAAACATACAGAAAATACTTACCTGAAAACATATCTTCATTTTTCTTTTCCTTCTCAGCCAGTCGGATCTTACCTTCGGCATATTTTTTCTCCACATCTTTCATCTCCTCGCTTCCAGGTTTAAAAACTTTGGTCGATTTTTGATACTCATCTTCAAGAGACGTTCTGAAACTTTCGATATACTGGTGATTCAAAAGGTCTTTTGTGTCTTTATCCACATAAGTGATATAAAGAAAAATAGTCGCGATTGAAAGCAGCCCACCAATAAACATCGGGATGAAGGCGCGACCGTACGCTTCCTTAAAACTCAGAGCTTTCTTCCACCTGCTGTAAGCTGTCACCGAAAGAAATGCGCCAACTGCGAAGATAAACGGCAGCAAAAACGCATTCAGCGTCATCGAAGTACGGTAATAATTCACATCCCTGAAAAAAATATTGGTGATAAAAAACGCGGCCATAATCGCGATAAATATCATGAAACCAACTGCATAAACATTTCTGAACATACTTCTCCTCTTTAGTTTTTTATAAAAATATTGTTTGAATTTTGAATTTTAAATTTTTCCCGTATCTTTGCAGCCGGCAAGTCCTACACAACCAGCTCCTGAAAATCCTCCAGGGTGGGAACGCAGCAAAGGTAATCGGTTGTAGCGGTGTGATGTAGATCGCTTGCCGTTTTTTTATTTCTCTCTTTCATCCAGCAGGTCTTCAACGAGTTTTACATTTTTCCAGGTTTTACCGTCCCGGATGTTTTTTATGGTACTGTGGGCAACACCAAACCGCTGTGCCAGTTTTTCTATTTTATCGTCCTTTTTTAGTCTTTTTTTGATATAAAGCACATCATTTTCCGAGAGCTTCATATTTCGCGGAGGTTGCGGAATATTGTAGAGTTGCCTTTTGAATTTATGCAGCAGCAGTTTCGGCTGTTGCGAATGCCGCGCACTTATTTCGTCCTGGCTTGCCCAGGCGAGGTTATCCACATGGTTATTTTTTTTGTCGAAATCTTTATGAATAACAAAAATTTTGTCTTTCTCAGCAGGCTTTTCCAAGAAGTATTCGGCAACCAGGCGGTGAATGATCAGCACAACAGAGTGTTCTCTCTTTTTCGCTACTTTTTGGGTAAGTTTCTTTTTCTTTTCCTTCAGCTGGTCGCGTTCTTTTTTGTATTGGGCCAGCTTCAGCGGCTGGTAGCGGAATTTTGCAACCATTCTGCGGGCTTCCTGATATTTTTCCACAGCCTCATCCAGTTTTTGCTGGTCCCGTTCCGGTGCAGACCTGTAAATTTTGTAGATGTAGGAAGGAACACCTCTTACAAGTGTACCTTTGGTAATTCTTCCGTTTGGTGAAAGGTGATTGTATATTTTTAGCCTTCCAAAATTGGAAATTTCAAACTTCGTAAAACTTGTACCTTCAGTATCTGTTGGATGTTCAACCCAAATCTCTTTCGTCATTATGATAAAAATTTTCACAAAAATAGAAAAACCCAGTACCCCACATTGTAAAAAACTGTGTTATGATTAGAATTCAAACTCCTCTCCCAATTGCGGTAATGAAAACTCAATATTTTTTTCGTTAAATAAAGCATGAGCTTCCTCATGATCTATCTTAATCGCCGGAAAAGTATCAAAATGGCAGCCGATTACTCTTTTTGTTTTCAGCAGTTCTGAAGCCGCAAAACTGGCTTTCCTGGGGCACATCGTGTAATGTGAACCAACCGGAAGAATCGCCGCGGTAATTTCACCAAAGAGTTGCGGAAAGTACGCCATATCTGCCATTACACCGGTATCGCCGGCGAAATAAACATTTTTTCCCTCAAATCTGAACATATAGCCTGCAGGCTGCCCACCGTAAGTTCCATCAGGAAAACTGGAAGTATGTGAGGCCGGAACCATTGAAATTTTAAGGTCATCAAATTTTGCAGAACCCCCGAAATTAATATCAATGGAATTTGGATGGTTGAAATAACCGCAAATTTCCGGTTGCCCGATTACTGTTGCCTCCGGATGATGTTCTAAAACTTCTTTTACATCCGCCGTATGATCGCCGTGAGCGTGAGTAATCAGGACATAGTCTATCTTTTGGGCCGTAATATCAAACCCGGATTTTTCCTTCTGAAAGTTATAGAAAGGATCACTCAATATATTTTTTCCGCTGTAGGTGAACAGAAAACAGTTCTGTCCGAGAAATTTTATTTTCATATTTAAATTTTGTATTACGTTTCAAGTTTAAGGTTTCAAGTCAGAAGTCTGTTTTAATTTGTGATAAATAAAAAACTTTGTACCAGCATCATCCAGCTTCTGATTACTTAAAATAATTCAACCCCACCGCCAGTAATATTGCCATCATCATCGTAATAATCCCGATTTGTTTTAAAAAAGGATCCAAAAGATGCGGTTCTTTAGTCTGCAGAATTTTTCGTCTTAATGCCGCTGCAGGAAAAAGCATCACCATCACGATAAAAGCATAATACTTTCCTTCCTCGTGCAGCCCATTCATCATTAAGAAAACTAAAATGAGAATTATTGGCAGCTGCAGCAGGATCATTTCATAGATCATCGCGTTGCGGTAACCTAACCTTAAGGCAAAAGTTTTCTTTCCTGATAGACGGTCGCTTTCAATATCACGCATATTGTTCAGGTTCAGCACTGCGGTACTCATCATTCCAATGGCCGTTGCCGGCAGCAAAATATCCCAGTGAAAAGTTTTGGTGAAAAGGAAATAACTTCCGCCAACGGAAACCAGTCCAAAGAAGATAAAAACCATAATATCTCCTAAGCCGAGGTAACCATAGGGTTTTTTACCGACTGTATAACCAATCGCCGCCAAAATACAGGCTATTCCGAGCCCCACGAAAATATAAAATTCATTCATCAAACCGTATTTAAAAAACGCCTGATAAAGGAGTGCTACCGTTGCTGCCAGCGATAAAAGCGAGAATAAAATTACCGCATTTTTCATTTGGTTAGCCGTAATTTTTCCGGAGGCTACGGCGCGCTGTTCCGCTTCGTTGACTCTTAATTTGTCCGTACCTTTTACGCCGTCGCCATAATCATTGGCAAAGTTAGAAAGCACCTGATAGAGCAAAGTTACGAGCATTGCCAATGCAAAAACCGTCCAGTCCCACGCTCCGCCTTCTTTTTCCAAGCGCCATTTTGCAATGAAGGAGCCTACGATAATCCCGCTCATAGAAAGCGGCAGCGTGCGTAACCGTGCGGCGTGTATCCAATCTTTCATTTTATGTACAATATAAAATGTACAGTGTAAAATGATTTTAAATCACTCAACTTGTACATTTCACTTTTTACTTTTTACAATTTAAGAAATCCACTGATTTTCGCCGAAGTCCGGCTTTCTTTTTTCCAGGAAAGCATTACGGCCTTCTTTGGCTTCTTCAGTCATGTATGCCAATCTGGTTGCTTCGCCAGCGAAAACCTGCTGCCCAACCATTCCGTCGTCCGTTAAATTCATTGCGAATTTCAGCATACGGATGGAAGTTGGTGATTTCGCCAAAATTTCCTGTGCCCACTGATAAGCAGTATCTTCCAGTTCGGCGTGTGGAACTACCGCATTCACCATGCCCATTTCAAAGGCTTCCTGCGCAGAATAATTTCTTCCGAGAAAGAAAATCTCACGCGCTTTTTTCTGTCCGACCATTTTTGCCAAATATGCAGAACCATATCCTCCATCGAAACTCGTCACATCCGCATCGGTTTGTTTAAAAATTGCGTGTTCTTTACTGGCTAAAGTAAGGTCGCAAACTACGTGGAGTGAATGTCCTCCGCCTACGGCCCAACCGTTTACTACGGCAATAACTGCTTTTGGCATAAAACGGATTAACCGCTGAACCTCCAGAATATTTAAGCGGTGACGGCCATCCTCGCCTACATAGCCCTGATGTCCGCGTGCCTTCTGGTCTCCGCCGCTGCAAAATGCGTGTCCACCGTCTTTCGGGCTTGGGCCTTCCCCTGTTAAAAGTACAACGCCGATGGACGAATCTTCATAGGCATCGTAAAAAGCGTCGTAAAGTTCTGAGGTTGTTTTTGGGCGGAAAGCGTTTCTCACTTCCGGGCGGTTGAAGGCTATTCTTGCGACGCCACTGCATTTTTTATAGGTGATATCTTCGTATTCTTTAGCAATTTTCCAGTCAGCCATAATCATATAAATTTTCGGTAAAAATAAGGAAAAATGCGGCAATGTGAAAGTACCGGAAATCAGTTTCTGGAGCTGCAATGAGCTTTTATAAAATTGTTTGATGGAATTGACTGAGGAGCAATACTGAAGGGTTTATTCAGGAATTTCCTCATCCAAATCTTCTTTCTCCTGCAGAATTTCCAGGGCTTCACTGTAATCCTTTTCATCTACAACAAGGATATAGTTCTCGGCAACGGGCATTACGGCGACATTGTTCACAAACTCATTTTTAATGTAGGAATGAATGCCGCGGGATTCGAGTTTGGTCTGCGCGATCTGCACTTCGTAAAGGTATATGGTTTTCAGGAGCGTTTGCATAAGATGGGAATTTATGTTTATTCAAATTTAGAATTATTAGCGAAAATATATTGAATACATAGAAACATAGAAGCTAAGATATTACAAAGACAACAGAATGAATTAAATGATCAATTAATTGTGACAGGTATTTCCAGCTGGAATAAAACGGTTTTGATTAAAACTAAAATTTAGTCTACAAATGAAGAACCGTCAGCTTACAAAAGACCGAAACGAAATTTTTAGCCCCGATGGGAGCATTTGTTTGAGCTCTTTTTCGGCGGCGGCTACGCCGCCGCCGAAAAAGCGAGTGCGGACAGCGGGTCCGTGCGTCATAGAACGTACTAGACGCCCTGCTCCTTATCTTTCCGGTTGATGAAGAAATATACCGGTACACCAATGAGAATCAGGAGGAAACCCGGCCACGTATATTGTGGTTTGTAAATAATAAGCAGCACACAAAATGCGGTGCCGATCAGTAAATACAGAAGCGGTGTCACGGGATAGAGCCAGGTTTTGTAAGGCCTTTCGAGGTCTGGTTTCTTGATCCTGAGCCAGATCACGCCGAAAACCGTGATCATATAAAAAAGGACGATAACGAATGAAATCATATCCAGCAAATCGCCATACTGCCCGGAAAGTGCCAGGACAGAAGCCCAGATACCCTGCATCCAGAGAGATTTCCCGGGCACGCCGTGGCGGTTGTTACCGATCGCTGCCTTGAAAAAAAGGCCGTCTTTTGCCATTGTCTGATAAACCCTGGCGCCGGCGAGAACCAGTCCGTTGATGCAGCCAAAAGTAGAAATCATAACCAAAACCGCCATAATCACCGTACCGAAATTTCCAAAAATCATCTCCGAAGCTGCAACAGCCGGGCGGTTTTTATCAGCAAAAGCTATCCCGTCGCGATCAAGAGCATTGAGGTAAACGAGATTCACTAAAAGATAGAGGGACATTACGGCTACAGTACCAAAGACCATTGATTTCACGACGTTTTTCTTTGGATTTTCAATTTCGCCGGACATAAAAGTTACGTTTTCCCAAGCCACGGAACTGAAAACCGAACCTACCATGGCAGCCGCAATCCCGCCGAGTAAAGTTATCCCGCCAATTTCTTTCCAGCCTGCAGGAACCAAATCATTCCCCACTTCCTTACCGAAATCCTGAAACGCTTTCCAGCCAAAACTTAAATTTTCTGCCCAGTGAGAATCTTTAACCAAAATAAATCCGAAAGCGATGAGCCCGAGAAGCGCCAAAATCTTGGAAACCGTAAAAAGATTCTGCAGAAGTTTACCGCCTTTTACGCCGCGGGTATTGATGTAGGTGAGCAGCATAATGATGACAATCGCCAAAATCTGTACCCAGGTAATGCGGAAACTTCCACTCTGGAAAATAGGATCTGAATTATTGAGCCAGGGAACAAGGTAAGCGGTAAATTTCCCGAAAGCCATAGCCACGGCCGCAATGGTTCCCGTCTGTATGACGGTGAAAAGTCCCCAACCGTAAAGAAAACCCGCCATTTTCCCAAAAATTTCGTTGATGTAAGTGTACTGTCCGCCGGCTTTTGGGAAAACCGAAGAGAGTTCTCCGTACGAAATGGCACCTGCCACAGTAAGGATTCCAGTGATGATCCAAACGGCGATCAGCCAATAGCCGGAGCCGAGATTACGCATCATATCGGAACTTACGATGAAAATCCCGCTGCCGATCATAGAGCCCATTACGAGCATCGTAGCGTCCCAAAGCTTGAGTTTTTTGTCCATAGTTTTTTTTGAATTGAAAAAAGTAAATATAAAATTTTATTTCAGGAAAACACACTAATGTTAAATTATTATTACTTATTTTTGCTTAAAATTACTGAATAATGAAAAAATTACTATTCTTACTGCTCCTTGGCACTGCCACTGTTTCATTTGCTCAGAATGCCGAAAAGAAAGGCCCGCCACCTGGGAAAGCGCTTGTTGGAGATACTTACGGTGCAAAAGTGAGTGCAAAGGCTAAGGCAATTTCTACAAAAGATTTACAGGAGAAGGTGAAGAAAAACGGAAAAGCCGAGAACGTAGTCGTGAAAGCAACAGTTACAGAGGTTTGTCCGAATAAAGGTTGCTGGCTTACTCTGCAAACTGATAATAATGAAAGGTTTTTCGTAAAAATGAAAGATTATGCCTTCTTTGTGCCAACCGCGCTGAAGGGGAAAAACATAATTCTGGAAGGCACGGCTGAAGAAAAGACACTTTCGGTAGAAGAAGCTAAGCATTATGCCGAAGATGCTAAGAAAACACAAGCTGAGATTGATGCGATTACAGAGCCGCAAAAGGAAATCAGATTTATGGCGAGCGGAATTAGGGTTGTAAAGTAAGCAGCACGGTGACACAAATTTCGCAAGCTTAACCTATATTCTTATAAAATTTGAGGGCGCCGCGGCTTTTGCCGCGGCGCCCGATTTTTTTTATGAACTTAACTAAGAGTTTTCTGTTTAATTTTCGGGTGAATCCAGTATCTCAAAATCCACTTCCGCATCCAATTTCGGGTACTTGCGTGCCGATTTAAAGTATTTTCCGGTGCAGTCTATTTCTTTCCAGCCTTTCTTTTTTCCACAGTCACCCACTTCCATCACCATGGGGACAAAAGAAATATCCTCGTCACCCTCATGATAAATCTCCCTGTACTGCACCGCCACATCCAGAATACATTCAAAATCTGTATTCAGCTTTACATTTCGGTAAATGATGTCATAATGCGTTTCCTGATTTTCAGGAATCGTAAAATAATTTTCAAATTTCTGAGTGCTTCCCTTTAATTCAGAAACCGCTTTCAAACCATAAAATAAGGCAATCGTATAATACTTTCGCGTTCCGTTTCTTTGGTAATCATCCGGGAAATGACCGCCTTCGAATAAAACCGTAGGCAGGCCCATTTTTGTGAAATTATCTCCTGTGGAAGTCGGATAAAATTCGTCGTTGTATCGCGCGATCTGGTTCGGAATCAAATCCTTCATCTGTCCGTAAATCGCAGAGATTACGGCCATGGCTTTCTTGCGCGTTTCTGTGACCTCCCTCTCAAAATTTTCCGCAGGAGCCAGGAATGACAACGTTGCCGGATGCAGACCGTCAGTGGTAAAAATGGTTCGCTGTTCATGGAGGTTCAGCGCATAATGATATTTTCCTTTTTCGGCAATGTTTTTCAGAAATGGGAATTCTTTACTCGAGAGTTTCAGATAATCGCGGTTCATATCAATATCGAGAGCGTTTCTCCGCGTCCATTTATCAGATCCGTCCGGATTCAGCATAAAGATAAAATCGAGCGTAATTTTTGAGAAAATTTCCTCTTTCAATTCTGGACTGTGCTTGAAAATTTCCAAAAGGTCAAGCATCGCGTGGGTAGCATTACTCTCATTTCCATGCATCTGAGACCAAGCCAAAACTTTGGTTTCGCCCTTGCCCATCGACATCATATAAATTGGTTTTCCCAAATAAGAGGTACCAATTTCTGAAATATAACCGCTGAGATTCTCCTGCAGAAATTTTTTAAGGTTTTGGGACGAAATATAGCGGTGTGGAAAATTAGGGTTTTGACGGTAGAAGTTCTCGATTGCCATTGGGTGTGCAGTTTACAGAATTCAAAAATAAATTTTTTTATTATCAAATCAAATAATTAACTTTTGTAAATTGTTTAAACAGTGTAAATTGTCACTTTGTCTGTGGATAATTTTGTGGATTGAATTATTTTTAAAAATAAAATTTATTATACAAAAAATCAGTCATTTATAAAATTTAATTAAATTCTTAGAATAAGATTGCTTTAAGTGGAGAAGGGCTCTTGTTACTCCATTTTTGGACAATTTTTTTAAACGGAAATAAAGATTTTACTCTGATAAAAATTACTTTATTTACTTTTGTAAATTTTATTTAAAGATTATGTTTTGGTATATTTGCGCTTATTTTTTTATATGAACAGCGAAATTTTATTCTTAGGCGCTTTCTTGGTTTTTATTGTTATAATATTGGCCATAGACCTTAATCTTGGTAAAAAATCCGGAGGTGTGGTATCCATGAAAAAAGCAGGACTTATGAGTTTTGCGGTAGTTACTCTGGCGATGGGTTTCTATTTTATTTTGATTACCTACGGTCACCTACTCCACGGCATCGACAGCATTGAAAAACTTCAAACCGTCATTACGAAACACCGCCATCCGGTAAAAATTATCCCTAACGACCTGGAGCATTCTATTGCCCTGTATAATCAGAATCTGGGATTGGAGTATCTGACGGGTTATATTGTGGAATATGCCCTTTCTGTGGATAACATCTTTGTAATAATCCTGATATTTACCGCTTTTGGGGTTGTGGAAAAGAATTATCACCGCGTACTGTTCTGGGGTATCCTGGGCGCGATCATCATGCGTTTTATCTTCATCTTTGTGGGTGCAGCACTGATCGCCAAGTTCAGCTGGATTATGTATGTTTTCGGTGGCTTTCTGGTGATCACCGGCGTTAAGATGTTTCTTCAGAAGGATAATGACGAAAAAATCGATACCCAAAACCATCCTGTCGTAAAATTTGCGAACCGCTATTTTAAGGTTCATAACCACTTTGTAGGACAGAAATTCTGGGTAACCATCGACGGCGTAAAAAAAATGACGCCACTTTTCCTCGTTCTCCTGATCATCGAAGCGACGGATTTGATATTTGCAGTAGACAGTATCCCCGCGATATTTTCAGTGACAAAAGACCCATATATTGTGTTTTTCTCCAATATTTTTGCAATCATTGGTCTGCGTTCGATGTTCTTCTTATTGGCGGGAATTATCGATAAATTCAGATTCCTGAAAACCGGCTTAGCATTTCTTTTAACCTTTATCGGTTTAAAGATGATCTTCCACCACCAGCTTGAAGGCTGGGGCTTCGAAACTTCACATTCACTTCTGATTATTGTGGGAATCCTCGCAGCAAGTATTGTGGCATCTCTGCTGTTCCCTGAACAGAAAAAAGAAAGAAAACTTAAATTTGACGAAGAAGCTGAAGAGCAGCACCGCAGATAATTTACAATTTTAAATAAACAGATAATCTAAAAACCAGCACTTTAGGTGTTGGTTTTTACTTTTGTAAAACAGTATTTACGCACTTGATTTACTTTTGTATTTTAGATTTGTAAATTATTTTTTTTACATTTGTAATTGTAAATTTTTAAGGTCTGTATGAATTTAAATGAAAGAATTTCGAAAATCATTGAATATTCTGAGCTATCCTCATCTGAATTTGCAGATGCGGTCGATGTGCAGCGTTCTTCTGTTTCACACATCACATCCGGCAGAAATAAACCTTCCCTTGATTTCCTGATTAAGGTTAAGGAACAATTTCCGGAGCTTGAGTGGGACTGGCTCATCAAAGGTGACGGAGAAATGCTGAAAAAACCTGAAGAGGCACACACACCGGAAGCAGTGCCCGAAAAGACCAAGCCCACTTCCCTGCCCGACCTCTTTTCGCTGATTGACGATGATAATTTTGGTTTTACGGAAAAAGAAGACCGCGTTATGAAAACTTCTTTTGAAGAAAAAAATGAAACGCCCCGAGAATCTGCTAAAGCGACGGAGCGTCATGTGCAGGATATTTTAAACGATTCTCCGCCATTAGAGAAAAATACTGCACAAAAAAATCCCCAAGCTTTTGAAACCCAGGGAAATAAAATCAAAAGGATTGTCCTTTTTTATGACAACGGGAAATTTGAAAGTTTTGACCCTTAAGAATACTGCCGCACAAGATGATCACGCTCTACCTCGCCGCTTTCACATGGCGTATGGTGTTCAGAATTCGTACAGCCTTAAGGTTTCCATTCTAAAACTAATCCAGCTGCATTTCCGGAATGTCGCCTTCAATGATTAAATCTGCTTCGGTGGCCTTAATAATGTCTTCCACCGAAACGCCCGGTGCACGTTCCAAAAGCTTGAACCCATTTGGTGTTACCTCCAGAACAGCAAGTTCTGTTACCACCTTTTTCACACAGTTAACGCCGGTCAACGGCAGTGTACACTCCCTGAGGATTTTGCTCTCGCCGGCTTTGTTCACGTGCATCATGGCCACGATGATATTTTCCGCGGAAGCTACCAAATCCATCGCACCGCCCATTCCTTTCACCATTTTTCCAGGGATTTTCCAGTTGGCAATATCACCTTTTTCAGACACTTCCATTGCGCCAAGAATGGTGAGATCCACTTTCTGGCTGCGGATCATCCCAAAACTGAATGCCGAATCGAAAAACGAACCGCCCGGAAGCATTGTAATGGTTTGTTTTCCGGCGTTAATCAGGTCAGCGTCTTCTTCACCTTCGTACGGAAATGGCCCCATACCCAGTATACCGTTTTCACTCTGGAACTCTACATTGAGGTTTTGGGGAACGTAATTGGCCACCAACGTCGGGATTCCGATGCCGAGGTTGACGTAAAAGCCGTCTTTTACTTCTTTTGCTATGCGTTTTGCGATCTGTTCTTTAGTTAACATATTCTAATTTGAAAATGTGGAAATTTGAAGATTTGAAAATTCAATTTCCTGTTTTACTTGTTGAAATAATTTTGTTCAGAATAAGATGAATTTCCTGCAGTTCGGTTTTCATCTTCTCATCAGGTGTAGGTAAATAAGGTGATTTCTCACACAGTTTAAACCAAAAACCTGTTTCGTCAGTTTCTTTAGCCGAAATCTTCATTTTATGGATGAAGTCGTTTTTGCTTTCGGCATTTTGGGCTTCATGAACATTGGCTCCAATGGAAGTCCCGGATTTGAAGATTTGATTGGCTAATGCAAAACGGTTTTTCTCATATAACTGCTCCGTAAACTCTACAATATCTAAAGCAAAATTGAAAGTTTTATCGACGATTATATTTGTTTTATCGTTTCTCATCATTTTCAAATTTTCAAATTAAACTGATTTTCAAATTTCCTTTTTTCTTACAGTTCTTTGTTCTATCCTCTTTTCGTACTGCTGTCCCTGGAAGATGCGCTGCACCATAATTCCGGGAATGTGGATCTGGTTCGGGTCGAGTTCGCCCGGTGCCACAAGTTCTTCCACTTCGGCAATGGTGATTTTTGCGGCTCCTGCCATCGGATGGTTGAAATTGCGTGCTGAACCTTTGAAAATCAGGTTGCCGGCGTGGTCGCCCTTCCAGGCTTTTACGATGGAGAAATCCGCTTCAAAAGCATGTTCCAGAATATGCGGTTTCCCGTTGAATTCTTTAACTTCTTTGCCTTCCGCTACTTCTGTTCCGTAACCGGCCGGTGTATAAAAAGCAGGAATTCCGGCCTGGGCGGCACGGCATTTTTCGGCCAAGGTTCCCTGCGGCGTGAGTTCTACTTCTAACTCACCGGAAAGCATCTGGCGTTCGAACTCAGCATTTTCGCCTACATAAGAGGAAATCATTTTCCTGATCTGCTTCTTTTGAAGAAGCAAACCAAGACCAAAGTCATCCACACCGGCGTTATTGGATATGCAGGTCAAGTCGGTTACATTGCTTTCAGCCAAGGCGCTGATGCAGTTTTCAGGGATGCCGCACAACCCGAAACCGCCCAGCATGAGCGTCATTCCGCTTTGGATACCGGCAATGGCTTCTTCTGCATTTTTTACTCTTTTATCGATCATTTTTCACAATTTTTTCAGAGGCTTTAAATTACAGAATTTCTGCGATATAAAAAACGGCTGGACTTAACTGATAATCAACCGTTTTTCTGCGTAAGGGATATGGAAGGTGCGACCGCAGGGAGCAGTGCGGAGCGAAGCGCAGCACCGAAACGAAGTGCAGCCTGGAGAAGCCCGGCCTGAGCGAGGGAATGGAGCGCGAGCGCAGCGAGCGCACAATGACCGAGTGAAGGATACGCCCAAATCATCAGTCTGCAAAAAGCGAAAAACCACCCGAACGGATCCGAGTGGTTTTTCTATTGTTGTTGTCTGAATTATCTTAGCTCTTTTTGTAAGCAGCGTCTTTGATTCTTGCTTTCTTACCGCGAAGATTTCTGAAGTAGTAGATTCTTGCTCTTCTAACTTTACCTCTTCTGTCCACTTCGATTTTTTGCAAAGCCGGCATGTTGATCGGGAAAACTCTCTCTACCCCTATGTCACCGCTCATCTTTCTGATGGTGAAAGTTTTGGTAAGTCCTGTTCCTCTCAACTGGATCACTGTTCCTTTAAAGAACTGTGTTCTGGTTTTGTTACCTTCTTTGATCTCGTAATACACGGTGATGGTGTCACCGGCTTTGAATTCCGGGAATTCTTTTTTAGCAATGTACTTGTCCTGTACGTACTTTAATAAATCCATTTTTTTGTATAAAAAATTGTTTGCCGAGCTAAACAACATTCACGTCCTTCGTCAGAGGTTGATTAACAGGCTGCAAAAATAAAACAATTTTTACAGATAACCAATATCTTACAGAAAAATATTTTTGAAATTACATCTGCAAAAGTCTGTAAAACTAAAAGTGCAGAAATTCCACAGTTTCAGTGATCAATTATTCCTTATTAATTATTAATTTACAGAGGTTTCACCTGTTCCAGGAACCAATCTTTCACCTCGCCTTCCAGGTCGTTTTCAAGTTTTTCCCTGCACCACTGGTGATAGCTGTTGAGCCAGTTTCGCTCAGGTTCAGTCAGCATTTCTGCGATGATAATGTTTCTGTCGAACGGGCAAATGGTTAACGTTTCAAATTCGTAGAAGGTTGCGCCAGATGTGCTGGTGACCTCCTGCA
Organism: Chryseobacterium taklimakanense; assembly: GCF_900187185.1. NCBI lineage: Bacteria > Pseudomonadati > Bacteroidota > Flavobacteriia > Flavobacteriales > Weeksellaceae > Chryseobacterium > Chryseobacterium taklimakanense. The sequence goes on from NZ_LT906465.1 coordinate 529,561, forward strand.
CCGCCACAAGGTTTTCGTGACGGATACCGTAACTGTTTTCTACATAGAATCCCGGCTCGTTGGAGCAAACCATTCCCGGAAGCAGTTCCTGAAAGTTCATATCTTTTCTGATGTTCTGCGGCCCCTCGTGAACATTCATAAAACTGCCCACACCGTGGCCCGTACCGTGATTGTAGTCTTTACCCTGTAACCAAAGCGGCATTCTGGCAAATGCATCGAGCTGTACACCGCGTGTACCCTTCGGAAATTTTACCATTGAAAGACCGATCAGACCTTTCAGAACCAGGGTTACATCCTTTTTAAACCCGTCGGTTACAGCGCCTAAGGCCACCGTGCGGGTGATATCGGTTGTTCCTTCCAGGTATTGTCCGCCAGAATCAATAAGGATGCTGCCGTCATTGGTTACGGCCTTGCTGCCGTCCTCTTTTGGGGAATAATGCACGATGGCGCCGTTTCCTTTATAACCGATGATAGAACCGAAACTTTCACCCACAAAATTCTTGCCTTCCGCCCGGAAATCTCTCAGTTTCACGCTGATGGAATATTCTGTCAACGGTTCTTTCCCGGCGGTTTGGGAAAGCCAGTAAAGGAATTTTACCATCGCCACGCCGTCCCTTTGCATCACGGTTCTGAAACCTTCCAGTTCGGCTGCATTTTTTTGCGCTTTCATCAGATTGCCCGGAACCGGTGCTTTAATGAATTGATTGCTGCTTTTAAGGGTATCAAAAATGGCTTGATTGGTATTAGGCGAAATTAGGACTTTCTGATCTTTCACCGCTTTTAGATCCAGGAAAAAATCACTGTAAGGTCTCGCATCCACACCCGAATCTGCAAGGTGTTTCTTAGCATCATCAGTCAGTTTTTCAAGATCTACATAAAGTGTGGCGTTACCCTTTGAAAGTGTGATATACCCCAGGAAAACCGGATTATAATCCACATCACTTCCTCTTAAATTCAGCGTCCAGGCAACATCATCCAAACTGGCAATAATATGGAAGGTGGCTTCCTGTTCCTCCATTTTCTTGCGGATGGCAGCCAGTTTATCGCTTACGGATTTACCGGCCCGTTCTACCGGATGTACAAAAACTGGATTTTTAGTTTTATCTGAAGTTCTATCTACCCAAATCTCTTTTAAAAAGGGAATATCGACTACTTTAATATTTTTTGAAGCCAGTTTGTCCTCCAGGTCTGTCCAGTTTGTATTGGACGTTGCCAAAGCGTTTACCGCAACCGTTCCGCCTTCTTTTACTTCAGTTTTCAGCCAGTCGGTATACTCGGGAACGCCTTCCTCACCCATTTTCATCAGTTCAAAATCCGAGCCTTCCAGTTCAACGGGAGCCTGCACGAAATAGCGGCCGTCCGTCCAGAGTGCAGCTTTATCATGAGTAACCAACACAAACCCCGCAGAACCCGTGAAACCTGAAAGCCAGCTCCTTTCAAGCCACTCATCAGGCAAATACTCGCTCATATGGGGATCAGCGGAATAAACAATAAAGGCATCAATATTCTCTTCCTGCATTTTCTTTCTTAATGCAGCCACTTTTTCTTTTGAAGTCATAGGTTTAAATTTTGGAGGCATAAAGTTAGTGATTTTGCGAAATACCCTGCTAAAATCTTCCCGGCAATCCATAAAGCCCATACATTTTAACTGGTCTGAATAATTTTACACTACAGTTTAGAACCTTCAAACCAGCTTTGGTGCAGGACTGACGCAGCCATTCAACAAAATTTATTATCTTCAAGCCCGTAAAATGAAAAAATCATGAACTACACTAAACTTTTTATGGCTTCGGCCGTTATCGCTTTTACATTCTCAACCGCACAAACGCAGCAGGAAATGGTGAAATCGATCATGAATGAAGCCTACAGCAACTCACAAACTGAAAAACTGGCTTATGAGCTGGTGGACGGGATTGGACCAAGGCTCGTTGGAACTCCTAAAATGAAACAGGCACATGACTGGGCCATAAACAAATTCAAGAGCTGGGGCATCGATGCCAGGAATGAACAGTACGGTGAATGGAAATCTTGGGAGCGCGGCACCTCGTCGGTAGAAATGGTTTATCCCCACGTAAAATCCCTGGAAGGTATGCAGCTGGCCTTCAGCCCTGCAACAGGTGCTAAAGGTGTCACCGCAGAAGTGATTATGCTGCCAACCTTTAAATCAAAAGAAGAGTTCAACAAATGGCTTCCAAAAGTAAAAGGCAAGCTGGTTATGGTCTCGCAGTACCAGCCGAGCGGACGCCCGGAGTACAACTGGAAGGAATTTGCGACTCCGGAATCTTTTGAGAAGTATAAAAAAGAAACTGAAGCCGCAACCAGAGAATGGAACCAGTCTCTGGAGACTCTGGGGCTAACCTGGAGAACCCTTAATAAACCTTTTGAGGATGCCGGGGCTGCGGGACTGGTTCTCAGCAACTGGAGCCGCGGTTTTGGAGTCAACAAGATCTTCAGTGCAGGAACGAAGAAAATCCCTGCTGTAGATATTTCGCTTGAGGATTACGGACAACTCTACCGGATGCTCCAGAACGGTGTAACACCAAAGCTAAAAATCGTGGCCAACAGCAAGGATCGGGGCATGGCACCAACCTTCAACACCGTTGCAGAAATCAAGGGAAGCGAAAAAGCCAATGAATACGTTATCCTTTCGGCACACCTCGATTCCTGGGATGGAGGAACCGGTGCCACCGACAACGCGACCGGAACCGTCATGATGATGGAGGTTGCCAGAATCCTGAAGAAGCTCTACCCTAACCCCAAACGAACCATTATTGTGGGGCTTTGGGGCAGTGAAGAACAGGGACTGAACGGCAGCCGCGCCTATGTATCAGCGCATAAAGACCAGATGCCGAATGTACAGGCGGTTTTCAACCAGGATAACGGCACCGGCAGAATTGTGAACGTGAGCGGTTCGGGATTTGTAAATGCCTACGATTATTTAGGCAGATGGTTTGCAGCGGCACCCAGCGAACTTACAAGAGAAATAAAATTTACTTTCCCGGGTTCGCCGGGCGGTGGCGGCAGTGACCACGCTTCGTTCGTCGCGGCCGGTGTTCCTGGCTTTATGCTGGGCTCGCTCAACTGGGCTTACGGAAACTATACCTGGCATACGCAGCGGGACACTTATGACAAGATTGTATTTGATGATTTGAAAAACAACGTTGCACTCATCGCCATCCTCACCTATATGGCCAGCGAAGATCCGGAAAAGGCCTCCAATGAAAAGATGAGGCTTCCTGTCAACCCAAGGACCGGTAAAGCCGCAGAATGGCCGTCAGTGCAGGAACCGATCAGAAAAGGCGGTGTGGACTGACAACCTCTTAGGCATTCATAAAAAAGGAGCCGTCTCACCACTGAGGCGGCTTTATAATGCTCTTATTCCAAGCGTTTGCGGACGTCTTCCGGGCTTACGTCCATAATCCAAAAATGTAACGCAATGTCCGTTCTGTTTCATTTTGACCGTATACGGATGTTACCAGCCTTGCCCTTTACTTATACTTTCCTTTGACTTTCCTTTGACATTCCTTTGACTTTAATTTAAAATTGCACCAGCCCATTACCGCTTCCGGCTATTTTATATTAACAGAGCAACCACCGCCTAACCTAGGACATATTAGTTTGACTAAAATTCTTTTAAAGCAGAGTGCAGAGATTTTTCTGCTGCTTTATATTTTAAACAGCGGCAAAAGTCCACACGTTCCGGTCTGAAAAAATTAATTCATCGAAGAAAACCAATTTATTTCAGTGAGGCAGGAAGATATTTTTCTGCGGTTATCATGTGCAAAAAAGTACAAAAAACGACAAAAACGTTATAAAACTGACAAAACGCAATACCCTCATTTGCAATACTGTATGGCCATAAATACATTTGTAACGTCAATGAATTGCGCAATCCATTACCTTGAATTTAAATAATTATTAATTAAAAATTTTTGAAATTATGGCACGAGAAAATTCCATCTTAAAACTGAAAGGCAAACTGGACGGTATGTCTTTCTACAAAACCTCAGAAGGTTACCAGGTACGCGCTAAGGGCGGCATCGAAAAAGCGAGGATCCTTAATGATGCCAATTTTGAAAGAACCCGTGAAAACATGAACGAGTTCGGCAACATCAACAAAGCGGGCAAACTGATCCGGGCCAGCATCGTGGTATTCCTGAACCGCGCAAAGGATATGCGCGCTTCAAGCAGACTGGTGAGTGTAGCTGCACAGGTGAAGAATCTGGACGTGACCTCAGCCCGTGGCCAAAGGCAGTTTGCCAAGGGCTTGGAAACCGCTGAAGGAAAACAGCTCCTGGAAGGTTTCGAGTTCAACAAACACGCGCCGCTGAGCATGATCCTGAAAGCCAGTTACCAGCTTGATACTGCAACGGGTTCACTGAGCATTCCCGGTTTCCATCCGGCAGAGCATCTTGTGATTGCAGAAGCTGCGACACACGTGAGGCTTGCGTTGGCGTGTGCCGTAATCAATGCTAAAAATGAGACCAGGGAAACCGTTTACGCAGAGCAGCAGCTGATACCGATCACTGCAGGGCCTTCTGACCTCACCCTTGTCCTTGACCATATGCCGGAACTGGAAGGGACGCTGATGTTCTATGTGCTGGTGGAATTCTTCCAGGAAATGAACGGAGAGCAGTATATCCTGAAAAGCGGCTCGCATAATGCCCTGCAGCTTGTGAAGGTGGTGTAGAGGCTAAAAGACCGTAACCTGAAAGCTGACTCCTAAGCTGAAGGTTCCACATCCATCACTGAGACCACAAAACGGCAAAAGAAAGCGGCCGGTCCGCTTTCTTTTTTTCTGCGGACGCTGCCTGCTGTAACGCCTAAAGATTCAAGGCCCTATCTGCAGAACGGATACAGCATCCCCTTTATGCTGCATCCCTTATTTTTTAATCCCGCGAACACCTTTGGGGTGTGAGCTGAATAAGTCAGGAACGGGAGAGAAAAGGTTAATTTTTGCGGGTTCGCCACATTTGCGTGGCCTACGGATGCTGCCTGCATACTATTTTTTTAGCAGACCGATTAAAATCATTATAAAATCCTATGATTCACCCAACCTTTCTCTGCGGAATAACCTTTGCGGGTAAGGGAATATAGTTCCCCCCGAAAATGGGACAGTAAGTTTAGTTGGAAAAAACCTATTAAATTTACAATATGTCACAGAGAAGAAAATTCAATTCGCAGTTTAAGTTCAAGGTTGTCGTAGAAGCCTTGTCGGAGCGTCTTCCACTGCACGAACTTGCCAAAAAGCACGATTTGCATCCCAATCAGATTACAACCTGGAAAAAGGAGTTCCTCAAGAACGGAGCGGAGATTTTCGGTAAGGAGAAGGCTTCAGAAGAGAAAAAAGAAGATGTAGAATCGCTTTACAAAGTGATCGGCCAGCAGAAAATGGAGATTGATTTTTTAAAAAAAGCCTTGTCATGAAGCAGAGTGTCTCGGAAAGAAAAACACACATCGGCAAGGGGGAAAAAATCAGCGTAAAGAAGCAGTGCGAACTTTTACAGATCTCTCGCAGCAGCCATTATTACAAAAAAGTTCCGGAGAGCGATTTGAACCTGAAGCTGATGGAGATGATAGACAGGGAGTTTATGGAACATCCCTGGAAGGGCGTTCCCAGAATGGTGCAGTGGCTCAATAAAGATTGTGGGCTTTTAGTCAATAAAAAGCGTGTGGAGCGGCTTTACCGACTGATGGGCATCAGCGCTTCTGCTCCCGGACCCAGCACCAGCAAAAAAGGGAAGGGAAAAAAGCATAAAATTTTTCCGTATTTGCTGAAGAACCTGCCCATAACCCATCCCAACCAGGTTTGGGCGATGGACATCACCTATATCCCGGTAAGGGGCGGATACCTGTATCTTGTTGCCATCATCGATCTCTACAGCCGCTATGTGGTGGGCTGGAGCCTGAGCAACACGATGACCGCGGAGTGGTGCCGCGATGTTCTGGATGAAGCCATCGAAACCTACGGAAAGCCTGAAATCATTAATACCGATCAGGGAAGCCAGTTCACTTCAGACTTGTTTACCGAATATGTGAAATCCCACAAAACCATCCGCCAGAGTATGGATGGCAAAGGCCGGGCACTGGACAATATCTTTGTCGAGAGGCTCTGGCGAAGCGTAAAATATGAAAATGTTTATCTTTATGCCTATCAAGACGGAAAAGAGTGCTATATTGGTTTGAACAAGTATTTTGCCTACTACAACCACAGCAGGAGACACCAAAGCTTAGGTTACGAAGTTCCTGCACAAATGTTTAACCAAAAGGAGAAAAAAGCAGCATAATGAAAGTTCACGCAGTTTTACACATTCCCACACTACACGGAAAAATCTTTGAAAGGATTTTTCCTATGTGGAAATATGCAAAACTGCTACCTTCAAAAACACACAAAATCAAACTTAACTTTTAAGATTTGCTGTCCAAACTTTGGGGGGAACTATAGAAGCTGTGCCCTACAGCCCGTAAAACCCCGCAGAAACCACTTCCCAAGGCTACCCAACGCCACAAAAAAAGCAGTCCTTCCGAAAAAACTGCTTTGTGTAAATAAATTCTAAAAACAATAACTCCATAGACTGCCAAAAAAGCTCCCGAAGGTTCCGTTCAACGGGCTTTCATCTTCTGTCCTGCGGACAAGACGAAAGCTTAGTTATTATCTGCAGGCATTTTTTAGTGTGTTGAAGATTTAGAGAAAAAGTTCATAACAAAAACACCTGTAACAATCAAAATAATTCCAATAATTGCTGGTAAATCCAAAGATTGTTTAAAGATAATTACTGAAATCAATGCAGTTAAGACAATTCCTAAACCTCCCCAAATCGCATAAGCAATTCCTAAAGGTATTGATTTTAATGCTTGAGAAAGGAAGAAAAAGCAAGCAATATATGCTATTATTGTTATTGTCGTGGGTAAAAGTTTTGAAAATCCGTCAGATGCTTTCATAAAACTTGAACCTAAAACTTCAAGAACAATCGCTAATGCTAAATATAAAAATTTCATTGTTTGTTATTTCTTTTTGTTAAGATAAAATTACTATAATTTAAATTCTTAGATAGTTTTTTTGTGAAATTCCTTCTATGAAATGGGTTGGATATGCTTGCAGATAACGAGAGAGTATTTCTGTATGCGGTGCTGAGGATAACAAATCTTGCTACTAATAACCGCCTTGAACAATAATTTTCTCCGCTGACTAAATTACTAAAAAATTGGAAGCGGGGAAATTTTTTGTGGCTAAGGTTAACGAATAGTTCTACTGCTAACATTCACCCCCGTATATAGAAATACAATGTGCCTGTTGCACAACCTCTTTTCAAAGATACAAAAAAAAGATTTTAGAAATAGAAAATGTGGTTATAAACGGGTTTAAAATATTGATATTCAGTTGTATAAATGGTTTGTTTTCAGTAAATTAGCGTATGCAAGGCAGGAAAAACATTTGAACCGAAAATCTTCTACGGACTCAGCCTGGACGGACTCGTTCGAACTCCTGCCAAAGTTCCTTTCTAACCAAAGCTTCCACAGTTCGCTTATCACTTCAATTTAAGCCACCCGAAAACCTCAGCTCCTTTGCCCTACATAAATAGAAACCTCCCTTAAATCGCTTTAAAGGAGGTCGCTTTTTATGGTTTTACTTTGGAAATACTTAAAATTTGGGGTTGTGCAACGGTTACCGATGTTAGCGGTTCGGGCTGTTGGTCTGTGTCATTTGTCAGCCTTTAATAGCTGAAAGATATGTCCAAACTATAAACAGAATTTGTAACGGTATTCTAAACCACAAATACGTCAATCCGTTTCCGTCAGAAGTCCCTTTTTGATAGTCAATATGATTTATAGCTGCAAAGATATTTGCAGGAAATATAAGGAGAAAAAATGCAATCAACAGCCACGCTGTAACTATTCGTAAACTCGGGATAAAAAGTCCAACTGCTGCCACAATTTCTATAATTCCTGTCAGATAAACGACTGTCGTTTTGTAGGGTATAAAATCGGGCAACATCATTGTCATACCTTTGGTAAATGTGAAATGTGCAACTGCCGTAAACACAAGCATTACCGACATTGCAATTCTTCCTGACGAGGCAAAGTCATAATTGCCACGAAAAATTTTAGTTGCAAAAAGCAAAACTGAAAACACAGAAAGTAATACTAATAAAGGTTTCATCTGTATTCTTTTTGGCAAAGATCAGCATATTTATAGTGTGAAACAATGAACCTAAGTTAAGAAAATACGTTTACGTATTCTGCTCAACGCTTGTGGGGTAACACCAATGTATGAAGAAATATATTTCAATGGGATTTTTTCTATGAGTTTAGGTTGTTCGGTAAATAAATTCAGGTAACGCTGTTCGGCAGTTTCGTTTAGAAGCGAAAGTTCTCTTTGGGATTTTTTGAGAAACAAATCTTCGCTTGCCTGTCGTCCAATGGTGTTTCCAATTTCAGTTTTCTTATATATGCTTTGCAGGTCGTTATATGTCAGTCGCCAAAGCGTTGTTTTTGTTAGCGTCTCTATGTTGTAAGAAGAAGGTGTTTGGGTGAGGAATGAATTATAGCCACTTACAAAGTTGTTGTCAAATATAAAAGCGAATGTCAAGTCGTTTTCTTCTTTTGGAATATAGGAACGCACAATGCCTGTTTTAACAAATGAAAGGTAGTTTTCTGTTTGTCCCGTTTTTAAGAGAATATAATTTTTAGGAAACTCCTTCCTTATGAGTTTTGAAGAAAAAAACTGCCAATCTTTGTCTGTCAGCCTAACGTTTTTTTCAAAATATTGTCGTATTTGTTCCATTATTCATGCTTGCACCGATGTCGGTTAGCCTGACCGCTAACGGGAAAAGTATTTCTGTATGCGGGGCTAAGAATGACAAATCTTCATACTGATAACCACCCTGAACAAAAATTTTCTCTGCCTGCTAAATTACTAAAAAATTGGAAGCGGGGAAATTTTTTGTGACTTGGGTGACAAAATAGTTTTACTGCTAAAATTCACCCCCGCATATAGAAATATATTGTTGAACTAAACCTCCGGTAGCTTTTCCCATTCGCCGTTTTAGTAACTTTGTTTTTATTAACCTTTTAAAAACTCATGAAATGGCTACAAAAAAAAAATCTCCGGAGGATTTAAGGCCTGCCTTGAGCGAAGTTAACGGTTTTGCCGAACTTCTGCAACGCTTCGAAAGAAATATCTCCATCCTGGGCAAAAGCAAGCGTACCTTCGACAATTATTCCCGTCACGTTGCAGCCTTAGCGCTTCATTTCGGTAAAGTCCCTACCGAATTAGACCCGGAAGACATCAAAGATTACCTTTTTGAACTTCAAAAGCGATCAAAAACCCTACAGCCCGCAAAACCCCGCAGAAACCACTTCCAAAGGCCACCCAACGCCACAAAAAAAGCAGTCCTTCCGAAAAAACTGCTTTGTGTAAATAAATTCTAAAAACGACAACTCCATAAAAGGATCATCATACTGCTGAAAAGCTACCGGAGCTTCCGTTCAACGGGCTTTCATCTTCTGTCCTGCGGACAAGACGAAAGCTTAGTTATTATGTGCAGTGCTTTTATGATTTTGTTCTTGAGTTAATCTCCTTTTTTATATTATTTATCGTGTTAAAATTTACTATCCCAATTGGTAATAAAGCGATTGGAATTATTATTAAGGGTGTAAAACCTTTTGTGAAAGTTATGTATAATGAAAGTCCAAAGAGAACAATTAAAGTTCCCAAAAGTATTCCTGTTATTGCCTTTAATGATTTCTCAGTTTTTTTTAATTCTTCGGTGGTTTTCTCGGTTAGTTTCTCATTTTTCATTTAGTTCTTGTTATTTGTTAATTCTATAGTCTTGATTGCTCCCACTGGTGAAATTTTCACATTTTTATTTCCTTTTTCAACATAAAAGTAATTTGCACTATTTGAGCCAATCAAATATACCTCTTTTGTTTCATTTGTGTTAAAAGTTATTTTATAATCATAATTTAAGTTATTATTTGAAATTTTTTCTGAAACCTTAATCCCATTTCCGATTCCAATGCCGAGAAAGAAAGAAAGCAAACCAATTGCAAACATTACAATAAATATTTTTCCAAAGTATGATTTAACTTCATCTTCTGATAATTTTGTCAAGGATTTTTTAGAACCGACAATTTTTCTTAACCATTCTTTTTTGTGATTTTTGGAAAGAATGTAAATAGTCAAAGAAAGTACAGAAAAAAATATAATAAAACCAAATAGAATAATTAGATGTGAGGTTAAATCAGCAATCGGACTTATTAAAATGTCCATAATGTTTGAATATTTCAAAATATTTATTCCAATTTGGTGATAAAAAACACTCTATTTAATTATTCCAAGAACAACAAGGAATAAATAACCAAAAGGTAATAATTTTTGTAAATTTTCGCTAAATTTCATCTGTTTTTCGTGTTTTGTGGCGAATTTTTCATAGCATTGCACATAACGGAAAAAGTATTGGCGAAGTGCGGGCAAAATGGAACGAAAAGTTCAATTTAAACTACACGTAGCCGATGCTTTTTTCTTACACTAAATTACTCTTTTTTGTGGAATAAATAAGCAGCGGCGATAAATTTTACAAAAAGTTCAACTTCCCCTTCTCCCCGCATTTTGCCAATACAGTGTGCCTGTTGCACAACGTCTTTTCAAAGATGCAAAAAAAAGATTTCAGAAATAGAAAATTGGTTATAAACGGGTTTAAAATATTGAAAATCAATTGTATATATCGTTTATTCTCCGTAAATTAGCGTATGCAACGCCACAAAAAAGCAGTCCTTCCGAAAAAACTGCTTTGTGTAAATAAATTCTAAAAACGACATCCCCATAAGAGGACCATCATACTGCTGAAAAGCTACCGGAGCTTCCGTTCAACGGGCTTTCATCTTCTGTCCTGCGGAAAAGACGAAAGCTTAGTTATTAGCCACAGTTATTTTTTTCCAATTCCAGGGGCATGGTGGGCGATTTGGTTTTCTGTCAAGTTTCCAGCTTTTTCTTTTAGTAATAATTTTCTAACGGCAATTACTACTGTCAACTCATTATTTGCTTGATTGGGATTAGCAATTGCTTGAACCATTTGACTATATATTTCTGCTGGTAGCCACATTGCTAATTCCCACGAAAGTTTGTTAGCCTTTCTGTACTCTTCTTCTGTTGAATTCTCACGTAGGCTCCTTGCCAACGAAATATATTCTGCTACTCCTTCTGCTCTTTCTCTTACTTTCACTTCCCATTGAAGGTCAGTATTAAACTGAGTATGCTCCTTTTGCAAAGCAAGTTTAATTCGTTCAACAATCCAGGTTTTAGCTATTAATGAAATCAAAGTCATAAAAGCTGTTGTAGCTATAGATGAACCAAGAATTATTTTTATTATGTCAATTGTATTCATAATCTCTGTTTATAATTCTGACTAACGTTAAACTTTACTATTGATAATCAAATTGTTTTGAATTCAATATCCTTATTAGTCAGTCCAAATTTAGTGATTTGTTTTTGTATTCTTTTGGCTGCTGCTATTTTTCTTTTCTCGTCCAGAAAAAGGTATTGTGAAGGCGGATTGTACCCTTTCCTCTTAACGAGCATATTCCAGATAATGACGGCGAGCTTTCGGGCGAGTGCAGAAACAGCAGTTGCCCTTCCTTTTTTGTAGCTTAATCTTTTGAAGAACTCTGCCAGCCATCCCTCCTTTAGGTTGCCGATGGCATTGGCCGTGTTTCTGAATGCTATTTTCAGCCGCGAACTTCCCTTCGGAATGTGGTTGGATAATACTTTGCCACCACTTATTTTGTTGTTGGGGGCGAGCCTGAGCCATGCGGTGAATTGTTTTGCAGTGGGGAATTTTCTAATCCCATCTAATCCGACTTCTGCGATGAGAGCCATAATCAACCCTTCGCTTACCCCCTCAATCGCCATCAAGTCTATCCCTTCAAAATATTGGTAAGCAATTAAATTCATGTCGGTTTGGCTTACTGCGTTTTTATTTTTACGCTTGTGCTTTTTTTTTCAATGGTATGCTGTTTCTTATGGTCGTCCTTCTCGATGAATTCCTTCAGGAGCCGGTCGATCTGCAAATCCGTATCCATGATTTGTTGCTGGAGGTGTTTGTAGGAATCCCACTCTTGCTGCAAGGCAAAGAGATAATCTTTGCGCCCATTGCCGTTTTCGGGCAGCGCGGTCCGCCACAGGATTTTCTTTTCGTTAACCAACCTTTCTCTGCGGAATCACCTTTGCGGGTAAGGGAAGCTGTGCCCTACAGCCCGCAAAACCCCGCAGAAACCACTTCCCAAGGTTACCCAACGCCACAAAAAAAGCAGTCCTTCCGAAAAAACTGCTTTGTGTATCTAAATTCTAAAAACGACAACTCCATAAAAGGATCAACATACTGCTGAAAAGCTACCGGAGCTTCCGTTCAACGGGCTTTCATCTTCTGTCCTACGGACAAGACGAAAGCTAATTTGTTATCTGCCGTTTTTTATTTGTTCAAGAAATTTAATATCTTATTATTGAGAATTTCAGGTTGGTCAAAAGGAACATTATGTGTACTATTTTGAATAATTTGTAATTTTGCATTTTCAATCTTTTTAGCAATTTTTTTGGTATGTTCTAATTTAATTTCGTCATTGTCGCCTGCGATTACTAAAACAGGATTTTTTATTTTTTGCAAATCATTATCACTAATATTTGGGTAATTTATCATCAAGTTCAATCTTCTCTTTTCTTTTTCGTCATCCGTATTTTCATACCTTTCTTTGATCGATAGTAATAATTCTTCTTTTACGCCATTTGGGTTTGTATTTGCACCAATTGTAATTAATTTATTTACAAGATTAGAATTTTGGGAAGTAAAGATTAAACCTGTAATTCCGCCATCACTCCAACCAAGAATGTTTACTTTCTGTAATTTCAATTGTTTTACTATTTGAAACAAATCATCTGCAAGTTTTTCATAACCATAATCTTTTTCCGCAAAGTCTAAACTTTTCCCTTGCGCTCTTGTGTCCAATGCAATAACACGAAATTGTTTTGAGAGAAATGGAATTTGATTATGAAAATCTGAAATTAATCCATTATTTCCTTCCAGTAAGATTAAAGGTTCTCCAATTCCATATTCTTCATAATAGATTTTGGCATCATCAAGGTTTATATATTTTCCATTAGGATTTTTGCCGTAAATTGTTTTCAGACCTTCTTCTCTTCCTTTATAAAAACTAATCAGCTTTTTCTCAATTTCATTTTCCTTCTTTTCTTCATGATTGTTTTTTCTCTGAAAGTCAGTTGTTCCTTTTTCATCGTAACTAACATTAATATTGGTCAAAAAAGTTCCATCGCTTTTTTCCCATAGCGATTGACTTTGAAATCTAAACATCAGATTTTTTGAGAGTGATTTCTTTGCGGAAATTCCAAAAACAAAATCTGTGTCCTCCAAAGTATTGTAGTCGACTAATTGCAGTGTAACGGCGATTCTGTCTAAATTATTAAAAATCAATTTATATTTTGATAAGTCTATTGTTTGCCAACCTTTTGTAGAGGTTTTGTAAATAATATTTTCATCCAAAAGTGATTGGTTTGGCAACGAGTTTTTCACATCGTAGATATTTAACTTTAATGTAATCTCTTCATATTTAGAACTTGGAATAATATGAAAACTGAAAGATTTCAATTTTGTTTTTTTATAAATCTCAAAAACATTACCCTGTTCAATCGTTGGAACATTTTTTTCAAACATTTTAGAAAAGGTCAACATTGGTCGAGATTTTTCCCCTATAGTTTTTTCCTTTAATTTTTTTGTGGTTAAAACCACTTCCTGAATATTTGAAGTTTTGAATTTTAAATATATATTGGGGTTCACTTTTAATTCTGAAATTTCAACATTCTTCTCCTCATAACCATCTGCTTTAAAAACTACATTTTTATTCTGCACTTCCTTTGGAATAATGATTTTATAAATTCCATTTTCATTGGTAATTGCTCCGATATCTGTATCTTTAATTCCAATTGCGCAGTAAGACAGGTTTTTGTTTTCCTCGTTCTTTACAACACCTTGAATGATTGTTTGTGAATTAATGAAAATAGTTGTTAAAACGAGTATAAATGAGGACAATTTTAATTTCATATTTCTATTTTTAGCAATAAGTCGTTAAAACTTCTATAATTTTTATGTAATCTCCTTTGTTCGACAAAATAGAAGTCTCCCTTAAATGCTTTAAAGGAGGTCGTTTTTTATGGTTTTACTATTGAAATACTGAAAATTTGGAGTTGTGCAACGGTTACCGATGTTATGGACAGTGCTTTTTACATTTCATAGAGTGTTGTATAACAATCAACTCGGTAAGTTTCAATTCTTAAATTATATTCATCTATATTTTGCGATTCGTTAAATAATTTATAAACTCGTCCATTCTCTTTGTCCCAAATGTAAGTAGGTCTTATACCATTTTTTCCATCTTCTAATATTTCTTTAAATAATTTTGATGTTCTTTCCAAGCAATTTTTTGGCTCTTCATCCTTGTATTTTGATTTTCGAGGTGAAAATTCTACAAAATCTTCGAACATTTGAGGTTTTTTTTCAAGCATATCTTCTGTATTTAAAACACTTGTAATAAGTTGAATAAAAACTTGCTGTTTTTCGTCAGCACTTAATTTTAAGTTAACTGCACTTTTTTGGAGTTCTTTTTCGAATGTTGTATTTGTTTTAGAAAATTTGCTTTTTTCAATTTCATTTTTAAAATTCCAAAAGTCATAATACATATTTGAAAGAAAAGGAATTGCATAAAATTTATTTCCTTTTTGAAAGACTAAAATTTCGTCATAATCTATTTTATCAATATTACGGTAAAGTGAAATTGCTAAAGAGTTAAATTCAACTTTCTTAATTTTTTCCAGTTTTTTGTCAATAAATGGAAATTGTTTAAGAACGAAATTTATGCTTTCTTGTTCATTTTCAGAAACTTTATTTAATTTTTCATTTTTACAAGAAAAAGCAAAACATAATACAAAAATTATTAAGATTCTGAATTTCATTTTGTTGCGGAGTTTTTGGAACATTGCAGATAACGGAAAAAGTATTGGCGAAGTGCGGGCTAAATGGAACGAAAAGTTCAATTAAGACTAAACGGAGCCGATGCTTTTTTCGGATTGTTAAATTAAGAAGAAAATCAATACGAAAAAGCAGCGGCGGATAATTTTTCAAATGGTGGATTCAAACATCTAACGCAACGGTTAGATTGGGTAAAATTATGATAAAGTTTTGATATCTTAAATAAAATATGGATAACTTTTTCAGCCTTTTTGGGCAAAAAGTTCCCCACATTTTATTTTCTTCGACAACAGCGTTGTTTTTCATTTTAATTGATTTAGGATGAACTGGTTAAAGACATCTTTTGGGGTTTGGTAGTCCAAAACTTTTCTGGGTCTCTCATTGAGTTCGTTTTGGACCTGTTTAATTTTTTTGTTGGTTATTTTATTGAAGTCCGTTCCTTTGGGGAAGTAGTCCCGCACTAAGCCGTTTGAGTTTTCATTGGTAGGTCTTTCCCAGGGCGAGTAGGGATGGGTAAAATAGACCTGTATCTTGGTGTTTTTGGTGAAGAGTTTATGTTCGCTCATTTCTGTCCCATTGTCGTAGGTAAGTGTTTTACGCATGGTTTTGGGAATTTTCAGGAGTTCCTTTTCGAAAGCTTTTCTCACCGTGGCTGCGTTCTTGTTTTTTAGGGGAACGATAATGATGGTTCTCGTGGATCTTTCGACGAGTGTCCCGATGCATGACTTGTGGTCTTTCCCGATGATAAGGTCGCCTTCCCAATGTCCGGGGATTTCCCTTCCAAGGACTTCTTCGGGTCTTTCGTCGATGGAGACACGGTCCTTAATTTTGGGTTCCAGGACGGCCCTTGTTTTAAAGTTTCCTCTGGATTTTCTTTCCTGCCGGAGCTGGGCAATAAGTTCCTTTTTAAGTTCACTTTTACAGTGTACATAGATGTAGAGATAAATGGCTTCGTGGGAGATATTCATGGCTTTGTCATTGGGGTAAAGTCTTTTCAAAGTAACGGATATTTGGTCTGGCGACCAGCGCAGGGCGAGCTTTTGGTGGATGAATTCCTTAAGTTTTGGATTGGAGGATATTTTTGTTTTTCCGTCCTTTCTGTACATCGACCTGCAGAATGCTTTTCTGTTGGCGTGGTCTGCCTTGTAGGAACAGTGTGCATAGCGGTTGGTTTTGAGTTCTCTTGCGATGGTGGATTTGGCTCTGTTTAATTTTTTGGCAATTTGCGAGACGGAGTATTTAAGATTCCTGAATTCTTCAATTTTCACCCTCTCGGCAAAGGTTAATCTTCTGTAATTTTTCATAGCGACAAACGTAAAATAAATAAGTTAATTTCTTTAACATTTGTTGCGTTAGATTATTGAACCGGCGAATCTTTCAACTTAAAACGTCTCCCCCGCCTTTTGCCAATACACTGTGCCTGTTGCACAACCTCTTTTCAAAGATACGGTAAAAAAGATTTCAGAAATAGAAAATGTGGTTATAACCGGGTTTAAAATATTGATATTCAGTTGTATAAATGGTTTGTTTTCCGTAAATTAGCGTATGCAAGGCAGGAAAACATTTGAACCGAAAATCTTCTATGAACTCAGCCTGCAATGGCTCGTTCGAACTCCTGCCAAAGTTCCTTTCTAACCAAAGCTTCCACAGTTCGCTGATCACTTCAATTTAAGCCACCCGAAAACTTCAGCTCATTTGCCCGACATAAATAGAAACCTCCCTTAAATCGCTTAAAAGGAGGCCGTTTTTTATGGTTTTACTTTGGAAATTACTGAAAATGTGGAGTTGTGCAACGGTTACCTATGTTCTCTGTCGTTTTTTAATTCAATATTAATTCTTTTATCCAGTTCATTTATTTTCTTAACTAAACCCTTTCCAGCCATTGCTCTTTCACGTCTGCTTATCTGTATTTTCCATAAATAACTTAAAAGAATATTTCTTTCATCATTATTTAATTTAATTGGTAGATTTATTCCAATAATGTGTCCAGTTGTTTTATCAAATTTCAAATTTGGGGCAATTTTTTTATTTATCTCAATAAAATAGTTGTCAAAAAACTGATTTTCTTGATATTCTTCTTCGAATTTTCTCATTACTTCATAGTCAAATTCGTATAAATGAATAATTTTTTCTCGCAAAGAATCATTTTCTATTGCTTCTAAACCCTTAGATTTTAAAGTTTCGTATGCAGTAATATTTTGAACAGAAATTAAACTTCTAGTAAGTAAAAAGTAATACATTGCAACTGAATCATTTTCTGCTTTGTTTTCTACAATTGCTTTCCTCCAAAATTTACAAGCCTTATCTCCATTTTTATGAGCCTCAATATTGCTCATCACATCATAACTATCACTTTTTAAACCATTTGATATTTCTAATAGAATTTTTTCTTGAGAGACTTTTTTACCTTGATTATTACTCCATTCAGTTAATGCAAATGCAAGAATAACACTTATGAAAATCAAAGCGAACTCTGGAAAATATTTTTTAAAGAAAATTGTAATCTTTTCTTTAAGCATCTTTTTCAAAAAACAAATAAATATAAACTGCAAATCCGAAATTGGTTGAAGTCGTTGAAGTTAGTTTATATCCATTTTTAGAATATTCATCCAATTTTTCTTGAATTTCTTCTTTTGACTTTTTCACAATGTGTTCAGAATCAAGTGTTAACTTAGTGTAATAAATTAAAGATTCAACTTTGTATTCCTTCATAATATTTAATTTTTAACGGTTTTTTGTTTAAAATGACAGATAACGGAACGGGGCTTTGCTAGGTGCGGGGCTACTTCAACTAAAAGTGAAGAGGAGAACCGAACGCTAGCAAAATATTTTTCCATTTTTTAAAATTATGAAAAAACTAAAAAATGGAAAAGTTTTTTGCGGGTATTTTCTACAAATTATCTAACATTTCCTTCACCCCGCATCTTGCAAAACCCATGTTCAAAAGTTTCTTTATTCATCATTTAATTATTATGTCATAAATAATTGCAATTATTGATGCTAAAATTCCAAAGGTGAGCATTCCTATAATGTATGCGGAAAATGCTTTTAGATAACTAGAAAATTTTCTTTCAAAAACACTTCCAATTGCAAAACTAATATATGCAAAAACTAGCCAATAAATCGCACTACTTAAAATTGGAATTTTCAAATATTTTGAAATAATTGGTTCAATAGATAACAATAACATAGATTCACCGACCACAAAGCAAAGTATAACAATGACTTCATAAAAATTGAATTTATATTTTCTGAAAAAAATATTGGTCCAAAAAGCAACAAATAAAAGCATCAAAATATTTGCATATCCATAATTTCCCTGAATCCAATTAAATATTGTGATAATGCTTGAATTTCCATAAATTTCTTTAAATTTTTCCTCGTTTTCTATTACTATTTGAAGATAATTTACAACTAGAGTATAGATAACGGAAGATAAAATCAAAAATGTTAATGGCTTTGTAAGTTTATTTCTGTTTGTTTTTAGATAAGCGGAAATGTTTTGAGTTGGTCTTAATAATAATTCCTTGAAAGTATATAAAAACCCCTTTTCATAACCAATTAAGTTAAGAAATTCATTTTTCGCATAATTTTTGTCAATTCTGTCAAAGGTAGAATTCTGTCCGCAGTTACTACAAAAATTTCCGATTACAATTTGTCCGCAATTTTGGCAATTTTCGCCCATTTTATTTTAAATTTCTTGAATTTATTTCATTTTTTAATTCTTTTTCAAATTCATTTCTTTTCTGTCCACGGATAAACAGTATAAAAGCAAAGAACAAAGGAAAAAAAGTAAAAAAGGTAAATCCGCTTTTTACTGCGCTATATGCAAAAACCCCTAAAAATAATCCAATTAATGATGCATTTATTATTTTGTTAGTGTCAAATTTCTTTTTTTCTTGAAGTAATTCTTGGTCATTTAATTCTTTTAGTTTTATTGAGTCCATTTCTATGATATATTTTGTTTGCGTTATTTTATGAAATTTCTGCTAACAAAAAAGTATTGGCGAAGTGCGGGCTAAATGGAACGATAAGTTCAATTTAGACCTAAACGTAGCCGATGCTTTTTTCTTACACTAAATTACTCTTTTTTGTGGAATAAAAAAGCAGCGGCGGATAAATTCACAAAAAGTTCAACTTGTTACTTTCCTCCGCATTTTGCCAACACAATGTGCCTGTTGCACAACCTCTTTTCAAAGATACGGTAAAAAAGATTTCAGAAATAGAAAATGTGTTTATAAACGAATTTAAAATATTGATATTCAGTTGTATAAATGGTTAATTTTTCGTACATTAGCGTAAGCAAGGCAGAAAAACATTTGAACCGAAAATATTCTACGAACTCAGCCTGCAATGGCTCGTTCGAACTCCTGCCAAAGTTCCTCTAACCAAAGGTTCCATAGTTCGCTGATCACTTCAATTTAAGTCACCCTAAATTCTGAACTCTTTGTCCGACAAAAATAGAAACCTCCCTTAAATCGCTTCAAAGGAGGTCGCTTTTTATGCTTTTACTTTGGAAATACTGAAAATTTGGGGTTGTGCAACGGTTACGTGTGTTAGCGGCAGACATTTGGATAATGAGTTTCTTTATTTTACTCAAGGATTAAAATTCTCGGCTGTAATTTTAAGCAAATGCATATCTGGGAAACTGCCAAGCAATGAAAGTGCATGTTTGGCTAATTCTTGAGGAACGCGGCCTACAAGATGCTTTAAACGGCCACCATTGTCAGGAAAAACATCGAAAATGCCGTACTCATCATTCGGTAGATGGATAGCAAACCAAGCTATTGTATCTTCTTCCGCCATGACCAAAGGCTGAGCATCTTTTAAAAATTGTATCACTTCCTGCTCGTGGCCCTCTTTTGCTTTAAATGTGAGCAATAGTCCTTTTGTATTAGTTTCTGCTGGCGCTACGGATGGTAATTTGCTGGCGAGAATATCTATTTTTTGAATATCCGGGGAGGTTTCAAATAATTCATCTGCTTTCTGAATTAAAACGGTGGCAACTGCTCCTTTAAGATGTGCATCACGGGACGCTTCATCAGGGAAAAAATCAATGATGCCATATTCGGACCGGCCAAAACGGAGGGCAAACCAAGCTTTTGTTCCAGCCTCTTGCCGTACTAGCGGAAGGGCAGACGAAAGGAAATCTTCCACCTCGTCATCTTTACCATGTTTCGCTTCTAAACGAACTAATAATCCTTTAGTGATTGTCATGATTCATAATATTAAGTTGTTCTTTAAATTTCACCTATAAAGGTACGAAAAGAATCATCATAACAATGATCCAATATTGATTATTGCATCAAACGAAGTAAAAAAGCGTCGAAGATAGACCGCGAGATAACAAACTGACAAAAGCAATGCTCGGAATAGGTAAGGCTTGAGGCGATTTTCGCTTGCCGCTAACGTGCCGCGGCTTTGCGCAGTTGCGATGCCAGCGGGTTGATTAATTTCTGTTAAAGATAAAAGTTTTTCGTGAAGAAAAGCCTCACGTTTAAACAAAACCAGCAATTGCTCAAAACCGCTGTGCCTGTTGCACAACCTCTTTTCAAAGATACGGTAAAAAAGATTTCAGAAATAGAAAATGTGGTTATAAGAGAGTTTAAAATATTGATATTCTGTTGTATAGATAGCTTGTTTTTCAGTAAATTAGCGTATGCAAGGCAGGAAAAACATTTGAACCGAAAATCTTCTATGAACTCAGCCTGGACGAGCTCGTTCGAACTCCTGCCAAAGTTCCTCTAACCAAAGGTTCCACAGTTCGCTGATCACTTCATTTTAAGCCACCCGAAAACCTCAGCTCCTTTGCCCGAAAAAAAATAGAAACCTCCCTTAAATCACTTTAACGGAGGTCTTTTTTATGCTTTTACTTGGAAATCCTGAAAATTTGGAGTTGTGCAACGGTTACCGATGATAGGCGTATGTGCTTCTTTTCTTCTCAACTTGTTTTCGCAGTTCTATATTTAGTTCTGTCGGCAAGTCGTCACAATGTAATTCAAGCAAAGCCCCTTGCAGTGAGTACAAATAATAACAAACTGGAAATGTTTTGTCGGGATTTTGTTTGCAGATACTTTGATATGCTTTTACTGGTGTTATTTCAGCAAGGTCTGCAAGGGAGAAACGCCTATTTCATTTAGGCGTTTCTCAATAGTTGCACCAATATTTTTTGCACCTTTTAAATCGTTAGGAAGTTGCGTTTTCATAACTATTTGTCTTGTGGTGGTGAGTATTTTACAATGTCAATTC
Source organism: Chryseobacterium taklimakanense (assembly GCF_900187185.1). Classification (NCBI taxonomy): domain Bacteria; kingdom Pseudomonadati; phylum Bacteroidota; class Flavobacteriia; order Flavobacteriales; family Weeksellaceae; genus Chryseobacterium; species Chryseobacterium taklimakanense. The sequence continues at coordinate 550,845 of NZ_LT906465.1, forward strand.
CAATTCCATTTGGGTCTTTAATTGCAAAATGTCTGTCGCCCCAAAGTTCATCACGGATTTCAAACTCCATTGAAACAGCTTTGTCTTTCAGCCTTTTATAAATTTCGTCCACATTTTCAACTTCTATAGTCAAATAAACACCTTTTCCGTTAAATGCTGATTGGAAAGTAGGTTTTTGACTTGGATGGTTCGGTTGCAAAAAACTGATTTCTGACGAATTGTTTGGTGTGTGCAAAAGAATATAAAATTCATTTTCAAAACTCACTCCAAAGTCCAACACTTCTGTGTAGAATTTTTTGGTTTCACTTAATTTTTCTGTAATAATTCCTGCGTTAAGTTTCATTTTGTTTGTGGTTTGTGCATTTGAAATTCCAAAAAGCAAAACAAATGCGGTTAATAATATCGTTTTCATTATAATCGATTTTGTTTTACAAATTTAGTTTGAGATTAACAGCTGGAATTGTAAAAATCGGACAAACTAACGGAACGCTTCGGAAGGAGTTACTCCATAAAATGTTTTGAAGTTTTTAATAAAGTGTGCTTGGTCAAAAAAACCAACGTCAAAATAGAGTTTATTATTTTTCAAACTTTGTTGGGAAGGTTTTGCATTTAAAATGTATTGAAAGCGAATAACATTACTAAAAGATTTTGCTGTTGTTCCAATATAGTAATCAAAAATTCTTCGTAATTGTCGAGGACTTAAACCTGTATCCAAATCTTTTTCTGTATCTAAGAAACCTTTTTTTTGAAAAATTAGAATTAGTGAGTTCAAAAAACGCTGGTCTAATTCTATGTTTTGATTATGAATAACCTCTAACAATTTTTTGTTCAATTTTTTTGAAATATCTTCAAATGAAGTTCTTGGTTTTATTTCGGAACATATCCAATTATAAATTTCGGGATTTATATTTTTCAATTCCTGTGAGTGATTACTCAATTTTTTAGCGTTTATTCCGAATAATATTGGAAAAGCAGTTGGCAAAAAACGAATGCCGATATAATTAAACTCTTTTCCTATGTTGAATTCAGTAAATTTTCTACAAAATCCCATAACAAAACTTTCCTCAGGTTGTTTATTGTCAAAAAAAATATCAATACAACCATCAGAAACAACACAATAATTGAAATCTTCTGATAATTTTCTTTTGGTTTTCAGTTGCCAAAAACAGTAAACAAAATTTTGGATTTCGTTTTTTGGATGAATTTCTTGATAACCTGTTGTGCATTTAGCACAAATTAACTTTTAGTTTATTTAAACTTCTTTTAAACACGAAGAAATTCAGGTATTGAATCATTGTGAAAGAAGTTATTTTTGACACTATTCTTGTCGCAAGACCTTGAAAGGTTTTTGCAAAGTTCGTGTTTATGGTGAACTGTCCGCACAGTTGCGAGATATTGGTTTCAATTCTCTTTCTTATTTTTGATTTCGTCCTTGAAAACTCCACAAAACCATGTTGATTCCTGCGCATAGGAACCGAAAGATTAATCTTGGAGAAATTGAATAAATCCACTTGCAATTCTTTGCTGATATATCCTCTGTCTCCGATTAATAAACAATTTTGAAAATTTTCTTTAATATCGAAAAGATAATTTACATCGTGGACATTTGCGGGCGAAAAATCAAAAGAGTGAAAGATTCCATTCTTATCACAAACTGCATGTAGTTTATAGCCAAAATATCTTGACTTCTGCGCCGCACAATATCCAAATGCAGGTTTGATTTCATCCGTAGAGCAAATTGCGGAACGATTTGCCCTGCTTATTTTACATATTTCAATGGGTGTTGAATCCACAATGAAGACGTCGGTAAAGTCTGCAAACTTTCCGCTCAGAGTTTCCCGAATTTTCTCAATGTAAGGGAAAAGTTTTCTTTTCCTTCTGTTATATACGCTTCTTTCTATCTTTTCGTCCAAACCAGTTCCCGAAATACACCTAAACAACTGTAGTTCAGAGTTAATCGACATGTATTCTGCGGTAATATTAAGTGCCACAAGTTCCAAGTCGGACATTTTTGGAAGTCTGATTTGCTTCTTAGTGGTAATATGGTTGCAGGTTTTTGTCAATTCTTTTAAAATAATTTCGTAGTTTTGAATGAGATTGTTCATGTATTTAATGGCTTGGTAACCAATTAAATATACGATTTTTTAATCAAATGAACAATCTTTTTTCTTTTTAATTTCTAAATGCACAACAGGTTTCTTGATAAGTTATTTCTCCGTCATTTTTAGAAACTGTCGGTTGAATTGGTTTGTAGTATTTTCTTATTGTTTCCAATTTTCTACGGGAGTTTTGATAGCATTCCTCATAACGGTTCAGGGCTTGGCGTTCGGGCGGAAATTTCGGCACGAAATTTCCGTTTAGAACGTCAGCCCGCCTGACGCCAAACCCACGTGCCTGTTGCACAACCTCTTTCCAAAGATACGGTAAAAAGATTTCAGAAATAGAAAATGTGGTTATAAACGGGTTTAAAACATTGATATTCAGTTGTATAAATGGTTTGTTTTCCGTGAATTAGCGTATGCAAGGCAGGAAAACATTTGAATCGAAAATTTTCTATGAACTCAGCCTGGACAGGCTCGTTCGAACTCCTGCCAAAGTTCCTCTCTAATTCACAGGTTCCATAGTTCGCTGATCACTTCAATTTTAAGCCACCCGAAAACCTGAACCCCTTTGTCCGACAAAAATAGAAACCTCCCTTAAATCGCTTTAAAGGAGGTTGTTTTTTATGGTTTTACTTTGGAAATCCTGAAAATTTGGGGTTGTGCAACGGTTACCGATGCTGAACTGAACCTTCGGCAGTTTTACCAATTGCCACCATCAGTTACTTTGTGCAGTTAATTAGCAATGGATGAAAACTATCCAAAAACAGGAGACTCTTCCCGAAGTCTCCTGTATTGCTTTAAAATCTTCCGCCGACAAACCCATCAAGGTGAAAAAAGTTCCGAAGCTTCCGTTTAACAGGAGTTGATCTGATTTTTCAATTTATTGCTGGGTTATGAAGCCTGCCGAAACTCTGGTTAAGGACACCATAAAACCTGGAAAAAACTCTTACTTCCCCAGTTCTATCCAGACCGGCGCGTGGTCGCTGGTCTTTTCCCAACCGCGGACGTGTTTATCCACTTCGGCTTTTTTCAGTTTGCCTTTCAGTTCGGGGGAAAGCAGGAAATGGTCGATCCGAAGGCCAGCATTGCGTTCGTAGGCGTTTCGGAAATAATCCCAGAAGGTGTAGATCACCTCATCGGGATGCAGCGCACGGACAGCATCCGTCCATCCCTGATTAAGAAGACCGAAAAACGCTTCCCTGACCTCTACCCTGAAGAGTGCATCGTTCACCCATTTTTCAGGTTTGTAAACATCTTTTTCGGTGGGCATCACATTGAAATCGCCGATCAGCAGCACGGGTTTGTCCAATGTAATCAGCATTTCGGCATGGGCCTGCAGCCGCTCGAACCATTTTAATTTATAGTCGAATTTCGGGCCGGGGTAAGGATTTCCGTTGGGCAGATAAATGCACCCGATAATAAGGTCATCAATTTTTGCTTCAAGGTAGCGGCTTTGTACATCCTCATCGTCACCATCGAGGCCGCGCCGCCTTTCGGCAATTGGTTTTTTGGAGAGGATGGCGACACCGTTCCAGGATTTCTGGCCGTGCCAAATCGCGTTGTAACCGGCTTCGGTAATGGCTTCCAGAGGAAATTTTTCCTGTGGGGCCTTCAGTTCCTGCAGGCAGACGATGTCGGGTTGGGCTTCTTCCAGCCAGCGGAGCAGCACGGGCAGGCGGCCGTTGACCCCGTTGACGTTATAGGTTGCTATTTTCATAGGGTTTCTGTGTTTGGTTTTTACAGGTTAATGATGCGGGATTGTTTTATCACAAAGTTTATTTTTTAGACATTTTATTTTAAGAGGTCAAAAGCCGGTCCGCTGAATAATTTTTTGGAGTTGCTGTTTAGATTTTAATTAGTTCAATCTGTCGCAGATTATATTCAAAAATTATTCAAACTTTACTTTAGTGAACTTCATATTAGATTTTGGGTAAAAATATTTGCCAATAAAATTAACATTTCCACTTATAAACAGAGTTAAAAAAGTACTGAATTGCCCGCTGGTTTTTTTATATAATTCTACGTCGATTATTACAGAAAAAACAGATTTTAACACCATAACCATTTAGTTTGCAAGGGTATGTTAAAATTTTTTCGACACCGCGAGGGGGCATTCGCTGCAAAAAATTCAATCGATTTCCATCTTAAAAAAATCAGCATCACGGTCTATTTTGCTTAAAGAAATTTATTAGGCAATACATATATAAAGATAAGTTTTTCAGTTTTTACCTGCGGATGTCTAGAAATTCGGCCATATCAAATTCTATAATAACAATTGTCATTCATTTAGCACTTGCGCACAAATATTATCAATTCATTACCGATAACTCATTTTGAGTACAAAAAATTAACATTTATTATTTGGAAATCATTGGATTCCGTTATAGTTTAGCAAAACTCAATCACCAATGATTTAAGAACACCAATTCAATTAAAATAAAACCAAATCACAAAATTTTTAAATTATGGCACCACGCAGAGAAGGAAACGGAAGATATGCATCTTCCTCCAACAGAGGAACTTCGGGAAGAGGTTCAAGTTCACAGAATTACAGCAGCGGCAGAGGCCGCTACAATGACGGCGACGATTACGATTATGATGACCGTTATGATTACGACAGTGATTATGACGAGGATTACAGCGACGCGTATGATGATGAGTATGATGACGATGATTACGGAAACAACTACAGTAACCGCTACGACGACGGTTATGATGACTACGACGATGATGATGAGTACGATGATTACGATGATGATGAGTATGATGATGATGATTACAGTGATGACTACGGCAGCGGGTACAGCCGCGGTTACAGCAGTTACGATGATGATTATGACGACAGAAGAGGAAACTACGGCGGACGCGGACGGTCAGGATCCGGAAGAAGTTCATCAGGAAGAACGTCTTATTCATCGGGCAGAGGATCATCCAGAGGACGCGGCTTCAACGAATCTGACCAGCCAAGAGATGAATACGGCAGATTCACCTCATCCGGAAATTCAGGCCAAGGTTCTTCAGGCAGACGGTCTTCAGGCAGATCATCCATGTCGAATTCAGGAAGAGGCTCATCAATGGGCAACTCCGGCTTAAGTTCATCTTCAGGAAGAGGTTCTTCGAGAGGCGGAGGTTCCAGAAGATCTGAACAACCGAGAGATGACCAGGGCAGATTTACATCCGGAAGAGGTTCTTCCGGCAGATCATCCGGTTCATCATCCGGCAGAGGAAGCTCCGGCAGAGGTTCTTCGGGATCATCTTCAGGCAGGAGTTCATCATCCAGAGGCAATTCCGGCAGAGGTGCGCAGGAAGGTCACCCATTCTACGGTAACCAGTACACATCCGGCAGAAGCGGTTCATCTTCAGGAAGATCATCCAGTTCTTCATCGGGAAGATATTCTTCCGGCAACTCATCTTCAGGCTCAAGACGCGGCGGCTTCGGCAGCAGAAGCTCATCTTCCTCATCATCCAGAGGTAACTCCGGAGTCGGAAGCAGAGGCGGAAACCAGGGCGGCAGCAGAAGCGGCGGCCGCGGCAGAAATTCATAAACCATCAATCCACAGACTGGCTGCGTAAAGCAGCCGGTTTTTAATTCCTAAAAACATTATAAATATTATGGACACCAATAAAGATAAAGCGGGCAATACCGCCAACGACAAAACCACCAAAACAGGGACGGCAGCCAGTACCGTAAGCGGAAAATCTCTGGCCAATTCGTCTGCTGAAAGCGCATCAGACAACGACAACAATAATATGAAAAAAGAGACTTCCTCCACTGCCAAGAAAACAGGAAGTGACCAGTCTTCAGATTCGGATAGGGAAAGTAATACAGCATCCCAATCACAGAAACCTTCCGAAACCGAAAAAGACGGTCCACTGTTCAAATTTTTCACAGATTCGCTGAAGGATATTTATTTCGCAGAAAAACATATTCTTGAAGCCTTGCCTAAAATGCAGAAAGCCGCCACCACTTCGGAACTGCAGGAGGCTTTTGAAGACCACTACCTCCAAACACAGAAACAGGTCTCGCGTCTTGAGAAAGTGTTTAAATTAATCGGGGAAGAGGCCGAAGGCAAAAAATGCGAAGCCATTATCGGCATCGTGAAAGAGGGCGAAACCTGCATCAAAGATACCGAAGAAGGCAGCATGACCAGAGATGCCGGCCTCATCATTGCCGCACAAAAAGTAGAGCATTATGAAATCGCGTCGTATGGCGGGCTGGCGGCCCTGGCCGAAACACTTGGCCTTTATGATGCCTCTGACCTGCTGCACACCACACTTGAAGAAGAGGAGCAAACCGATATTGACCTAACCGATATTGCGGAGAGCTTCATCAATTTTGCCGCTAAACAGGATGATGAAGATGATGACGATTATGATGATGAGGATTATGAGGACGAAGATTACGATGAAGAGGATGGTTATGAAAACCATGGCTATAACCGGGGCAGAACTTCATACCGTTAATCAGAATTGATATGGAAGGTGGCTTGCTAAAAGCCGCCTTCTTTTTTAGCCAAACCAATATTCTGGCACAAACAACCACCCTGAAGTGTTGGATCAATCATTTTTCATCCTGTCAACAGTCAGTTAGATTTATATCCGTTTATTCAGCAGTTCCTTTATTATTTTTTCGACGTAGACCGACTGGTTAGCGCTGAGAGATTTTTGGGGATCACCTAAGATCCTTTTGGAAAGGATAACTTTGGAGTTTTTGGAAAACGCAATATAAGCAAAACAGCTGCAGATATTTTCTTCAGGCACGGGCTGTGCATAGCCGGTAATGGCGACACCAAGTTCAGCATTGAATTTTTGTGCTATTTCCAGAGCCATTTTCTCAGCAATGTCTTTTGACACTGCGTTGTTTTGAACTGCGAAGATGGGGTTAACATTGAGCTGCTTGGCTTTCTGCCCGATATTGTAAACCGTCATCCCACCCTGAAAAAAAGACATCGATTCTTCCGCCTGCGAGAGAACATTCTGCAGGAGCCCGGCAGTACAGCTCTCCGCCACCGCAATGGTAAGTTTCTGTGTCCTGAGGGTGCTTTACAGCCGGTCCAGAAGTTTCCTGTCCGGAGTTTTGATTTGGGTAGAGCTCATCAGTTTATACAATTTTAAAAAATAATTACATAAGGTTAACGGTATGGCTGTTACCCGAATGTGTGTTTGTAATTTTAACAAAAACAGTTCCAAATGAACCGCGACGGAAACCATAAAAGTTTTTGGCAAGATGCCCAAAAAGAACACCACAACGCCAAACCTACCGTAAATGATTTTGAAACCATCATTGTTGGCGCAGGAATTACGGGAATATCACTGGCCATCGAACTGCAGAGGCGCGGCCAGAAATGCCTTGTACTGGAGAAAAATACCATTGGTTTCGGCACCACCGGCGGCACGACAGCCTTTATCAATAATTTTTTTGATGAATCGTACGACAGCCTCATCAGTAAATTCGGTGAAGACAAAGCGCAGACGGTTGCCGACCATGCGCTCAAAACCGTATCAATTATCAAAAACAATATTGAAAGGTACGGCATAGACTGTGATTTTGAGGAAAGCAGTTTTTACCTTTTCAGTGCCGAAAAAAAGCAGGACAAACCACTTGAAAAGATCCTCGAAGCCCATGATAAACTGAACGTCGAAACTTCTTCGACAGAAGAATTCCCTTTTGACCTCATTCCGCGAAAAGTGATTGAGATCAAAGGCCAGGCGCAGTTTCATCCCCTGAAATACATCACTGCACTTTCCGACCGGTTCGAGGCTAACGGCGGCCTTCTGCTCACCGGTACTTTTGTAAAAGGCTACGAACGGATGAATGACACCCTGAAAATTGAAACCGATGACGGTGAAATATTTACTGCAAAGCACCTGGTTTGGGCGACCCATATCCCGCCCGGGAACAACCGCTTCAACCTGCTATTAGCGCCTTACCGCAGTTATGCCCTGGCAGCGAAGATCAGTTACAAGCCGGAAGGTTTCCCACAGGCAGCCGATATTTACGATGCGTACCACTATTTCCGCTACGATAAAAAGGATGGCGAATACTTCCTCATCGTCGGTGGTTTTGATCATAAAACTGGTCATGAAGCTGATTCTGAGCAGCCTTTCGCTGACCTCGTACAGTATACCAAAAACCATTTTAACATCAACGAAATCAGTGAACAGTGGTCTTCTCAATATTACGTTCCCGCGGACGGACTGCCCTATATCGGGAAAATGCCGGGCGAAGAACACGTATACATTGCCACCGGCTATAACGGCAACGGCATCACGTGGGGTACGCTCGCTTCTCATGTCCTGGCGGATTTAATTCAGAATAAAGACAATGAACTGGCTGATATTGTTTCGCCGTCTCGAATTGAAATCAAAGCGAGCGCCGCCAGTGCTTTGAAGGAAAACTCGGACGCGGTTTTCCAACTGGTGAAAGACCAGCTTCTTGCCGGAAAATCAGCAGAACTGAATGAAATTGCCAACGGCGAAGGGAAAGTGATTGAATTTAAAGGCAAAAAAGTAGCCGCTTACAGGAACGATGAAGGAAATATTTCTTTCCTCTCGGCGGTTTGCCCGCATATGGGCTGTACCGTCAAATTCAACACCGCGGAGAAGTCATGGGACTGCCCGTGCCACGGCTCCCGTTTCGACCTGGAGGGAAATGTGCTCAACATTCCCGCAACCACCGGACTGGATAAAATTTAAATCATAAACAATATTATGGAAAATTCAGAAATCAAAAGCCCGCGCGGCATGGCCACCACCATTCCGGGCGAAACCACCACGATTACCCACAACCTGGACACCACGGATATTATCGTAGCACTTTATAACGTCGCTACCGGCAATGAGCTGAACAGCGGGATAACGGTTGTGGATGAAAATACGGTAACCATTTCCACTGCCAGCGGCGCACCGGAAAAAATCCGTGTCGTCATCATGGGCTTCTAAAATTTATTATAATGAAAGAATATAAAATGCAGGGCACGCCACCAGCTCACATTCCAGTAAAAACTGATTCACCCATATTACTGGAAGGCATCCACAGCAAAGAGCCAGAACCCATGCCCATTAACTACCCTGAGGACCAGCAGATCGGCTATGCCGTGATAGGTTTGGGGCATCTCACTTTAGGTGAAATCTTGCCCGCTTTAAAGGAATGTAAAAAATCAAAGATCGCCGCTCTAGTGAGTGGCCATCCCGAAAAACTGAAGAAAACCGGGCTGATGTACAACGTTCCGGAAAGTTCACAGTATTCGTATGAAGATTTTGATGAAATCGCCAATAACGATGATGTAGATGCCGTTTTCATCGTTCTTCCGAACAGCATGCACAAGGAATTCACCATCCGGAGTGCCAAAGCCGGGAAGCACGTCCTTTGTGAGAAACCAATGGCCATAAGTTCGGACGAGTGCCGCGAAATGATTGAAGCCTGTAAAGCCGCCAGCGTAAAGCTGATGATCGCCTACCGGATCCAGTACGAACCTTTTAATACTTATGTCAAAAATCAGATCAGGGAAAAAGCCATCGGCACAGTAAAATTTGTGGAAGCGCAGAACGGGCAGTCCAGTGGAAACCCCGATCACTGGCGTTACAAAAAAGCACTTTCCGGTGGCGGCGCTTTGCCGGACATTGGAATTTATTGCCTCAATACCACGCGGTTTATCCTGGATGCAGAACCGGAAGAAGTTTTTGCCTACCAGTACAGCAATCCGAAAGATCCTCATTTTAAGGAGATCGATGAGATGGTGAACTGGCAGATGAAATTCCCGGGCGGCGTTGTGGCGCAGTGCTCCACCAGTTACCAAATCCACACTTCGAAAAGATACCGGGTTGTGGGGGATGAAGGCTGGCTGAACCTTGACAATGCTTACGGCTACGTTGGGCAGAAGCTTTTGCACGGCAAGCCGGAAGAACATACACCGGTACAGGAAATCAGCATCAAGCATGTGAACCAGTTCGCACAGGAAATGGATTATTTCTCCGACTGTATCCTAAATGACACACAGCCCTATACCTCCGGCGAAGTCGGCCTTCAGGACCAGATCATCATTGAAGCCATTTATGAGTCCGCCAAAACCGGAAACGCCGTTTCACTGAAAGGAAAACTGCAGAAAAACCTTAACCGTGGCAAAGAACCCAGCATCTAAATCCAGACTCAAGATGAAAAACAGAATCTTAAAAATAGAGCACGAAGTCGGTCTTGGCGGTGTAGCCATAGGAACCGCATTTGAAAATATCACCGACAAACAGGCGGAAGACATACTTACCGGCGCATGGGCTGCAGGAGTGAGGCATTATGACACCTCACCATGGTATGGCCTTACCAAAAGCGAAAGACGTTTCGGAGAATTCCTAAAAACCAAGAACCGCGGGGAATTTATATTTTCTACGAAAGTCGGCCGACTCTTCGAACCCGTTTCCGAATCTGAAGTGCCGCCGGTGATGTGGAAAAACCCGCTCAACTATAATTTCAGGCACGATTATACTTGTGATGCTGTGATGCGGTCGATCGAGGATAGCCTGGAACGTACCGGCTTGGATTACATCGACATCATTTATGTTCACGACCTTTCGGAAGATCAGGTTGGCGACCGTTACAAATTTTTTATGGAACAGGCCAAGAACGGTGCCTTCAAAACACTCTCCAAGCTTCGGGACGAAGGCGTGATAAAAGCCTGGGGAATGGGCGTGAACAAAATAGAGCCCATTTTGGAATGTATCAAAGATGCGGATCCCGACATTTGTTTATCGGCCACACAATACTCAATTCTGGAACATGATGATGAGGTGGAATACCTTTTACCTGCTGTGAAAAAAGCGGGCGTTTCCCTGGTTTCAGGAGCGGGCTACAATTCAGGTTATATTGCAGGCAGAAAACGCTACAACTACAAGGAACAAATCCCGGTGAAAATAGAGGAGAAAAAGAAAAAGATGGATACCGTGGCAAAAAAGCATCATGTGGATTTGGTGCATGCTGCGTTACAGTTCGTCCTGGCAGCCGATGCATTTGCGGCAATTATACCCGGAGCGAGCACTCCGCAGCAGGTCACAGACAATGTGAAAGCCCGGACAACGGAAATTCCAAAAGTATTCTGGGACGACCTTCGCGCAGAAGAACTGATCCACAAAAATGCGGAAACTCCCACTTAACCACTACCCTTTTTCTTCATATTTAATAAATGAAATATTGCCTTCGCTTTCCACGAAGGCTTTTTTCACGTCGGAAACGTCTTCAATACCGTTCTCCCGGAGATTCGCCATCAGTTCGTCTTTCGTGATGAGCTCTCTGCGCATGTTTCTGTAAATAAGCCTTCCGTCTTTGATAATTTGCACAGGCCTGTGTTCAAACAGTTTCCGGAAAAACCCATGATGATAGGTAAGGTAATTCACGACATAATTGCATATCACAAAAACCACCAGCATGATCATGCCGTCGCCAAGCGTGGTAAAATCACCGAGCGCATGGGAAGCCGCCTCCGTCAGCAACAGAATGAAAACCAAATCCATCGCACCCAGTTCGCCCGCACTCCGGCGCGGGAGAACTCTGAGGATGAACAGGATCAAAAAATAGAGAATAATTCCTCTTAAAAGTATTTCAATAAGCGGCATTTCGGGAATGAAGATGTCTGCAGGATTTTCGGGAATGAATTTCATTATCAAAATTTAAAGTATTCAAACATAAACCATTTCAAACCGTTTGGGTTACACAATTAGCTGCCGGAATTTACACATCAGAATCATTTACGAACCATTACCCTATCTTTTGCTTTTTGAACATCCGTTAAAATGCCGTATTTTTGTCATTGAACAGTATTTAAAAAATCTTTTAAAAATTAAAATATGTCTAAAGCTATTTCACAGGTTCCTTACGCGGTAAACGAGCCTGTAAGAAGTTACGAGCCCGGTTCACCGGAGGTAAAATCCCTGATCGCCACTTATAAGCAAATGTGGAAAGAGAAAGTGGAAATCCCGATGTACATCGGCAATAAAGAGGTGAAGACGGACAAAAAAGTGCGCATAGAATCTCCACAGGACCATCAGCACGACCTTGGCTTCTTCTACGAAGGTGACATGAGCCACGTAGACATGGCAATTGAAGCTGCTTTGGCTGCCAAAAAAGACTGGAATGCCCTGGGCTGGGAACAGCGTGCCTCCATCTTCCTGAAAGCTGCAGAACTCGTTGCCGGCCCATACCGGGACAGGCTGAACGCGGCTACGATGATCGGACAGGGGAAAAACGTAATGCAGGCTGAGATCGATTCAGCGTGTGAGTTCATCGACTTCCTGAGATTCAATGTAGAATTCATGACGGAAATGTACGCCGAGCAGCCCGTATCCAGCGAAGGCATCTGGAACCGTTCAGAATACAGGCCTCTGGAAGGGTTCTGCTTTGCGGTGACGCCTTTCAACTTTACGGCGATTGCCGGAAACCTACCTTCATGTATGGCGATGATGGGCAACGTGGTGGTTTGGAAACCGTCCATGTCACAGGTATATTCGGCACAGGTGATCATGGAAATTTTCAAAGAAGCCGGACTTCCGGACGGCGTGATCAACCTGATCTACACCGACGGTGCACAGACGGCAGAGAAAGTACTCTCCCACCCTGATTTTGCAGGGCTTCACTTTACAGGTTCTACATCAGTTTTCCAGGGTATGTGGAAAATGATCGGCGACAACATCCACAAATACAAAACATACCCAAGAATCGTGGGGGAAACCGGTGGCAAAGATTTCGTGATGGTACACCCTTCTGCCGACGCCGCTGCCGTGGCTACTGCTTTGGTAAGGGGTGCTTTCGAATACCAGGGACAGAAATGTTCAGCAGCATCGCGGGCTTACATGCCCAAATCGCTTTGGGAGGAAGTAAAAACAATCATGGGTAAACAGCTGGAAACTGTAAAAATGGGATCCCCTGAAGATCCGTCAAACTTTGTAAACGCAGTAATCCACAGAGGTTCTTTTGAGAAGTGTAAAAAATACATCGATGCTGCCAGAGAAGCTTCAGATTCAAAAATTATTTTTGGCGGAAACTACGATGACAAGACCGGATATTTTGTGGAACCAACGGTCATCGAGGTTGAAAACCCGAACTATGTTTCTATGTGCGAAGAAATTTTCGGCCCAATCCTTTCCGTTTATGTCTATGAAGACCAAAACTGGAAAGAAACTTTGAAACTTGTTGATGAAACTTCGATATATTCTCTAACAGGTTCTATCTTCGCCAAAGACCGTTATGCGATCGACGAAGCTTACCACGCCCTTGAAAATGCGGCCGGCAACTTCTATATCAACGACAAACCGACCGGTGCGGTTGTAGGCCAGCAGCCATTCGGCGGCGCGAGAGCTTCCGGTACGAATGACAAAGCGGGATCCAAGATGAACCTGATGCGTTGGGTGTCCGTAAGAAGCGTGAAAGAAACCTTTGTTTCTCCCAAAGATTATAAATATCCATTCTTAGGGTAAAACCTTAGTTCATTAGGGTTTTTACAATTAAAGAATTAAAATGATTAACCCATGCCGCAGAATCTCTCTGCGGCTTCTTTTTTTGACAAAAAAGGAAATACTGATATTCTCTAACCAGAAAGAAAATCCGTTGTCTTTGTACAATATTTGATGTTTTATGGATTGATATTAACCTCAAAAATTTATTTATGAAAAAGATGATCATGCCGGTTCTGGTGATGAGCCTGGCTTTAATGTCGTGCAAGAAAAATGATAATACGGAAACTGCCGTTTCAACCACCGACTCTACAGCCACAGCAGTGGTAACCAACGATACGGCTACCGCTGCAACCGGTGATACCACCGCTATTTCTGTGGACTGGGCCGGAGCTTACGCGGGAACCCTGCCGTGTGCAAGCTGCCCAGGTATTGAAACTCAACTCACTTTAAACGACGACAAAACCTATACGCTGGAAAGCAATTACCTTGAAGAAAAAGACGGGAAATTCACCGATCAAGGAACATTCACTTTCTCGGATGACGGTTCATTCATCACCCTGAAGGATGCAAAGAAAGCCGATGAAAACCGAGTATTTTTCGTAGGTGAAGGCAAAGTATGGATGGCTGAAAAAGTGGGTGACAGATCCATGAAAAAAGATTATCAACTTGTAAAGCAGTAGGTTTACAGAATTATTGTTAATTTTATCCTGACCAAAAAATAATCTTATGAAAAAATTTATTTTGCCCGCCGCAATTGCAGCCATCACGTTTGTAAGCTGCGCCCAGAAAGAGGAAAAGCGCGAGGAGTACAAGGAAGACCATTACAAGAATGAAATGGTGAACAATCTTGGCGATTCGGCCGTAGCAGCCGCCGACAGTGTAAGCACGGCACCGACACCAGCAGCGAAGTCAGACACGCTAAAGTAACAGACAGAAAACTTCCGGCACAGACCGGAAGTTTTTTTTGGCTTTTTTGGAGGCTTGCTGTTTCAGATTATTCTTTTTTGTGCGATAAAGTTTTAACCGATTCCGTGCAAAAAAAAATATCCACTACGGAAAAAATTCACGTGGCGGATATTAATGATTTTATTTAAGAATTTTAATCAGTATTCGAAAAGGACACTTCCCCAGGTGAAGCCACTTCCGAAGGCGGACAGCAATACCAGATCCCCTCTTTTTATTTTACCTGAATGAATGGCCTCGCTCAATGCCAAAGGAATGGAAGCTGCGGTGGTATTACCGTATTTCTGGATGTTGTTGAACACTTTCTCATCAGGCAGTCCAAACTGCTGCTGCACGTACTGGGCAATTCTTAAATTCGCCTGATGCGGGATAAACATATCGAGGTCTTTCACTGTTTTACCGGCTTTTTGCAGTGCTTCATTCATAGTTTCAGGAAATCTGCTCACCGCGTGCTTGAAGACAAAATTCCCGTTCATAACCGGATAGATCTCTGCATCGGTCACATTCTCCGGCTCCAGGCGCATACGGTCGCTCCAGCCGTATTTGGATCCCGGAAACTTGGTACAAAGTTCATCGGCATATTTCCCTTCGGAATGCATATTGAAAGAAAGGATGTCGCCCGCTTTTTCATCTTCGCCTGCAGAAAGAACAACAGCACCCGCTCCGTCGCCAAAGATCACAGAAACACCTCTCCCGGCATCAGAAAAATCAAGTCCGAAAGAGTGTACTTCAGCACCCACTACCATGATATTTTTATAGGTTCCTGATTTTATGAAAGCATTTGCCACACTCATCGCGTACACAAAGCCTGAACACTGGTTTCTTACATCCAGAGCACCGATGGTATCGCAACCCAGCATTTCCTGCAGCAAAACACCGCAGCCCGGAAAAAAATAGTCCGGTGAAAGCGTTGCAAACACAATATAATCAATATCTTTAGCAGTAAGGCCGGCATTTTTAATCGCCATTTCAGAAGCCCTGAAGCCTAAATAGGCGGTAGTTTCGCGGGAATCGTTGCGGTTTTTGCGGTGGCGGCGCTGCCTGATGCCCGTACGCTCAGTAATCCATGCATCGCTGGTGTTCATCAGGCTGGCGAGGTCATCATTGGTTACCACGTTTTCCGGCACGTAATGACCAATCCCTTTTATGGTACTTTTAATCATAACTTTTTAGTAATTTGCTGCGCAAAAGTAAGATTTATTTTTTCAATTAAATTCAAATCAAGTCTTCTGAATATATGCCGATCGAGATTTTACTGAAAACCGACAGCTGCGAGTGGATTGATGTGGAAGGTGCCACCGAACAGGACCTCCAATTCCTGCACCAGCGCTATGACATCAACGAACTGTTGCTGGAAGATACCATCGATCCGAACCACCTGCCAAAATATGAAGAAGACGGCAGCCTGAAGTTTTTCCTCACCAGGGAAAATACCGAACTGGAACGCACCAACCTGAACAGCATCAGCGATGTAAGTACGAAACTTGGGATTTTCATCATAGATCAACTCATCATTACCGTACACCGGATGAAAAACCGCAGCGTTATGGAGCTGAAAAAAGAAGTTTTGCTGCATCCTGAGGGACAAACGGCCGACAAAATTGCTCTGAATCTGGCCCTGAAAGTGATGAAATCCTACGACGAGGAAGCGGAAAACATCCTGGAAATCCTCGACAATCTGGAGAATGAAATTTTCCTGAAGAACTCCAACCATTCCAGCCAACTGAGAAGGCTCTACAAACTGAAAAGAAAATCCGGCCTTAATACAAGAATCCTGAATATTTCCGCGGACTGGATTGAGAAATTCCGGAAACTGAACCTCACTGACTCTGAAACAACCGACCTGAAGGACAAATACAAGGATGTGGTTGCTGATTTCGACCATCTCAACGCGCAGATTACCAACCTGATTTCGATGTTTCTGGCCTTATCGGATCAAAAAGCGAATCAGGTGATGAAAATCCTGGCGATCTATTCGATGTATTTCCTTCCCATCACCTTTATTGCGGGGGTTTACGGTATGAACTTTGAAATAATGCCAGAACTGAAGCAGCCGCTGGGCTACTATGCGGTTTTAGGATTCATGGCGCTGATCGTCATCATCACCTTCATCTACGTGAGAAGGAAGCGCTGGTAGATTAGAACAAACCTTATTCTCTGCCTTTGAAATCCTTCATCGTATCATAAATTCCGAAGACATTCCGCATCACCCAGTCGAATGCGGGCAGCGGTAAAATTCCCTGGGAAAATCTGATAAACCAATACGGCAGTGGCATCGCGAGCATTTTGGTATCGTTTTCTATGGCTTTAATGATTCTTTCTGATGTTTTTTCGGGTTCCAGGATTGGGAGGAGTTTAGATTTTACACCGTCGAACATTCCGGTACTGATGTAGAACGGCATAATCGTAGTCACCGAAATATTCTTTTTCAGCTGCTCCATTTCCAGGCGGAGGCTGTCGCTCCAGCCTACAGCGGCCCATTTCGAGGCGGCATAAACGGACATTTTCGGGTTCGAAATCAGGCCGGCAGATGAGGCAATATTGCAAACAGCACCCAAGTTGCGCGCCATCATTCCCCGTAAAAATTCTGCGGTAATATGCATCAGTGCGCTGCTGTTGACGAGCATACTTTTGCTGATCTGTTCGTGGGTATGTTCGTGAAAATATTTCCCGACCACAATTCCGGCATTATTAATCAGAATATCTATTCCTCCGGTTTGAGTGTTTACTTTTTCAGCGGCAGATTTTATCTGTTCCAGATCCGAAATATCTACCTGAAACAGACTGATTTTGCCGTCCAAAGTCTGAAATTCGGCCTGGGTCTGCAGCAATCCTTCCTGATTGATATCCCAAATGACCAAGTGGCTGCAGCCGCGTTCCAGCGCTTTTCTTCCCATAATTTTCCCGATGCCGGAAGCGCCGCCGGTGATGAGGACTCTTTTGCCTTTAAAATTCATGTCCGAAGATTTTTACGAATTTAATGCAGAAAGTTTAGATTTTTTTAACTTTTTTAGAATTTCTTTAATGCGCCGCTTACCGATAATTAAAGTAAATTTGTTTTTATCAGGCAGAAGCCTTTAAACCGATAAAAAATGAACTACAACGAAATACTGGAACGCCAAAGGGAATTTTTTGCGACTCATAAAACAAAAAATTTAAAATACAGAAAGGAACAGCTCGAAAAATTGAAACGCATCATCCAGAACAATGAAAACCTGCTTAATGAGGCTATTTACAAAGATTTTGGCAAGTCAAAAGCAGACACGTTCACCACAGAAATCTCTTTTGTGCTGAATGACATTGATTATTACCTGAAAAACCTGAACTCACTCGCAAAACCAAAACGTGTAAAAACCAATCTGCTGAATCAGCCCGGAACCAGCAAAATTTACCCGGAACCATTGGGGAATACTTTAATCATCGGGGCGTGGAACTATCCGTATCAGCTGACTTTATCCCCGGCAGTTGCAGCGATAGCCGCCGGAAATACCGTGATTGCAAAACCCAGCGAAATTGCAGCAAACACGATGCAGGTGATGGCCAGGATCATCAATGAAAATTTCAATCCCGATGTTTTTTACTGCATGGAAGGCGGCATCGAAGAAACCACCGAAATTCTGAAAGAAAAATTCGACAAAATATTCTTCACCGGAAGCACCCGGGTTGGCAAAATCATTTATGAGGCCGCTGCCAAACATTTAACGCCGGTAACGCTGGAGCTTGGCGGCAAATCCCCGGCCATCGTCACTAAAAACTCTGATTACAAAATTGCCGCAAAACGTATTGTATGGGGAAAATTCCTGAATGCGGGGCAAACCTGTGTAGCTCCGGATTACGTTCTGGTGGATCAATCGATCGAAGAAAAATTTCTGGAATACCTGAAAGAATATATTGTCGAATTCAATTACCGTGAAGGCAGCGAACACTACACGAGAATTATCAATCAACGGAATTTCAGCCGACTGACGAATTTAATCCATAAAGAAAAAATCTATCTGGGCGGAAATTACAGCGAACAAAACCTGCATATCGAACCCACAGTTTTGCGCGGGGTGGACTGGGATGATGCGGTGATGAAGGAAGAAATCTTCGGGCCGGTGCTGCCTGTTTTAACTTACAATGTGCTGAATGAAGCCCTGAACGAAATTACAGCACACGAAAAGCCTTTAGCGGCTTATATCTTTACGAATGACCATGGAGAAAAGAAACTTTTTACTGACAAAATCTCCTTCGGTGGCGGCTGCATCAATGATGTGGTGATGCACCTTTCCAACGGATCGCTTCCATTTGGGGGCGTAGGAAATTCAGGGATCGGCAGTTACCATGGAAAATATGGCTTTGAAACTTTCTCCCATCAAAAAGCAGTTCTGGAGCGCGCCACCTGGGGCGAACCGAATTTAAAGTATCCGCCTTACACAGAAAACAAACTGAAATGGATCAAGCGCGTGCTCTGATATCATTTATAAAAAGAAAAATCTCAAACCAAATGATGCAGGCTGAGAATCATCCAAATCGTCCGGAGGTCCGGAAAAAGTGCAAAAAAAAGCCGTTTTCACCTTTTGTGAGACGGCTTCTTTATTTTAATAAATTTTAAACTGCTAGCCTTTCGGTTTCCAGGCTTCGAAGAAGGCTTTCACTTTTTCCAGGCTGTAGCCTTTCCCTTCCTCAAGAACTCCGCTTTCCTGGGTGTGGATTTGCCTGCCGTCCTTATCCAAAACAATGAAAACCGGATAGCCAAATTTCTTTCCAGGATCGCCGTATTTGGCAAATATTTTTTCGTTTTTGTTGTCAGGGGAATAGTTCAGGTGGTAATAGATGTAATTATCATCCACAATTTTCTTCAGCTCCGGTGTCGTTTGCACATAATTATTGAACCTCAGGCACCAGATGCACCAGTTTCCGCCGGCCTGCAGCATGATATTCTTGTTTTCTGCCTGTGCCTGTTTTACCAGTTCGGCAATTTTCAGTTCTGCGTTTTCCTTCGGATCATAAGGTTTTGGCAGGGCCGCTTTCTCTTGATCCTGGGCTTTTTTCTTTTCAGCAGCTACGGTGGCACTGTCTTTTTCCAGAGTGGGGGCAGTGGTTTCAGTCTTTTGTGAACATGCGAAGGAAACGGTCATCAATGCACCGCACAAGCCTATTTTAAACAGTCTATTTTTCATTTATAAATAATTTAGCAGATCAAAAATAGCGTTTTTATATTTAAAAAAATCTTCTCGCGGTATTTTATGTAAATTTGCAGGCGTATGAAGACCGTGTTCGCGCTTGTCATCCTCCTGTCGAAACTTCCCCTGAAAATACTCTATATTTTTTCGGATATTCTTTATTTTCTGATGTATCACGTGATTGGCTACCGCAAGAATGTTGTTTACGAAAACCTGAAAAACTCCTTCCCTGAAAAAAACAGGGAAGAACTGAAAGAGATTGAACAGAAGTTTTACAGCAATTTTTCGGATTATATTGTGGAAACTCTGAAGGCTTTCACCATTACTTCTGAAGAACTCCGGGTTCGCGTGCAGCACATCAATCAGGATGTCTTTCATCAGGCCAAAGATGAAGGCAAAAACATCATCCTTCTGTCGGGGCATATATTCAACTGGGAATGGTTCAATGCTTTGGCCACGATTATTCCTCAGGAAAAAAGTTTTCCGGTTTATAAGAAAATGAACAGTGATTTCTGGGAAGAAAAGATCAAAAATATCCGCAACAAATACGGCAACCATGCTCTGGAAGCCGGTGAAGTTACCCGCCATCTTATCAAAAATAAAAACGACGGCAATTCGATTTATATGTTTGTGGCCGACCAGTCTCCCTATGCCTTGGATATCAGTTACGGACTGAAATTCCTAAACCAGCTGACGCCTGCATTCACCGGTTACGACCGCCTCGCCACAAAAATGGACCTTATTTTTGTGTATTGCGAAATGAAAAAAGTGAAGCGCGGATTCTATCAGGTCAATTATTACAGAATTTATCCTGACAGTGAAAAATTTGAACCGTTCGAAGTGGTAAAAAAATTCCATAAACTCCTGGAAAACACCATACAAAAAAGGCCTGACAACTGGCTTTGGTCCCACAAAAGATGGAAATACAAATCTGTTTTGCTGGAAAAAGGTTATAAAGAACAATGAAACTCGCCATCGCCATACTGAACTGGAACGGGAAACACTGGCTGGAAAAATTCCTGCCGGGCGTCATTCAGCATTCACAGGATGCAGAAATTTATGTGATTGATAATGCCTCTACAGACCATTCCGCTGACTTTCTAAAGCAGAACTTTCCTTCGGTTAAAATTATCGTTAATGATAAAAACAACGGTTTTGCCGGCGGGTACAGTGATGGTTTAAGGAAAATTGACGCAGATATTTACTGCCTTCTGAATTCAGATATTGAAGTCACTGAAAACTGGACCAAACCCATACTCGAACTTTTTGAAAAGGATGTAAACATTGCGGCCATACAGCCCAAAATCCTCTCATTCAAAAATGATAAATTCTTTGAATTTGCAGGCGCTGCAGGAGGCCTCATCGATAATTTGGGATACCCTTACTGTCGCGGACGTGTTTTTGATGAATGCGAAGAAGATAAAGGCCAGTACGACGACGAAACTGAGATCTTCTGGGCTTCGGGATGCGCATTATTCATCAGGAGTAAAGATTTTTGGGAGCAAAACGGTTTTGATGAACGTTTTTTTGCACACCAGGAAGAAATTGATCTGTGCTGGCGACTGCGAAATTATGGCCGGAAGATTTTTTACACCTATAAATCAAAAGTTTATCATGTAGGCGGCGGAACGCTGAGCAAACAGAACCCACAGAAAACGTTCCTTAATTTCCGCAACAATCTCTCGATGATGCTGAAAAACCTACCCTTCCCAAAACTTCTTTGGCTGATTTTCTTCCGGCTTTGCCTGGACGGAATTGCCGGAATCCGTTTCGGTTTAAAGGACGGCTTTCCTCATCTTTGGGCTGTGGTCCGGGCTCATTTCGGATTTTATGCACAGGCTGCCGAGACCTGGAAACGCAGGGGAAAACAGCAAATGAAAAATTATTATCAAACAAAGTGGCTGATCTTCAAGCACTTTTTGTAGAATCCAGATAGTGCTCTATTTTATCCCTTGGAATTAAATCCAGAATCTTCTTAACATCAATGATCCGGTGTTCATTTAAGATACTTTCAACCGCTTTTTCTGCATCTGAATAGTTCACCAAACGTTCCAAAAGACCGTAAACATTGACCATTTTTTTGTGCGTATTTTCGGCATCTCCGCCAAACCAAGATCCGTTGAAGTGGTGGCTTACATAATTTTTCGGCAGATCCTGAGAAAAATAAACTGACGGATAGAGTGTCACACCGTGTTTCAGCCTTTGAACCGTATCACTGTAGCGGTCGGCACCATATTCTTTCTCCAGCATTTCCGAGAAAATATCCGTGTTGATTCTTTCGACAAAATGTTCCTGCTGATTATAATATTCCATGAAATCCTTCGAAAGCTGATGTTTCGGCTCTGCCATCCAGAAAGCGGAATACGGAACGCCTTTCACCTCGAAACCGCAAACGGCTTTTTCATTTAAAAATTCGTCCAGCGGAAGTTTCAGTTCCATATCGGTATCCATATAAATTCCGCCGTGCTCATACATCACTTTGCTGCGGACATAATCGGATACAAACGCCCATTTCCCCTGCGCAAAAGCCTCGCGAACATAATTATTATCGTCGAGCGGTGAATTGCTTTCATTCCATTCCACGATTTCAAAACCGGGATGAATTTTTTTCCAGGATGCGATGCAGTGTTCCGCGAGTTCATGTTTTGGGTGGCCGCCAAACCAGCAATAATGTATTTTTTTTGGAATCATATTAAGTCTTTAACGTTAAAAATAAATGAAGTCTTGGAATTGTGCTTCAAACGGTTTGTTTTGTGTCAATTTAAAAAAGTTCGCCAAACAGCATTTTTCAAAAATACTGGCAGTAAGACATTAATTCATTATTTTTATCTCTCTAAAAATTTCAAAATTTCAAGATGATGAAACGCTACATTTGGGCATATTTCCTCCTTTTTTCATTTTCATTAAATATTATGGCACAGCAAACAGACCACAGGTACCAACCAAAAAAATATGTAGAAATTCAAAATCCGGAATGGGTAAAAAACGCCACGATCTATGAACTGAACATCCGCCAGTTTTCATCGGAAGGCACTTTCAAAGCTGTGGAAAAACAACTGCCGCGACTGAAAAAAATGGGTATTGATATCATCTGGCTGATGCCCGTGCAGCCGATCGGCGTAAAAAACCGAAAAGGGACTCTGGGAAGTTATTACTCCGTGAAAGATTATCTGGATGTAAATCCTGAATTTGGATCTAAAAAAGATTTTCAGGATTTAGTCAATGCCATCCACAAGGAAGGAATGTACGTGATTCTCGACTGGGTGGCCAACCACAGCAGCTGGGACAACGATCTGGTAAAAAAGCATCCCGACTGGTATATCAAATCGCGCGAAGGAAAATTTCAGTCGACACCGTGGCGAGATTACGACGATATTATTGATTTTGATTACAGCAAGCCGGGTTTAAGAAAATATATGACCGATGCGCTGAAGTTCTGGGTAAAAGAATACGGAATTGACGGCTACCGCTGCGATGTGGCCAGTTTCATACCGTTGGAATTCTGGGAAAATGCCCGAAAAGAACTTGATGAAATAAAACCCATTTTCATGCTTGCGGAAGCCGAAGACAAGGAACTGCACCGAAAGGCGTTTGATGCGACCTACAACTGGACTTTGTGGAATTACCTGCACGACATTGCGATGGGGAAAAAAAATGCGGAGCAACTGGCGGGCGGCTACATTGCAGAGCATGTTTCCATATTTCCGAAGGAAGGCATACGGATGAATTTTATTGACAATCATGACAAAAACTCCTGGGAAGGCAACCAGTACAGCAATTTCGGCAGCGCGCTGAAAGCCGCAATCGTTTTTTCGGCAATGATGGACGGGATGCCGCTGGTATACAGCGGACAGGAAGCGGGACTGGACCGGTCCTTACAGTTTTTTGAACGCGATCCGATTGTCTGGAAAAAACATGAAAACGAGCAACTTTACACCTCGCTTTTTACGCTGAAGCATAAAAATCAGGCACTTTGGAACGGAAAATGGGGCGGCGAAATGGTCCGTATTACCAATGACCAAATGAAAAACGCCATCTCATTTGTGCGCGAGAAAAACGGCGACAAGGTTTTGACTTTTATAAATTTAAGTAAGGAAAAAATTACCGTCACTTTCGATACAGAATACGACAAGGGGCATTACACCATTCTTTTTACCGGAAAACAGATGCAGTTACCAGGAAAACTGGTTCTGACGATGGAGCCGTGGGAATATTTGGTGCTGCACAATTAGTTCTCACATATTACACAGATTTGCACAGAACAGTTGAATTCATTGATCAAGACATGTTCAGATATTCTTTTATTTAACTTAATAAATTTCACTCTAAGCAATAAAACTTTGTATATCATTGCGTTTATAACCGGATAAATTCCCTACATTTATTTTTGAAATGAAAATCGACCTCTATAATATCCTGGCAGTTGTGCTCATCATCATTTTGGGTTTGGGGCTGATTATCTATTTTTTCCAGCAGAAATTTTTCTTCCATCCCGAAAAACTTCCTGAAGATTTCAAATTTGCCTATGATAACCTGAACGCTGAAGAACTGACGGTGGAAACGGAACCGGGCGTGAAAATCAATTACCTGCACTTTAAAACCGAGCACCCGAAAGGCATTGTCTTTTATCTGAAAGGCAACACCAAAAGCATCAAAGGCTGGGGAAAATTTGCGATTGACTTTACGCGGCTGAGCTACGATGTGATCATGCTCGACTACCGCGGATTCGGGAAAAGCACCGGCAAAAGGACTTCCGACGGAATGAAACATGACATCCAGTTTATCTATAATCTGGTTAAAAAGCAGGTTCCCGAGGAACGGCTCATCGTTTACGGCAGAAGTTTGGGAACACCGTTTGCCGCCATGCTCGCGGCAAGAAACCATCCGAGGCTCCTGATCCTTAACTCCCCTATTTACAGCATCGAAAGATCGGTGATGCGCTATCTTCCGTTTCTGCCGGCAAAATATTTTGTAAATTTTAATTTTCCGACTTACAAATATCTGCAAAGTGTGCGCTGCCCCATCAAAATCATTCACGGCAGCGATGATCAGCTGGTTCCCGTAAAAACCGCGATCGAACTTTCCGAAATCCAGCCTGAAAACACGCGGCTGTACATCATCCTGAAAGCCGGGCATCTGGATGTGCATAAATTCAAGGAATATCACCGGATCCTGAATGAAATTTTTGAGGACATCGATGAGCCTGGAGAAGAAATTAATTTCTCGCAAACGAGCCTCAATATGAGTCACAGGGAATAAAATCGTAATTTTGAAGCGAAAATATGTCAAAAATCTTCCAGTACTTGCAGGAAAAAGTCGTATTCCTTCCGGTAAAACTTCCGGAGGATTTCGAGTACAGTTTTGACTGTGCTTTCGAAGAGTATTTTTTCGATACGCCAAATGAAGGTAAGATCAATGCCGTTCATTTCAAAATTCAAAAACCGAAAGGCGTCATCCTCTATTTTCACGGCAATTCGGACAATCTTGTGCGGTGGGGAAAAATTGCTTCTGACCTGACTGGATTTGGTTATGATGTTTTTGTACCGGATTACCGCCATTACGGCAAAAGCACCGGCCCACGAAATGAAGAATACCTTTTTTCGGACGCGCAGTTCTGTTACGATTTTTTAAAGAAACAGTACGGCGAAGAAAACATTATTGTTTACGGAAGAAGCCTCGGCGGAGCCTTCGCAGTAAAAATGGCTGCCGATAACGAACCTAAAAAACTTATCCTGGAAGCCACATTTTTCAACCTTCAGGACATTGTCAACCGCTGGCTGCCCAATTCGGCAACCGAAAAAATTTCGCCAAAAATGACCTATCACTTTCATTCCAATAAAAATATTCTCGAAGTGAACTGTCCGTTATATCATTTTCACGGTGACAAAGATTTTGTAGTGCCAATCAATTCCGGAAAAAAACTTTTTGAAACGCTTCACACCGAAAAACCTGAACTCGAAAAGAAATTCATCGAAATTAAAGGCGGCAGCCACGACGATTTATCGAAATTTGAGGAGTTCCAGACCGAACTGAACAGAATTTTGTAGATATTTTCCCGCAGATTACACAGATTTTTAGTAACGCCACCACCATTTCAGACAACATTAAACTTAATCTAACCATAAACTTCATGCTCGATTTTTGCGCTATTGATTTTGAAACCGCCACCCACGAAAGAAATTCAGCGTGTGAAATGGGCATTTGCCTCGTGGAAAACGGAGAAATCGTCGAGACAAAGACCTGGCTCATCAAACCGCCGAGTTTCCCTTACTTTAACCGCCATAATGTTGCGGTGCACGGTATTACAGCGGAAGATGTTCTTTACGCTCCAACTTTTGATGAAATTTGGTACGAAGCTGAAGAAATGCTGTACGGAAATCTGATGATTGCGCACAATGCGGGTTTCGATGCCGGAGTGTTGCGCGGCTGCCTGGATTATTACGGACTTTTCAAACCAAAAATAAAATACCTTTGCTCCATTCAGTTGGCCAAAAAATCGTGGAAAGGGTTACACAGTTACGGTTTAAAAAATCTCGCCAATCAGCATCAGATTGAGTTCAACCATCACAGAGCCGGTGATGACGCAGAAGTCTGTGCAAAATTATCTATGCTTGCCTTCGACCAACTGATGCTCACCAGAAATGAAGAAGTGGCTGATGTGATGAAAAATTCTTTAAAACTGCTTTAAGCAGAAGTTATTTTGTGTCAATCAGTTACTCAAAACCTGCGAATGAAGCGCGAATTTGGGAATTTCAACATCAAAAATTTCCTTTGAAATTAAATTTCTAAAAGTATAAGTGCCGGTCATATTACCAAATCCCGAACGAAGGATTACATTGGAAAAATAACTGAAATCGCCGTCAGGAATAATTTCAGGAGTCAGGCCGATTACACCGTCCCCGGCAACTTCCGTAAACCCGTAACCGACATCGTAAATCAGCCATTTCCGGCGAAGAAGCTGTACCGGAATATTACCGAGATTTTCAATATAGATGTTATACCGGAAAACAAAGCGGTTTTCAGAAGGATAACTGTTTTTATAATCGTAAACCGGCTGTACCGATACCCGAATATTAGAAGTGGTCCTGGACTCCATAATCTGCGATTTGCAAAATACATACAAAAAGGTTGCCTAACTTTTTTCAGCATTAAAACTTTAACGTTGAAATACACTACACCCAGTTCAAAATAAAAAATCCTGCCGTTCTTCACAGCAGGATTTTCATCATGTTTCAGTTAATTCTTAAAGTTCAAGTGCTTTACGTTCATCGCCACCCATCAGGAATTCTACCGGATTGTCAATTGCTTCTTTGATCGCTACCAGGAAGCCAACAGATTCCCTGCCGTCGATGATTCTGTGGTCGTAAGATACGGCAAGATACATCATTGGCCTGATTTCCACCTGTCCGTTCACTGCAACAGGTCGCTGGATGATGTTGTGCATACCCAGGATCGCGGACTGCGGTGGATTGATGATCGGTGTAGAAAGCATGGAGCCGAACACACCACCGTTGGTAATGGTAAACGTACCACCGGTCATTTCATCAACGCTGATGCTTCCGTCCCTTACTTTGTCCGCAAGCGCCTTGATGTTGGCTTCAACACCTCTGAAAGTCATATTTTCTGCATTTCTCAGAACCGGAACCATTAATCCTTTAGGCCCTGAAACTGCAATAGAAATATCGCAGAAATCGTAATTTACCTTGAAATCACCGTCGATAGACGCGTTCACATCCGGATACATCTGCAAGGCTCTGGTAACCGCTTTGGTAAAGAATGACATAAATCCTAAACCTACGCCGTGTTTCGCTGCAAATTCATCCTTATACTGTTTTCTGATTCTGAAGATCTCAGACATATCAACCTCGTTGAAAGTTGTAAGCATGGCCGTCTCGTTCTTCACAGAAACCAATCTCGCGGCCAGCTTTCTTCTGAGCATTGAAAGTTTTGTAGTTGTCATTGCTCTGGAACCCGATGTAGAAGCTGCAGTTCCGAAAGAAGGGGCAGCTTTCACAGCATCTTCCTTGGTTATCCTTCCGTCTCTGCCAGTTCCCTGTACCTGTGAAGCCTCCATTCCCTTTTCATCCAGAACTTTTTTAGCAGCCGGTGACGGTGTTCCGGTCGCGTAAGTTGCTGCAGGTTTTGGTTCTTCTTTTTTAGGTTCTTCTTTTTTAGGTTCTTCTTTTGGAGCTTCCGCGGGTTTTTCTTCAGCTTTTGGAGCTTCAGCAGCCGGTGCAGCAGCTGCGCCTTCAGGTTTCGCAGCATCCATATCGATCAGGCAAACCACCTGGCCTACCTGCACCACTTCGCCTTCTTCGGCTTTCAGGGTAATTACACCGCTCTGCTCAGCCGGAAGCTCAAGAGTCGCTTTATCAGAATCCACTTCTGCAATTGGCTGGTCTTTTTCTACGTAATCACCGTCTTTTACTAACCACGTTGCGATTTCAACTTCTGTGATCGATTCGCCCGGTGAAGGAACTTTCATTTCTAGAACTGACATATCTTAAGTTTTTTATTTCTTTAAATTTAAATTATCGTTAATTATGCTGTTACAGGCCTACTGTTAGGGGCGTCGTTGGTACCGAAAACACTGTTGATCACAGCCGTCTGGTTTCTTTCAAACATTTTGTGGCTGCCCGGCGCAGGTGCTCCGCTCGGAACCGGTGCAATAACCTGAATTCCGGTATCCCGGAAGTTTCTCAGTATATAAGACCATGCGCCCATATTCTCAGGTTCTTCCTGTGCCCAGATCAATTCTTTTCTGTTAGCATATTTAGCAAAAATCTCAGCGATTTTATCTTCCTGAATCGGATAAAGCTGCTCTAATCTTACCAGCGCTACGTCATCCCTGCCCAGTTCTTCTTTCTTAGCAAGAAGTTCATAGTACAGTTTCCCTGAGCATAGCACCAGTTTTTCAACTTTTGCAGCATCAGCGGCAGCGTCATCAATGATGGGCTGGAACTGCCCGTTTGCCAAATCTTCAAATGTTGAAATTACTCTTGGATGTCTTAACAGCGATTTGGGCGACATGATCACCAATGGTTTTCTAAAGCCGAATTTAAGCTGTCTTCTCAGTGCGTGGAACAGGTTGGCAGGCGTCGTGAAATTACCTACGATCATATTTTCGTTGGCGCAAAGCGTAAGGAATCTTTCAAGCCTTGCTGAAGAGTGTTCCGCGCCCTGACCTTCAGAACCGTGTGGTAAAAGCATCACCAGACCGTCCTGGATTTTCCATTTTTCCTCGGCAGCAACCAGATACTGGTCAACAATGATCTGTGCACCGTTTACGAAATCACCAAACTGCGCTTCCCAAACCGTAAGCGTATTTGGCGAAGCCATCGCATAACCATAATCGAAACCAAGCACGCCATATTCAGAAAGGTGCGAGTTGTAAACATCAAACTGTGAGTCTGAGATGTGTCTCAAAGGGATGTATTCTTCTTCACTGTCCTCGGTTTTCACTACAGCGTGGCGGTGAGAGAAAGTTCCTCTTTCAACGTCTTCACCCGATATTCTCACGCCCTTTCCTTCGCTGAGCAAAGTTGCGTAAGCCAACCACTCACCAAGTGCCCAGTCCAGCGTGTTCGCATCAATCTGTTTCAGTCTTGTCTCGAACAGACGGGTAATCTTGTTGATGAATTTTTTATCTTTTGGCAAAGTTGACATCTGAACGGCCAACTCTTTCAGCTTACTGATGTCGAATGATGTATCAACAGGAGACTGAAGCGCTCCTCTTTTGCAAAGCGGGAACTCCTTCCAGTCGTCTTCCATGAAGATATCCATTGTATTTTTCTGGATTTCTTTGGATGCGTCGAAGTTTTCATCAAGCAAAGCCTTGAATTCGGTTTCCATTTTCTTCAGAACCTCATCAGAAACTACATTCTCGCTGAAAAGCTGTTCTTTGTAAATCTCACGCGGATTTTTGTGTTTTGAAATCTGTTTATAAAGGTTTGGCTGCGTAAAACGCGGTTCATCACCTTCGTTGTGGCCGTATTTTCTGTAGCCCAGCAAATCGATATAAACATCTTTGCCAAACTTCGCACGGTACTCGGCAGCGAATCTGATGGCGTGTACCACCGCTTCCACATCGTCCGCATTCACGTGCATTACCGGTGAATTGGTAACCTTGGCAATATCGGTACAGTAAATTGATGAACGGGCATCAAGATAATTGGTGGTAAATGAAACCTGGTTGTTTACGACAATATGAACAGAACCGCCGGTTTTATAACCTTCAAGCGTCATCATCTGCGCCACTTCATAAACGATTCCCTGGCCGGCGATGGCACCGTCACCGTGAATCACAATTGGAAGCACTTTACCGTAATCGCCTTTATATTTGTGGTCTACCTTTGCGCGGCAGATCCCCATTACCAAAGAAGCCACCGTTTCCAGATGCGACGGGTTTGGCGTTAAGTTGATGGCGACTTCTTCCCCGTTCGCCGTGGTTATTTTTTTGGATGAACCCAGGTGATATTTCACGTCGCCCGAGAACACATCCTCTTCAAACTCTTTACCTTCAAATTCTGAGAAAATCTGTTTGTAGGATTTTCCGAAAATATTGGTTAAAACATTCAGCCTTCCTCTGTGCGCCATCCCAAGAACCACTTCGTCCACACCAAGCTGCGAGGAACGGGTAATCAACTGGTCCAGTGCCGGGATCAAAGATTCGCCACCCTCCAGGGAGAAACGTTTCTGTCCGACAAATTTTGTGTGCAGGTAGTTTTCAAATGCTACAGCCTGGTTAAGTTTGTGCAGGATTTCTGTTTTCTCATCGGCAGAAAGTGTTGGGTGGTTTTCATTCACCTGAAGCCATTTGCGAATCCAGTCTTTCTCTTCCACGCTTTCCATATGCATATATTCCACACCGATGGAATCGCAGTAGATCTTTTCAAGGTTGGTGATGATTTCCTGCAGCGTGGCCGCCTGCGGCATGCCTATTTCTGTCGCACTGTTGAACTTTTTGTTGAGATCTGCCTGTGAAAGCCCAAAATTTTCAATTGCCAGCGTAGGCTCGTAATGCCGTCTTTCACGTACCGGATTGGTTTTTGTGAAAAGGTGGCCCCTTTGTCTGTATGCGTTGATAAGGTCGAGAACCTTAAATTCTTTCTTGATATCTTCCGGGATTTCACCATTCTGCGAGAATGAATTCACTGCAGCTGCATTAAGTGCCTGCGAAGGTGCCGCACTGTAATTGTCATCCTCTCCGTAGTTTTCAAGAGCAAAGTCGAAGCCTTGAAAAAAGGCCTTCCATGAAGGCTCTAGAGAATCGGGATATTTCAGATATTGTTGGTATAAATCCTCAATAAATTGAGAATGGGCTGCGTTTAGGAATGAAAATCGGTCCATTATTTACAGTTTCTGTTCAGATAAAATGTTAAACCACAAAATTATAAAATATAAATGAGGAAAAGTAATTATTTGACCTAAAAAATCTATGAAACCGATAGATTTTGTGTAGCCGATCTCACTTTGTGAAACAAGGTCCGGAACTATGTGTTATTTAATGAAAAAGCCACAGGATTTCTCGCCCCATTTTTTTAAAAAATAAATACGGACTACCTGTAGACGGGCAGCGAAAGTTTGACATTCACATCGCCCCCTTGGTGAGGTGGCTCTATGAACATCTGCTGGAGTTCACCATAGCGCATCGAATCTTTTTTTGCCCTTTGCAAAAGCTCCTGAATGGCGCGCAATCGGTTTTTATAGTTTCCCTGAAAATAGATGACATACTGTTTGGAGGGATTCACCGTGAGGAAACTGAAATTATTGTCTGAAACACCGATCCTCTTTGAAAGCGGAATGCCGTAGAAATAGGCAATTTCCTTATCCCTGTAGTTATTGGCATCCGTAAGCAGTACCGGAAACCCGAATTCATCTTCACGCTTATCCAAATCATTCGTCACGAAATTGAAAACCTTGTTATGGTTCAGGACGATATTTTTGATCAGCTGGTCGCCTTTGTTCGGGGTGCTTACATTCACGCCTAAAAGGAGGTTACCTTCCGCTTCTTCCACCATGAGGCTGTCGTACTTTATCGAGGTTAAAAGCTGGTCTTTATCTACTTTATTGCTGAGAATATTGGAAAGGCTGACCATACTTTTATCCAGATTCTCCACGAAATCGCTTTCACTCCAAAGGTTCACAGAGCGTTTCATCCAAGGCTGTTTCGGCGTATGCACAAACCAGGTCATTTTAGTCCTGGTTGGCGACACCATTTTAAATTTAACATTGATGAGATAGGGGTTGCTTTCCTTACCTTCGAAGAGCTGATATTTTAAAGTGCTGAAAGGGTTTTCGTAGCGGATGAACATATCGCCCCGCTTACCGGCTTTTTCATCATTGAATGACAAGGCTGCGCCCTGCCCTTCGTAGGGTGAAAAGTAATCGATGGTCATGTTCCTGGAATCGCTGAAGTAGTGGTTCCAGCGGGTGAAATTCTGTAAATTGTTGAACTGCGGATAAACTTTTTCGATGGGATAACTGATTTCCTTTTCCACAGTAAACGTTTTGCTTTCCTCTACAAAATACATAGAAGCCGCATAAATTCCCAACAACAGAAGCACTGCCAAAACTCCAAATTTAAACCAACGCATGGCGCAAAAATAAAAATAAAAAAAAGAGTGACCAATCGTTTGCGGCCACTCTTTCTATAGGTTTTAAAATTAAGCGATGTGCGTTCCGTCGTAGATGGTAGCACCTTTCTTCACGACGACGATGCCGTCTTTAATGGAGTGGGTGTCATAATCGCCGTCCGGCAAATGGCGGCCGCCGATGATCCTTACATTATTCCCGATTCTGGCATTTTTATCAATGATGGCGCGCTCGATATAGCAGTATTTACCAATGCCAATATTAGGCTTGCCGGAGTTTTCATTTTCCATGATCTCTTCGGTTGGCTGATATAAATCGGCACCCATAACGTAAGAACTGACTACGGTACTTCCCTTGTCGATCCGGGTTCTGTTGCCGATGATGGAATTTTCAATTTTGTCGGCCATCACGATGCAGCCGTCCCCAAAAACGGCACGCTGCACATAGCTGCCCATAATTTTAGACGGCGGGAGCATTCTTGCCCTGGTATAGATTGGGCTGGTGCTGAAAAGGTTGAATTTCGGCAGATCCTGTGCCAGATCGAGGTTGGCCTGGTAAAAAGATTCAATCGTACCGATGTCAGTCCAGTAACCGTCGTACTGAAAGCTCATCGTCTTGTAACCGTTGTTCATTGCGTTTGGTATCAGGTCTTTCCCGAAATCATCTCCCGGATCCTCACCGAAAATTTTCTTCAGAACCTTTTTATTGAAAATATAGATTCCCATGGAGGCCAGATATTCCTTGCCTTCACTTCTGCTTTTTTCTGAGGTTTCAGAACGCCATTCGTGGAGGATGTCCTCTGCCGGTTTTTCTATGAACGATTCAATGTTTCCCGCCTCACTGGCCTTTAAAATACCAAAACCCGTCGCATCTTTAGCATTAACCGGAATGGTAGCAATGGTAATATCCGCTTCATTTGCGCAATGGAAATCCACCATCTCCCGGAAATCCATCTGGTACAGCTGGTCTCCGGAGAGGATAAGAACAAGGTCGTATTCATACTTATCCATATGTTTCATGCTCTGGCGTACGGCATCTGCCGTTCCCTGGTACCACTGATCGTTTTCCACGTTCTGCTCTGCTGCGAGAATATCGACAAACCCTCTGCTGAAAATATCAAAATTGTAAGAGTTTTTGATGTGTGAATTGAGTGAAGCGGAGTTGAACTGCGTCAGCACAAGTATTTTGTTGTAACCCGAATTCAGACAGTTGGAAATTGGGATGTCTACCAATCTGTATTTGCCTGCAATGGGCACTGCCGGTTTGGAGCGGGAATAAGTGAGCGGAAAAAGCCTGGTGCCTCTGCCACCGCCTAAAACAATTGAAAGAACGTTGGGATTCATATTTTTATTTAATGATTTTAATCGCGTATAATTTTACTGATTATTTCCTGTATAAATTTACATAATTTTCAGCAGATTTTTCCCATGAAAAATTGAAATTCATATTGGCGGCAATGAGATTTGTCATCAGTTTTTTATCCGCGTAAATATTCAGCGCCCGGTGTAAAGCATTCACCGCGTCGTCAGCACTTGGGTATGCAAAATTGAGTCCCGCACCACCTGTGGTAATGTCCTGCACCGTATCCTTGAGGCCGCCGGTATAGCGAACGACCGGTATGGTGCCGTAGCGCATGGCGTACATCTGGTTAAGCCCGCACGGCTCTACCCTGGAAGGCATCAGCAGGAAATCTGCCGAAGCATAAATCCTGTGCGACAGGGCTTCTTTATAACCCAGATCCAGAGCAAAATTGCTGAAGTGATCATCCAGGTCTTTCAAACGGTTTTCAGTATCTTTATCACCGGAGCCAAGAACGATGATGTTTAATTTTCCGTGAGTTTGCCGGATGCTTTTCCACACGATTTCCGGCAGCAAATCAGCCCCCTTTTCACCGGCGAACCTACCGATGAATCCGATGAGCGGTAAATCGGGATTTAAGCCGTACTCTTCACAAATTTCGATTTTATTCCTGCGTTTGCCCTGTTCTGCGTCCTCTTTTCCATAATTGAAATCAAGCATATCATCGGTTTCCGGATTCCAGACTTCAGTGTCAATCCCGTTAATGATGCCGTAAGCTTTCGCGTGTTCCTGCTGCACAAGCGTTTCAAGGCCCCGCAGACTGTGATAGAGTTCTTCCATATAACCGCCTGACACCGCATTGAAAGCGTGGCAGCATTTCAGCATCGCAGCGAGCGGATTGATCATTCCGGCCCAGTCCAGCAGCCCAAGATTGGTTTCACCATTTATCCACGGGAAATAATTCAGCATCTCCCATTTCATCTGCCCCTGATATTCACCGTTATGAATGGTACCGATGGTTTTTACCCCTTTCAGGAAACGGAATTCCGGACAGTGCTCCACCATAAACGGAACCAGGCCGGTATGGTAATCGTGGCAGTGCAAAACGTCCGGGCGGATCTTCATCGCGCTCAGCCAGTGCAAAACGCCGTGCTGAAAGGCCAGAAACTGCTGGCTCTCATCCCAGTACCCGTACGGATTGTCGCGATCCAGAAGCCCGGGGATTTTAACCAGATAAAGTTCAAAACCGAGAGTATTTCCTCGCTCCTTCATTACCTGCACCTGAAACATATGGTGCGACTGATGGATAAAACCGTCGAAAACAGTCTCGAAATCGTGATCGTGCACGAACTGGCGGTTGTACCAGGGCATCACCACTTTAGCATCGATTCCTTCAATCTTATTCTGATACTTCGGCAAAGCGCCTACCACATCACCGAGCCCGCCGACTTTGGCGACCGGATAGCACTCCATGGAAAGGTGAAAAATTTTCATAACATCTGGTGTTCAGGATTCAAAGTTCAGGTTCAGTTTGGTAGTGCGTGGTTTATACTGTCTTTTTCGGTTTAATTTCTTTTGCAGCTTCACCGGCTGCTTTTTTCAGCTTTGAAACTTTTTGCCGGGTTTCTTCAGGCACTGCAGCCTTTTTCGCAGTGGTTTTAGCAGGTTTTTTTCCTGCCGCCGGTTTCTTTCCGTCTTTGATTTCTGAAGTTTCTGCGGCTGCTTTTTTCCTTCCTTCAGGCGTTTTCTTTTGTTTTAGAACCACACCTGCCAATGGCGGAAGTTTCAGTATAATGGCATTCGGGCGGTACATCCACTCATCATCTTCTTCGTCAATGATCTCTGCCTTCACACCGCTGCCGCCGTATTTTTCATCATCGGAATTCAGGATCACTTCCCAGTTTGTGCCTTCGTTCACACCGATTTTATAATCAAAAACCCGTGGCGTCAGGTTGAGCACGGTCATCGTCACCTCGTCCTCCTCTTTCCCTTTTCTTAAGTAAATATAAATGGAGTTGTTGCCGTCGTTAGCCTCCACCCATTCAAAACCACAGGGACTGAACTGGTTTTCGAAGAGCGATTTTTCGTCCCGGTAGAGGTGGTTAAGGTCTTTCACGAATTCCTGTAAACCCTTGTGCACCTTATGTTCCAGCAAATGCCAGTCGAGCGATTCTGCAAAACGCCATTCGCTGGTCTGTCCGAATTCATTACCCATAAATAGCAGTTTGGCAGGCGGCTGCGTGTACATATAGGTGTAGAGCGCCCGCAGGTTGGCAAATTTCTGCCACTCGTCGCCGGGCATTTTATAGATCATGCTCGCCTTGCCGTGCACCACCTCATCGTGGGAAAGCGGCATCATATAATTTTCATTATACATATACATTGACGGGAAGGTGAGCTTGTTGTGGTGGTATTTCCGGTTTATGGGATCTTCCTTAAAGTATTTCAGCGTATCGTGCATCCAGCCCATCATCCATTTCATTCCGAACCCGATTCCGCCGTGGTGTACGGGTTTTGTAAGCATCGGGAAATCTGAACTTTCCTCGGCAATTGTAATCACATCCGGAAAATCCTTATAAACTGCGGTATTTAAATCCTGCAAAAAATCTTTGGCCTCCAGGTTCACATTTCCGCCAAACATATTCGGAATCCATTCGCCTTCTTTCCTGGCATAATCAAGGTAAAGCATCGAGGTTACGGCATCTACCCGCAGACCGTCTGCATGGTAACGGTCGAGCCAGAACATCGCATTGGAGATTAAAAACGACTTCACTTCCGGCCGGCCATAATTGAAGATATGGGAATTCCACTGCGGATGGAAGCCTCTCCTTGGGTCTTCGTGTTCGTAAAGATGGGTGCCGTCGAAATAATGCAGACCATTGGCATCGCCCGGGAAATGCGAGGGAACCCAGTCCAAAATGACGCCGATTCCGTTTCTGTGAAGTTCATTGATTAAAAACATGAGATCCTGGGGTGAACCAAAACGCGAATTGGCTGCGAAGAACCCCGTGATCTGGTAGCCCCAACTGGGTTCGTACGGGTGTTCCATCACCGGCATGAATTCTACGTGCGTGAAACCCATCTCTTTGATGTATGGCACCAAACTTTCGGCAATCTGGCGGTAACTCAGAAAACGCTCCGGATTGTCCGGACTGCGCATCCACGAGCCCAAGTGCAGCTCATATACGGAAAGCGGTGCTTCAAGGCTGTTTCTCTTCCAGCGGTCTGCCATCCAGCTGTCATCATTCCATTCGAACCACGTTGTTGAAATGAGTGATGCGGCCTGTAAATTCTGTTCCCAGCTCAGGGCGTAGGGATCGCTTTTCTCTAAAAGTTCGCCTTTGCCGGTGCGGATCGCATATTTGTAAACCGTGCCCCAGGATAAGCCGGGAATAAAGCCTTCCCAAATTCCTGAACTGTCCCAGCGCGGATACAGCTTATGCACCCCGGAATGCCAGCCATTGAAGTTTCCAATGACGGAAACCTCCTTTGCGTTGGGTGCCCAAACTGCAAAATAAGTACCATCCTGATCTTCAACAGTTGCAGCGTGTGAACCGAATTTATCATAAAGGCGGTAGTGCTTACCTTCCCTGAAAAGATAAACATCCTGTTCGGAAAAAAGCGTGTGTGGCAGAACGTTTTGCATAGACCTGAAGTTTTGTTTGAAGGTTACAACCTACTAATTTACGAAGATAAGGCTTTAAAGACCAATTAAATTATAAGAAAATGCTAATTTTTGGTTAAGAAAAACTTCACATAGTTCCCCCCGAAGATCGGACAGTGGGTTTAATTGGAAAAAACCTATTAAATTTACAATACGTCACATAGAGAAACTGCGAAGCACATCATGAACTCCATTAACAAAATAAAACCTTCGTGAATAAAATTCAATTCGCAGTTTAAGTTGAAGTTTGTCGCCTGCTACCCAAAACATACAAAATCAAACTTAACTTTTATGATTTGCTGTCCAAAATTTGGGGGAAACTATAATTAAACCAATAAAAAGCTCCAAGGACTGCACTTTGCTAAATTTGAAATTATTCTGAGCGGGATATCTGCTTATCGCAGACTCGCCATTAAAAACTAACGCCGTCTGAAGTATTACTACCAAAGACTTTTGTGCAATCTTACCTGAATTGCAGACGGGTTTTTAAACACCATTGCTTAAACCGGTCTTTTCAAGGAGCGATTACTAAGATAAGAACAAAGAATTTAAGATAGTAATATGAAGTACAGACTTTATCTCGTTAGCGGC
The DNA here is from genome assembly GCF_900187185.1 of Chryseobacterium taklimakanense. Taxonomy (NCBI): domain Bacteria; kingdom Pseudomonadati; phylum Bacteroidota; class Flavobacteriia; order Flavobacteriales; family Weeksellaceae; genus Chryseobacterium; species Chryseobacterium taklimakanense. The sequence continues at coordinate 588,662 of NZ_LT906465.1, forward strand.
TAAAAACAACTTCGTTTTCGAGTAGGGGAATTGCAGGTAACGGGAAAGGGCTTGGCGAAGGCGGGGCTAAGAATGACAAAACTTCCAACTAAACCCGAACTTAGCAAAAACCATTTTCGTTTTTTCAAAATTACAAAAAATAAAAAAACGTAATGGTTTTTTGCGGCTAAAAGTGCTGAAATCTTCTAAGTGATAACACTCCGCCCCGCTTTTGCCAAACCCATGTTATCCGTAGTGCTTTTAGTCTGCTGGTTTTGTATAAGTTACAATGTCAATTCCAATTCCATTTGGGTCTTTAATTGCAAAATGTCTGTCGCCCCAAAGTTCGTCTCGGATTTCAAACTCCATTGAGACACCTTTTTCTTTCAGCCTTTTATAAATTTCGTCCACATTTTCAACTTCTATAGTCAAATAAACACCTTTTCCGTTAAATGCTGATTGGAAAATAGGTTTTTGACTTGGATGGTTCGGTTGCAAAAAACTGATTTCTGACGAATTGTTTGGTGTGTGCAAAAGAATATAAAATTCATTTTCAAAACTCACTCCAAAGTCCAACACTTCTTTGTAGAATTTTTTGGTTTCACTTAATTTTTCTGTAATAATTCCTGCGTTAAGTTTCATTTTGTTTGTAGTTTGTGCATTTGAAATTCCAAAAAGCAAAACAAATGCGGTTAATAATATCGTTTTCATTATAATCGATTTTGTTTTACAAATTTAGTTTGAGATTAACAGCTGGAATTGTAAAAATCGGACAAACTAACGGAACGCTTCGGAAGGAGTTATTCCATAGAATGTTTTGAAGTTTTTAATAAAGTGTGCTTGGTCAAAAAAACCAACGTCAAAATAAAGTTTATTATTTTTCAAACTTTGTTGGGAAGGTTTTGCATTTAAAATGTATTGAAAGCGAATAACGTTACTAAAAGATTTTGCTGTTGTTCCAATATAGTAATCAAAAATTCTTCGTAATTGTCGAGCACTTAAACCTGTATCCAAATCTTTTTCTGTATCTAAGAAACCTTTTTTTTGAAAAATTAGAATTAGTGAGTTCAAAAAACGCTGGTCTAATTCTATGTTTTGATTATGAATAACCTCTAGAAATTTTTTGTTCAATTTTTTTGAAATATCTTCAAATGAAGTTCTTGGTTTTATTTCGGAACATATCCAATTATAAATTTCGGGATTTATATTTTTCAGTTCCTGTGAGTGATTACTCAATTTTTTAGCGTTTATTCCGAATAATATTGGAAAAGCAGTTGGCAAAAAACGAATGCCGATATAATTAAACTCTTTTCCTATGTTGAATTCAGTAAATTTTCTACAAAATCCCATAACAAAACTCTCCTCAGGTTGTTTATTGTCAAAAAAAATATCAATACAACCATCAGAAACAACACAATAATTGAAATCTTCTGATAATTTTCTTTTGGTTTTCAGTTGCCAAAAACAGTAAACAAAATTTTGGATTTCGTTTTTTGGATGAATTTCTTGATAAGTTATTTCTCCGTCATTTTTAGAAACTGTCGGTTGAATTGGTTTGTAGTATTTTCTTATTGTTTCCATTTTCTACGGGAGTTTTGATAGCATTACGCATAACGGGAAAGGGGCTTTGCGAGGTGCGGGCTACTGCAAACCGAAAGTCGGGAGGAGAACCAATCTCTAGCAAAAACCATTTTCATTTTTTTCAAATTTACAAAAAAAAATGAAATGGTTTTTTGCGGTTACTGCTTACAAATTTTCTGAGATTTCCTTCAACCCCGCATCTTGCAAAACCCATGTTATGCGATGTTTTTTTAATATTCATAAGAGTAATATTCATCCTTTTTACCCTTTGTTTTTAATATGATATATTCTTTCATCAATTGTATTTTGTCGTATTTAGGTTCTTTAATTATTTTGTTGTCGGTATTTATTAAGCCTTTTTTACCATTCTGTTCAATTATAAAATATCTCCAATTTTGTGATGAAATTAAATTGTCAAATTTTACAGGAATAATAATTTCATTCATAGAATTAATTAAACCATATTTATTATTTTGTTTTATGATTTGATAATATTTTTCGTCAACTGAAAAGTGTCTTGCTGTATTTACAAATGAAATATTCTCATCTAAAACAATTGTATTTGTGGGATTTAAAAGGTCTAAAATTAATGGTTTATTATTTTTTGTTGCAAATATTTTATAATTATCTTCTGTATAAAAAATGTATTCTTCAGGAAAAATCATATTACCGTTGATATCGAAAACTCCACAATAACCATTTTTATTTTCTGTTAAATAAAAATCATCATTTTTATTTGATGAAACTCTTTTATATTTTACTGGAAGTATAATTTTTCCACTAGTATCAGTTAAGCCGAATTCTGAATTTTTAGTCCAAAGTATAAAACGATTATTATCTCTGGGAAGAATGTATTTAAATTGTAATGGAATAATTTCTTTATTCTCAATATTTACAATTCCATTGTTGTCGCCTTTTCTGACGATAAAAACTGAATTTTTATATTCGATAAAATCATAATTGAAAGGAATTATTGTTTTATTTAAACTGTCTACAATTCCATAAAGATTGTTTTTCCTTTCTAAATATATATTTTCGTCAATTTTAGATTTAAAATTCTGTCCAAACAACATATTTATGGTTGCAAATAGAATTAAAATCAGAAATGTTCTATTAATAACGGTTTTCATAAAATATCGCATAACGTTTTCGGGCTTTGCGTTCGGGCGGGTTTCGGAGCACAAAACTGTCAACCAGCACTGAACTTAAATAGAAGCACAAAGCTCTAAGATTGCACGTCACCCCGCCTGACGCAAAACCCGTGTTAGCACCAGTTTTTCTATTCATTTTGCATTATATTTTGTCTTAGTTGTTCAAGGTCACTAGGGTCGTCAAGTCTATGTATCATACTGTGACAATTACTGCACAAAACCGCAAAATCTGTTTGAATATTAATTTGAAATTGTCCAATTCCTAAATTGGCAATCGGTGTTAAATGATGAGCCGCTATGAACTGACGGCCAAGTTCACCATACTTGTCAACAAAGTTGAAGTCACAAGCCTCACAAATATATCCTTTAAAATCTTTTACTTTTTTTGAAACACCTGAATTACGTTCTATTCTAAAATGAAGTCGATATTGTTTTTTTTCAATTGCAGTTAAGTCTTTCTTTTCGTCAATTTGAGTGTCATTAAATGTTAGTTCTTCATATAAATGCAAAAAGCGAAGAACGTCTGCAGTTAATTCAGCGACATTTGGCAAATTGTCTGCGGAGTAATATTTAGCAATGATATTACCTGCCTTATAAAGTTTAGCGTTTGAACTATTAGAATTTAAGTCTATTTCTAACAGGTCATTTTCGTCAATATCAATTTTAGCTCTAAAGTCTTCGGCTCTTAATTTTAAAACATTCTTAGCGTCCCTTCTGTAATATTCTCTAACCTCAGTTACACCTTGGTTTAAAGATAAATATACACCAGACATATCCGATTTAAATAGAAAAACAGGATAGTAACCAGATTGAGGTGTGTCTGTAATTAATGTGTCTAAAATAGCTATCCAAGGATTATCTGTCCAGTTACCTTTACCTGGTGAGCCTGCCACTTTATAGCGTGACTGGTCAGGTAAAATTTGAGCTAAAAGATTTGGGAATTCATTTCGCAGTCTGTCTGCAAGTTGATTACCTGCAAAAGTTAGTTGCTTTTGCGTCAAATAATTTTCAATTGGTTCTCTTAATATTCTGTCCATAAAATTGGTGCTAACGTTCTCGGCTTGGCGATGTGGCGGATTTTTAGTACGAAAGTTCTATAGAAATACTGCTGTTGAACCTTGCACAAATGTTTCATAGAAGCACTTCAGGCGCCATATTGCCAAACCGATGTTGTGGGCTGGGCTTCTTGTTACTGTCGTTTCAGTTCGTCTATCAGCCATATTAGTTTTTGTCTCGCTACTCCAATAATATCAATATACGTTCTGAATTGAACATCTTCTCTTTCGTTATGAGAGCTTATGTTCTCTTTTACCCGTCCACCTAGTAAAATGATTTCTATCTTTTGATTGTGATAGTAAGTGTTTAAGTCGTCTCGATACTCAATTGCTTGTTTCTCTGTGTCTCTTGTTAGAGTGAAACTAGGTCTTTTAAATTCAATTAAGCAGAGTTGTCGGCTTAGATTACGACCGAACAATAAATCTGGTCTTTTATCAGGGTTGTCACCTTTATATTTTTTGTGCAACATTTTTTCAATAGCTTGTTTCATTCCAGTATCTGAAAAAATCACAGAATAGTCGTCACCAAGTAACCAAGTATTATTTTCAAAAGCTTTATGGATGGTCTTTTCAAGAGTTTTTGGATTATCAACTAAAATATTTAGTTCATCTAAAAACCTAAGTCGGTTTAATGCCTGACTTGTAACTATGCTCATTTCTAATAGTCCAAATTCAGAAAGAGCATCAGCAAATTTTTCTATGTCTCCGTCTCGTGTGTCTTGGATATTTTGAATTATGTCCCAGTAGTGGTCTTTTTCCATTGCAGAAACAGTTACAGAAATAACTGTGTTTATCCTGTCTTCTGTTTCACCATAGAATTTTTCTAGAACTTTGTATAAAGCCTTTTTAGCAAATGGTTGTTTATATTCAGGTAGTTTTTCGAGTTCTTTATTGATTTTACGCTGATACCTGGCTCTCGCCATTTTCATATCGGTAACAAAGACTTCATCAACTGAACTTTTCAACTTTTCCGTTGCCTCGGTTGTAACTTTCTGATATAATTTGCTGTTGTCAATTACAGCTCCAAAGTCGGCTGTCAAGTCTTCTTCTAAGTCATCACAAATCAATTCACCGTAAACTCTATTTTGTAATTTTTTCGGAATTATTTCGTCTTCTACCAAAAAATTTTGAGGTCTCCCAATGATTTTATTATTTACTCTTACTACAATGCCAGCTTGTTTTACAGGTTTTTCAGTAATTGTATAATTTAAAGTAGCCATCTTTCCATCGGGTAACTCTATTCTTTCAGAGTATGATTTTCCTTGCAAGTCAAGAACTCCAATGTTTTCGCCATTAATAGTTATGCTAAAATCTGTCTCACGACCGTAATCTCTAATTAATAATTCTTTTAGTCTGTCGGGGTTGGGATAGTTTAGATTTTGATTTAGCCCTTCAAGTGTGATTGTTGTTCCGTGTAAGTTCTCGTCACAGTCTTCAACTGAAATTGGTAGCGGAACTTTCTCTAAATCGTAACCTGCTTTTGCTAATTCGTCCTTATTAATTACGATAATTGTCTTTTTACCTGCCGCAAATGTTTCAACCTTCATTTGAGTTGCAACCATTAGTCCTGCAAACTTTCCAATTCCTTTGCGTCCTTTAACTTTTCTTTTTTTAAGGTAGGATATACTTCCCTTTCTTGAAGTTCGACTATTTGCAATGTTCAGATACTCGTTTCTAACTTCTTTTTCTTTCATACCTGAACCATTGTCTTTGATGGTTATTGTAGGATTAACTGTTAAGTCGTCAGGCAAAATAATATCTACATTTTCAGAGTCAGCATCATAAGAGTTGTCAATAAGTTCCTTACTCGCTTCTTCGATAGAGCGATATGTCTCACCGAGCAATTCGGCTAGTTTCGGGTCAATTTTAAAATGTGCTGATTTATTCATATTTTTCTTTTTCGGTGTCGTCTGTTAGCCTTGCCCACAACGGAAAAGGGCTTGGCGAAGGCGGAGATAAGAAGGACAAATTTTTCTACTAAACCCGAACTGAGCAAAAACCATTTTCGTTTTTTCAAAATTATTAAAAAATAAAAAACGAAATGGTTTTTTGCGGCTAAAAGTGCAAAAATCTTCAATGCAAGAGCCTTCACCCCCGCTTTTGCCAAACCCATGTTAGCCGCAGTAATTTAATTTTTGTCGTCCTTATTCAAACTTTTAGGGGATTCATATTCTCTAAAATTATAATTGGGGTTACCTCTGAAATTATAAGCATTTGTTGCGGACACTATTTTCCACTTATTTTTTAACTTTTTCAAGACTACTGTCAAATATCCGGATTGTGTCGGTCCTGGCTTTCCATCCTTATTTTTAAATACTAAACCGCCCCAAATGCTGTATACAACCGCGGTTGTAGAATCAAAATAGCCAAAAACAGGTTTTTCAATTAAAGTTTTACTTGTTGGGTCAATTAAAAATTTGCCCATTGCATGGAGTTCAACTATTTTTTTTCTACCCGTTGCTTTTAATCCTTCAACGGTAATAAAGGTTGCATTGTCCGCCCAAAGTTCGTCAAATAAATCCATTTTTTGTTCATAAAAATAAATTGTAACGCCATTGGCAATTCTTGTAATTTCTTCAGAATCTTTTTTCGATTGTCCAAATGAAAAATTGGAAATTAACATTACTATTAGAACGCAAATTGTGTTTCGCAGATTTAGTTTTTCCATGATTTCTAATTTTTAAACGGTTTTTTGGCATTATTGCGGCTAACGGAAAGGGGCTTTGCGAGGTGCGGGCTACTGCAACTGAAATTTCAAGAAGTGAACCCATCTCTAGCAAAAACTTTTTCCATTTTTAAAATTACGAAAAAACTAAAAAATGGAAAAGTTTTTGCGGGTATTTTCTAGAATTTTTCTGAGATTTCCTTCAACCCCGCATCTTGCAAAACCCATGTTATCTGCAGGCGTTTTTCTCAATGTTTTGAATTTGTTTAAAATGTCTAAAAGTGTGATTGTTAAGAAATAAAAAAGTATCTCCCAATCTTAGTTTTATTAGATTTGTGATAGAAATTTTTGTTTTTTCTTTATTCAAGTCAACGTTTTTTGCTCGCTCAAGCAAGTTGTTAAACTCTTTTTGTTGGGCAATGAAGTTTTCAATGACATTTTTGTCAAGTTTGCTATTCAGAGGGTTTTTGTCTTTTGCCGTTTTCATTTTGTTAAGTTTTTCTTTCGGTAACATACTTTTCGCAAAATAATTTCCCCAAAATCCACTTTTAAATTCTTCTTGCCGTTTTGATTTTGTCTTTTGGATTGCATTTTCAATTTCGGGAAGATAAAATTTTGCGTAAAGATTTAGGTGTTCTAAACATTCCAAAATGCTCCAAGTTTCAGAATTTTGTTTCCAATTTAATTCTTCTTCAGTTTTAGATTTTAGTTTTTCGGCAGAAGAAATATATTCGTTGGTTGAGTTTTGAATTTCACTTATTAATTTCTCTGATTTCATAGATTTCACGAATTTTTATGCGCTATTTTGGTTACGCTTGCAGATAACGGAAAAAGTATTGGCGAAGAACGGGCTACTTTGCAGACAATTTCAAAGGATAACCGAACCTTAGCAAAAATTTTTTCCTTTTGCTAATATACGAAAAAAAGTAAAAGGAAAAATTTTTTGCGGATACTGCTAAATGGGTTCTCAAAGACAGTATTCACCCCGTTTTTTGCCAATACAATGTTAGCAGAAGTTTTAATTTTCACTCAATTTGGAACTCTCATATGAAAGATAAATCTCTACAATTTCATCTTTTACTTTTTCGGTGGAACTTAAATCTAACACTGTTCTTGTCTGTCCGTCAAATTCTTCATCATCAAATTCAAAAACGTTTGGTATTCCATAGATCATAACAGTCTCATTAAAAAGGTGCTTGTCAAGTTCGCACATTGGAATATGAATTTGAAAATTGAAATTACTATAAGAAAGAAAAAACATCATATATGGCACCTTATTTTTGTTGTTTTTTCTTCTCTTTAACAAAAAGCAAACTGTATGAGTGCTTTTCCTAGATGTAATAAATGTAAAAATGGCTTTAAGATTGCCAATTTGGTAACTACTTTTTGAATGATCTGCTTCATTAATCCAATTTATAGTATTTTGAAAATTTACTATTTCATCTTCATCCATTATACTTAATGCCATTTTTGTTAAACATTTATAAACAGCAATTGGAATATAAGTTGCTCTTTTTCCTTGTATTTTTATGGTTTTATTTTCTTCGTCTTGTTCAATAATGTTAAAATTATCTTCTTCATACTGCATAATACTTAATCCCTCATTATTCCAATCTAGTCTAGATTTATTATTGCCAATTTTGTAAGACGGAATTCCACGTTTTCCTTTAACCTGAGATAATGAATGGTGCAAATTCATAAAATTAGACATATGATTTTCTAAATTCTTAGAAAAATTTTCATTACAAGTATCACATTCATAAAAACTAAAAAGTTTGTAATTTTCAACAAATTCAGGAATTGCGTGTGCAGTTTTTTTAAATGTAGTTTCGTTGGAATTTTTTCCACAAAATCGACAAAGTCTTTCTTCTTTGTTACCTAAAAATATTTTATTGGGTTCATCTAAATGATAGAGGTTTTTAACAATGTAATTCTCATCAATTTCTTTTAATCTATCCACAATATTGGTATAAAATTTCTGCTAACGGAAAAAGTATTGGCGAAGAACGGGCTACTTTGCAGACAATTTCAAAGGAAAACCGAGCTTGAGCAAAAATTTTTTCCGCTGACTAAATTACTAAAAAAATGGAAGCGGAAAAATTTTTTGCGAATACTGTTAAATGAGTTCTCAAAGACAGTATTCACCCCGTTTTTCGCCAATACAATGTTATCTGCAGGCGTTTTTTAGTTATTTCAAATAGAAATCAATTTCTCTTACAGGATTTTGAAAATACAGTTTTTTATCATCGTGAAAATCATAAACAAATTTGAATATTTTATTTGCTCGTTCAATGTCTTCTATTCTTGGAGAAATAAAATAAGAATTTGCTTTTCGTTTCCATTGATCAACTAGTTGTACACTCATATTTCGAATTATTTCATTTTCATTTATTGTGCCAATCATTAAATCTCCAATTGTCGTAAATCTTCCAATTTTCGCAAATAGTCTTAACATCGAAATTTTTAAACCAAAATCTCCGTTTTCAAATATTTCTCTTGCTTTTCCTAAAACATTAGAATTACTTCTGTTTGAAAGAAAATTGATAATTAAATTTCTTAATCCAATATTTTTAGTGTCTAAATTATCATAAGCAAATTCATACGCTTTTTCTTCATCTAGTTTTGTGAGAGCTAAAAAAGAAAACTTTTGAAATTTTAAAGAATTATTCCCTAAATATTTTTCAATGAGATATGTATATTCTTTAGAACTTAATTCCGCCAATCCACAAAGTGAACCAATAACATTTTGATTTTCTTCTAAATTAGTTTTATAAATATTTGCAAAATCTAAATTTTCATTTTTTAATGAAAACCTTGCAAAATCTCTAATTGAAGCAGATTTGTCCGCAATATACTTTTTAATTATACTATTAAAATCAACATTATTTCTTAGTTTATATAAGGTTTCAAAACGTATTTTTGATGATTTATCGTTTAATAGTAAGTTGATTTGTTCTTGTGGTAAAACATCAAATCTTTCAAGTATCATACTGCGAACAATGAAATGTTTGTCAGTAACTAGTATTTCTATATCTTGATTATCTAATTCTCCAGATTTTGATAATTCTTTTGCCAAGATAATTCTAGAATTATCTGTAAAGGTTTTAAAATTAGTTATTACAAAATTTTTATTTTGATGAATAATGAAATTAATAATTTCGGCATAAACCAAATTTAGGTTGACTCTTTGAACAGATTGTAGCCATTCAAAAGTTTCAATATTTTCGATTATATTTTGTAAAAACTTTGGTTTCTTAAATTTTTCTATTGCATTAGCAGCAACTTCACGAACAGTTTTAACCCAATCAGCAAGACGATAAATTATGAATTGAATTGCAAAAGGATTCTGGAGCTCAATCATTTCTTTTAATGCTTTCTCACGAATAAAACCATTATAATTTAAAGATGCAATTGCTAAAAGAACAACATAATGATTATCATTAAAATTCTTTTTATAGAAAGAAAAATCATAATCTTTTATATCTGCATATTTTAAAGTTTCATAAAAACTTTTTTTTGAAGAAATTTTTTCGAAAAGGTTTAAAATTACAAATAATGTTAGATTTCTAATTTCTGGGTTTTCATTTTTTAAAAACGGAAATAAATATGAAATTGCACTTGGCAATCCTATTTTATCAATATTATTTAAAGCTTCAATTTTTTCTACTAAATTCTCTTTTCCAAAAATCCAAGATTTGTTTTTTTGTAAAATTTCTAATTCTTTCCAAAGTTCCATTTGTGATCAGAGTTTTGATACGCTTGCAGATAACGGGAAAGGGCTTCGCGAGGTGCGGGACAACTAACGATGAACTTCGGGCGTGGAAAAAATCTTCAACCTGCGAAAATCTTCCGGGCGCGGCTTTCAACCCCGCATCTTGCGAAACCCATGTTGTGCGACGTGCTTTCTTTTCCTATAATTTTTCGTTTTTTGTTTCGATAAAGTTAATAATTTTTTCCTTTCGCATGGAAAATCTCCGACTAAAATCCTAAAAAATTTTCCGAAAATTTTTGCGCAATTTTTTTGCAAACTTCATGGACACTTTTGAAATATTCACGCACTTTAACGTGATTTTGTCGAGATGTGGATTTTACGGCGTTTTTCCAAAGACGGTTTTTCGGCGCAATTTTTAACGCAACGTTTTTCACGCGGTTTTTCCAAAGTATCTAAAATTTTGCGGCTTGAAATATTCACGCAGTTTTTCCAAAGATTTTCCCCCAATTTTTAGGAACGTTGAAGTTTGGCTTGTTCAAAAATTTCAGATAAATTTTTCGATTTTCACACACTTTATGCGCAATTTTGGCAGCATGTCGTACAACGGGAAACGGCTTTGCGAAGGCGGGGCTAAGAAAAACTGAATTTTCTATAAACACCGAACTGAGCAAAAACCACTTTCGTTTTTTCAAACTTACAAAAAATAAAAAAACGAAATGGTTTTTTGCGGATAAAAATTACAAAACTGGTGGATTCAAACATCTAACGCAACGGTTAGATTGGGTAAAATTATGATAAAGTTTTGATATCTTAAATAAAATATGGATAACTTTTTCAGCCTTTTTGGGCAAAAAGTTCCCCACATTTTATTTTCTTCGACAACAGCGTTGTTTTTCATTTTAATTGATTTAGGATGAACTGGTTAAAGACATCTTTTGGGGTTTGGTAGTCCAAAACTTTTCTGGGTCTCTCATTGAGTTCGTTTTGGACCTGTTTAATTTTTTTGTTGGTTATTTTATTGAAGTCCGTTCCTTTGGGGAAGTAGTCCCGCACTAAGCCGTTTGAGTTTTCATTGGTAGGTCTTTCCCAGGGCGAGTAGGGATGGGTAAAATAGACCTGTATCTTGGTGTTTTTGGTGAAGAGTTTATGTTCGCTCATTTCTGTCCCATTGTCGTAGGTAAGTGTTTTACGCATGGTTTTGGGAATTTTCAGGAGTTCCTTTTCGAAAGCTTTTCTCACCGTGGCTGCGTTCTTGTTTTTTAGGGGAACGATAATGATGGTTCTCGTGGATCTTTCGACGAGTGTCCCGATGCATGACTTGTGGTCTTTCCCGATGATAAGGTCGCCTTCCCAATGTCCGGGGATTTCCCTTCCAAGGACTTCTTCGGGTCTTTCGTCGATGGAGACACGGTCCTTAATTTTGGGTTCCAGGACGGCCCTTGTTTTAAAGTTTCCTCTGGATTTTCTTTCCTGCCGGAGCTGGGCAATAAGTTCCTTTTTAAGTTCACTTTTACAGTGTACATAGATGTAGAGATAAATGGCTTCGTGGGAGATATTCATGGCTTTGTCATTGGGGTAAAGTCTTTTCAAAGTAACGGATATTTGGTCTGGCGACCAGCGCAGGGCGAGCTTTTGGTGGATGAATTCCTTAAGTTTTGGATTGGAGGATATTTTTGTTTTTCCGTCCTTTCTGTACATCGACCTGCAGAATGCTTTTCTGTTGGCGTGGTCTGCCTTGTAGGAACAGTGTGCATAGCGGTTGGTTTTGAGTTCTCTTGCGATGGTGGATTTGGCTCTGTTTAATTTTTTGGCAATTTGCGAGACGGAGTATTTAAGATTCCTGAATTCTTCAATTTTCACCCTCTCGGCAAAGGTTAATCTTCTGTAATTTTTCATAGCGACAAACGTAAAATAAATAAGTTAATTTCTTTAACATTTGTTGCGTTAGATTATTGAACCGGCGACTTTCACCGCAAGGGAACTTCACCCCCGCTTTTGCAAAACCGATGTTAGCCGACGTATCTTTTATTTAAAGGTTAATTCCAAGTTGTAGTTTTCCTCCAAGTCCAATTTCTACAATTTTTTGAAGGGTAGAAAGTCTTACATCTTTGATATTGTTTTCAACCTTAGAAATATATCCTTTATTTGTTCCGCATTTTTCGGCAAGTTGTTCCTGTGTAAGACCTTTTTCAAGTCTTGCCCGTTGAATCAGGATTCCGAGTTTAAATTCCTCAAAACCTTTTTCAAAATCATCGCGTTTTTTTGTTCCTTTCTTTCCGTACTCTTTGTCTAGGATGTCACTCAAAGAAGTAAGGTTTTTATTTTTCGTTTTACTCATTTTATTTTTATTTTTTATTGGTATTCGTGATCCTTTCGGATTCATATTCTTCTTTTATTTTAATTGCTTTTTCAATTTCTTTTTTTGGCGTCTTCTGTGTTTTCTTTTGAAATCCATTCGTTAAAACAACGAGTTTTCCGTCGTCAAAGAAGCAAAAAATTCTGAAAATATCGCTTCCAAACTGAACTCTTATTTCGTAAAGTCCGTCTGTTCCTTCCATATGCTTGAAATATTCAGCAGGAATTTTCTCAACAGTCTCAATTACCATAAAAGTCCACAATATTTTCTCTTTTACTTTTGGCTTCTGTTTTTGAAAGAAGTCAAGGAAGTAATTTTTATAGACGAAAATATTTCTAAATTTTTTGTCTTCCATAATCGAGTACAAATATACAAAAAGTTGTCCAAAAGAACAACTTTAAATTTTATGCAGAATTTTATGATATGTCGGCTAACGGTTTGCAGCTTGGCGAAGTGGCGGAAATCGAAGCTCAAATGTTCAGTTTTGCACAAAAGTTCAATCGAAGAACTACCGTTGATTTAGCACTAAACCCGCCATTTTGCCAAACTGCTGTTGTGCGTTCGCCCTTCTTTTCTGTCGTGTTTATTGTCATATAAGTGTTAATAAATAACCGATTAACGAACCGCCTAAAACTACAAATGCACTGTTTAATTTCTTGTATCCAAATGCGATGGCAATACTTAAAACAGCAATCAAAATTGTCCGCCAATCGGTAATAGTGTCTTTGCCCATATCAAAACATACTGCTACAATTATAGCGACAGATGCCACATTTACAGCGTCTAAAAATGCAGAAAATAGTTTTGAATTTCGCATCTTTTTTACGATTGGGTTCAGCAATGCGACAAAAACAAACGAAGGCAAAAATATAGCGATTGTCGAAACGATTGCACCTGTCAATCCGTTGATTTGATAACCAATAAAAGTAACTGAAGAAAAAACGGGTCCGGGTGTGAATTGTCCAACTGCAATGGCATCAATTAATTTTTGTCTTGTTAAAAGTCCTGTTGAAACCAATTCCGTATCGAGAAATGCAAACAAAACATAACCGCTTCCGTAAAGTATTGCACCGATTTTTAGGAAAATCCAAAATAGGTTGGCGTTGGTTGCAGAAAGGATTGTAGTGTTTGTTATTTGTAATAACGTTAATGGCAGAAAACTCTTGATATTGTTTTGATTATTTTTTCGCACATAAGCCAACATTAAAGCCATAAATCCTGCTCCAAACATCAAATAAATTTCGTTGATGTTGAATAATGAACCAATCAAAACCAATATTCCGATAATGATGAGTTCAGTCGATTTTAACGATTTTTTTGCCAATGGAAAAATTGCACCCAAAATAATGGCGATTATGGCTGGTTTTATTCCGTAAATAAAGGGCTGAACTTCTGGAACTTGTTCGTATTGTTTGTAGAGATAAGCAAAAATGCCAGTTATAAAAACGGCTGGTAAAATGAAACAAAGACCTGCAATTATTAAGCCTTTCCAACCGCCTTTTTCGTGTCCTATATGAATTGCCATTTCGGTGCTGTTGGGTCCAGGTATTAAGTTGGTTGCACCAATCAAGTCAAGAAAATGTTGTTCTGTTAACCACTTTCTTTTTGTAACCACTTCGTCTTGCATCATAGCAATGTGTGCAGCTGGTCCACCAAAACCAATAATGCCCAGTTTTAGAAAAAGTTTGGCAATATCTTTTAAGCTCGCTTTATGCTCCATTTTTTGTTAAAATTTTGTCAGCCGACCAAAAGCCACCGCCTTTAATTAACAAAAACAAACTTCCCAAAAGCATTGCCCAATCGGTTCTGCTTCCGTGCATCATTTCCCAAAAACCTTTTTCGGCTAAAACTTCAGATTTGGTTGTTGCAATGGCTACCAACATTATTATAATCAATGGAATACTTGCCAGTCTTGTAAAAAGTCCGACAAGAATAAGTAGTCCACAAACAATTTCAAAACCGCCAACAAAACTGCCTAGAAATTCAGGCGAAGGCAAGCCAATTTTTTCAAATCGTCCTGCTCCAAGTGTGTCAGCAAATAAAAATTTCTGAATTCCTTCGGAAAGAAATACCGCACCAACCATTAGTCGAATGAGGATTATCGTTTTAGAATTGTCAGTATTTAATATTCGGTTTTTCATTTTTTGTTTGTCGGTTAGTTGTTGCACACGGTTGGTCATAGGGTGACGCACAACGGAAAAGCATTTGCGAGGCGTGGCTTGATTGCTCGCAAGTGCTACTAAAACAAAACTAAATTAAAATAACAAATCTGACTACTGATAACATTCCACCACGTCTTGCAAATGCCGTGTTATCTGTAGCCGAATTTACAGAATTATGACAAAACAGGAAGTAATAAAAAAAGCATACGGAAAGTACTATGACTTATGTAAACCTTATTTACGAGGTCACTTAATAGATAGGGTGCTTTTTGAGGATGAAACTGAAAAAAAATTATCTGACCTTAACGATATTGAATTTCTATCAGATGGAATTGTATTCTCTTTTCCAATGGAATTAAAAGGATTTGAAGACAACAATGGATGGATTAAAATTGAAAGCGAAAAAGATTTGCCCGATTATCAAGGAACTTTGATAGCAATAAAAAAATCTGATACTGAAGTTTATGAAGTGCATTTCTTCAATTATCTGAAAGAAGGTGAAAAGAAAGAATGGGCAAAAATATTTTCTCACTATCGTTTAATACCGAATTTCGATGCACCAATTTATTAACACAAAGTTGGTTTTCGGTTACAGATAACGGGAAAGGGCTTGGCGAAGGCGGGGATAAGAAGGACGGAAATTCCAACTAAACCCGAACCGAGCAAAAACCATTTTCGTTTTTTCAAAATTACAAAAAATAAAAAAACGAAATGGTTTTTTGCGGCTAAAAGTGCTGAAATCTTCTAAATGATAACTCTCAACCCCGCTTTTGCCAAACCCATGTTGTGCGCAGTATTTTTAGTTCGGCGACTTGGATTTAACTCGTTAAATTCAGGTCAGAGAATTAAAAATCAAGCACGACAATTTTTTTCACGCACGAAATCGCAAAGATTTTCAGAATTTTATTCACGGATTTTGGAAAATTATTCACGCAGAATTTATTCACGCCGTTAAGCTCAAAATTTGTAAAAGTCAAGCACAATTTTTATACTCAAATCCGTAAGTTTTTTGTAAATTTTTTTTCTGGATTTAGGAAGATCAGCGCAAAGAATTTCAGATTTTAGTCAGTTTTAGAAGTTTAAATTCAGGTCAAAATTTTGATTTTTCAGACCGAAATTTCTTTTTGATACCGCGCTTCTAATATTGCGCACAACGAAAAAGTGTTTCTGAAGAACGGGCTACGGAAACTGAAATAACTAAGTATAAACCAAATTAACAACTAAAACCGCAATAACAAGAGGTGCTTTCAACCCCGTTTTTTAGAAACACAGTGTTATAGCCAGTGCTTCTTCTTGAATCAATAAATTATGTGTGTAACTCAATTTAGGCGATTATGCCAAGCCTCTGAATTTCGTAGTAAAGGAAGAGAAGAAGATTTGAAAGACCCAAATCTTGAAGTCAGAAAAGAAACTTACTTCTACAACGGGAGAAGTTATCACTATGTGACTGACAAGCGAAAATTAAAAGGATTAGAAAACTATTTAAAACAAAGGTAAAATGGCAATTAAAACATTCAATTTTAACTATGACTGTCACGAAGCGGAAGCAGTCTTTACAGTAGATACTGATGTATTTACAAACGACCACGCAAAAGCAACTTTGGAATTTTTCACTTGGGATTATGATAAAGATAATGACCCAATAACAGAAGTTTTGAAAAAGTATGCAATGGAAGCAATTCGGGTTGCTACAAGATATTCATTCAATGTTCGGGGTGTTATTTCAGACTTTAAAGACAAAGAAGGTTTTGCGAGTGTCGATGGTAGTTTAGGTTTAACACTTGTGTCAGTAGATGGATATGAATTTGACGATGATAAACTTGATTATACTGTCTCTTAGCATTGGCTATAACGGAAAGGGGCTTTGCGAGGTGCGGGCTACTGCAACCGAAATTTCAAGAGGTGACCGAACGCTAGCAAAAAGTTTTTCCATTTTTTAAAATTACGAAAAAACTAAAAAATGGAAAAGTTTTTTGCGGGTACTTTATAGAATTTCACTGAGATTTCCTTCAATCCCGCATCTTGCAAAACCCATGTTGAACTAAACCTTCGGTAGCTTTCTCAGCGCTATATTTAGTTACTTTGTAAAACTAATTAAAAATCAGTAAAATGGCAACAAAAAAAAGAGTGTAGAAGAGCTTAGAGAAAACAAGATCATCAATCAGGCAAAGCGCGAAGTTCCGGGATTTGCGGAGCTTTTGCATAGGTTTGAACGTACGGTTTCTGTATTGGGAAGAAGCCAAAGTACCTTTCAAAATTACTCCAGACACGTCGCTGCGGTGTCGCTACATTTCGGAAAAATTCCTACAGAATTGGATCCCGAGCAAATTCACGATTACCTTTTTTACCTTCAGAAAAAATCAAAATCACCTTCACAGTCGTATTTTAAACACACCGTTTACGGACTTCGATTTCTGCTTAAATCGGAAGGTTTGAGCTATGATTATTTGAGTCTTCCGGAAATTAAAAGAGAGAAAAAACTGCCTGTAGTGCTTAGTAAACAGGAGGTTTGGCAGATGTTGTCCGGCTGTAAACTTTTAAAACATAAAATTTTGATCGGCATTCTTTACGGCTGCGGATTGCGCTGTATGGAAGTTCGAAATCTCCGTTTGTGCGACTTAGATTTTGGTCGAAAACAACTCAAAGTGGTTCAGGGAAAAGGCAAAAAAGACCGCTATTTACCACTTTCCGAACATCTGATTCGTGGGCTCAAAAAGTATATCGAAGCGGAAAAACCGGAAGATTATCTCTTTGGAGAACCTCGTGGAGGGCGTGCTGGTGGCGATTTCGATTCCCGTTACTCCCAGCGCGGCGTTCAGTGGGCGGTAAAGCAGGCATCAAAAACGGCAAATATCCTGAAAGAAGTGAGTGTCCATACGCTTCGGCACAGTTTTGCGACGCATCTTCTGGAAGATGGGATGGATATTTTGAGCATCAAAAATCTTCTCGGTCACGAAAGTATCGATACCACGCTGGTTTATCTTCAAATTGCCCAGCTTTCAACCCAAAAACTCTTTTCACCGCTCGATACCCTTTTTTCAGAATTTGGGAAAAAATGAGCGGTTTAAAAACCTCAAAAAAACAGTCAGTTCAACCTCAATCTCAACCTCAATACGAAGTCGCCGATGTTTTAAACAAATTAGGTTCAAAATTGGAAGATTTAGGACTTAATTCTTGGCAATTACGAACACTTTCAGCGTTGAAAAAATGCCGTACCTCTGCTTTGGGTGGTCATATTGACGCTTGTGATGAATGTGGAAATGTAAGCATCAGTTACAACTCCTGCCGAAACCGTCATTGCCCAAAATGTCAGAGCAAAAACCGAGAGCAATGGATTGAAAATCGGGAAACCGAACTGCTTCCGGTACCTTATTTCCACGTGGTTTTTACGCTTCCTGATGTATTGAACAAAACCGCGCTTCACGAGCCCAAAATGTTGTACGATTTTTTATTTGAATCTGCCTGGGAAACGCTTCAAACGTTTGGTGAAAATCGAGGTTTAAAAATGGGAATGATTGCTGTTTTGCACACTTGGGGGCAGAATCTGAGCCTTCATCCGCATTTGCACTGCATTGTTCCGGGCGGTGGAGTGGATGAAAGCGGAGCTTGGAAAAATCTACGTTCAGACGGCAAATTTTTGTTTCCGGTAAAGGCTTTGAGTAAAGTTTTCAGGGCTAAATTTTGTGAGAAATTAAAAGATAAAAACTTTGAAGAGTATACCAAAATCAGGCAAAATCTGTGGGAAAAGTCTTGGGTTGTTTACGCCAAAAAGCCTTTTGGAAGCCCAAAATCTGTGGTAGAATATTTGGGCAGATACACGCATAAAATCGCCATCAGCAACCAGAGAATCAGGAAAATTGACGCGGAAACGGTAACTTTTTCTTACAAAGATTACCGCCAAAAAGGCATCAAAAAGCAGATGGTTTTGAGCCATGAAGAGTTTATCCGCCGTTTTGTGATGCATATTTTACCGAAAAGATTTGTAAAAATCCGTCATTATGGTTTTTTGAGCAGCACCTGGAAGCGTATCAAACTTAAAAATCTACAACAAAATTTAGGCATCCAGCCCAAAGAAAAGCTTCCGCCAAAAGCTTTTCAGCCGAAATGTACGTGTTGTAAAGATGGAAATCTTGTGACGATTGCCACGTTCGATCTACGAGGTCCGCCAAGTTGGTTTTTGGAGATGAGCCGAAATTTACCTGCTCCTAAATCTGCATTTTAGCGGATTTGGGTAAGGGAAATGTTAACCTAACGTGAAGGAAAGCACGATAAAACCAAGAAAAACTCGCCAAAATCACCCACAAAAAAAGAGACTCTTCTCAAAGTCTCTTGTATCTCTAAAAATCTTTTGTCGATAAACCCATAGTGTGGGAAAATACCCAACCAAAAGCTGCCGAAGGTTCCGTTCAACAGGGTTTTCATTGTTCGTGCTGCGCACGCAACGAAAACTTAGCTATTAGCAGAAGTAATTCTTTTACAGGTCGTTTAAACTTTTCTTTTTCTCGTTATTGATTTTTTCAGAAAATGATTTTCGCGCTTCATCAGATTCTTTTTCTGCTATAACACTTTTGTTTTTATCGTAAAGTGAAATTGATGTAATTATTCTTTCGTCACAATCAGAATTATAACCACTCATTAAAAGATACAGCATAGAAAAATTTTTCGCAGAATTATTCCAAGTTTTTGAGTAAGTTACAGAAGGTAATTCAAAAGAACGACCGCCAATTCTACATCTATCTGTACTTTCTCTTTTATCTAATGTACCTTTTCCATACTTCAATTCAATGTCATCAGTCAATTTGTTGTCAGGACTTGAAATGCTTATTTTATACAATGTTTCTTTGTAAAACGAAAGAACCATTCCTCTGTTGCTATACTTATCATTAAGTTTAAAGCCATTTAATTGATAGACTTTTACATTTTCGGAATATGAGCTATAAGACGGACTTTTATAAGTTTCTAATTTGCTTGGAAGTAGCTTGACAAATGCTGATGAAGAAGAACAAGAATAATCGTCGCACTCCTTTAAAATAAATTTTTTAGAAACTGCTAAAGAGTCAAGTTGAGAAGTTGTGAATTTTCCAAGTTTAAATATTCCTAAACCTTCAAAATCTTGTGAAAATGATAATACTGAATAAAATAATGCTAAAAAAATAAATTTTTTTTTCATATAAAATCTTGTTTTAAGGGTTGTTTTGCTATTATTTCTGCTAACGGAAAAAGTATTGGCGAAGGACGGGCTACCTTGCAGACAATTTCAAAGGAAAACCGAACCTGAGCAAAATGCTTTTTCAGATTTCTAAATTACTGAAAAAAGAAATATGAAAAGCATTTTTGCGAATTTTGTTAACTGAATTCTCAAAGACAATATTCACCCCGTCTTTTGCCAATACTATGTTATCTGCAGTCTTTTTTAGTTATGTTGTATTTTTAGAATTTTTTGAGCAATTTCAATCGCTTTTTCAAGAGTTATTCCATTTTGTTGGTCAACTTGAAGCTGATTATTTTCCTCTAGAATTTTTGCATTTGGAATAATTCCAGGTTCGTTTTCTTTAGAAATTGTTTTAAGATTTAATGTATTCTTATAAGTTGGGATTTCATTTTGTAACCAACCAAAATATGATTCATTATTTATTCGATTTGCATTTTCCCAATCTTCATTTCTCTTTATGAAATTTTCTTCACTTATTGAAGTCCAAATGTCAAAATTCAGATTTTCTTTGTAATTGATTATTGGAATTTCAATTCTTACTCTGTGAAAAAAATGTTCATCAATTATGCATAAACTTTTTTGATATTCAACTCGTTCAGAAATTTCATTTTCAGGAATAGAGTAGTAATAATTTGGATAATCACTTCCAAAAGTTAATGGAATTTCATCATAAATTTTTCCGCAACAAATACACTTAAATTTTTCTTCATTTTTTTTATTTAAAAATTGGAATAACTTCATTGTCAATTTTATACGCGGTTTTGAGAAGATTGCAGATAACGGAAAAAGTATTTGCGAAGGGCGGGCTAAATTTAACTGCAAGTTCAATTTCGCCTGAACGAAGCAAATTGCTTTTTCAGATTGTTAAATTACAAAAAAATACAATATGAAAAGCAAGTTGCGACTAAATGTATCGGGTTTTTCTATTATATATTCAACCCCGCCTTTTGCAAATACTATGTTATCGGCAGTTTCTTTATTTCAATTCATTTAGTAAAACAGGATAAAATTCCTCAAATTTTTTATATTTTTTTCTTTTAGTTTCGTAAGTATTTAGTTTTTTTGATACTGTTTCAACTAATTCAAATCCGACACTTTTCTCAAATTCAAGAAGTTTATCCGCTTTTTCGTTTCCAAATTTTGAACGGCTAATATTTATGACGATAGCACGAAGCAAAATTTCATTAAAAACATATTTCCATTGACTATATCCTTGTTGTTTGCCACTTTTTTCAAGTTTTTTGTCATAGTATTTAGTTCGTAAATTTTCAATTTCTTTTTCATATTTTTTAGACAGCGGATTAACGAATGAATGTCCAAATTCGTGCAAAATCATATCTGTTTCTAAATAATCATTGTCAAAATGCGGATAAAAATCAATTTCTCCATTCGGACCAATGACAGCATAAACTTCTTTTTCTCCTTTCTGATTAGTAATTTCAGCGTTAAAACCTCCCGTATGAACTAATGGCGCTAGAATAAGATTGTATGAAGAAAGTTTTGTTCCGTAATAATCTTCTAAATAATCAGGCAAATATCTGATTGTTTTAGATTGTAAAATTTTATTGATTATTTTTTCATTAATTGGTTTGATGGCTTTTAAATAATTTTGAAATAGACTGTCCTGATTAAATTTGATTAATTCATTTCTAAACTCTTCAAGTAAATATTCTTTTCCTTTTGTGATACTTTCATCTTCGGCATCTGATTTGGTTTTAATTTTTTCAAATTTTGGAAAGTCTGAATATTGAAGTGTCCATTCAATAGGTCTATAATATGAAAAATTATATTTTTTAGAAATTGTATCAAATAATGCGACTGCACGATGATTTTTCAAAGATGCTAACTTTTGGTCAAGAGTATTTTTATAAATATTTGCGTGTTTGTTGACTAAAAAGTAATTATCAAAATAGGCAACTGAATAAAGTGTCTCTATTCTGTCATCAATTGAGATATTCAGTTTTGCTTTTTGTCCAAAAATCAAATTTGAATAAAATAAAATAAATGTTAAAATGTAAAATTTTTCTTTCATTGACGCTGTTTTTCTGAAATTGCCGATAACACTCAAATATACGCAATACTACTCAACATACAAAACAAATGTAAACTACAGTAGTTTAGCATTATATCCGATTGTAAACGCTTATATACGGTATTTTATAAAATTTTTTTATGTAAAAATATCCATTTTGCGCAATGCGTAAATCCTAAAATAAAGTTGTTTGCATCCAGAACAGGGTCATAATTCGGAAAAGCAAATTCTTCCAGTGGAATATCATCCAGCCATCTGAATTGGTTTTGTTTATTCAAAAGGATAGGCATTCTATGTTTCGTATTATGAATCTCAGCCATCAACTCATTGGCTTCCGTGGCGACAATTGTTACAGTGTTTATCTCCTTATTGGTTTCAGGGTTTAGTCCAACGATTATAAAACCCACCAATAGAAAAAAATCGGCTGGTCTTTGATATTGATTAAATATTGATGCTTAACTTTTCCCTTATAATCCTGCCACTGCCACTCATGAAAGCCATTGACTAAAATTAGGCATCTATTACTTGTAGAATTTTTATGGGTTGGTTTTTCGTCAGCTGTTTCAATACGTGCATTTAAAGTTTTCTTCTGAAAGCTCCTGTCTTTACTCCATGGAGCTAAAAACCCTCATTCGGCAGGAACGATGTGGGAAGTATCTTCATCCAAAATTATAGGTACTCTTGGAGTTGCAAAGCCATTAATTCGAATTTCTCGGTGGTAAGGCTCGCCCACATACTCAGCTCCAAAATATTCTTCGAGCTCCTGGGCTTCAGATAATAGTGAGATATAGTTGCACATATAAACTTAATCTTTTAATACTTCATATTTCCAAGTATAATGTGTTGACACAAATGGTTTTTTATTTTCGGGATAAATAATTTTCGCCTTTATTCTGAACTTCGTGCCGACAGGAAAATCATTGGACATTGTTTTAGAGCATTGTACGTACATGTCTGTAGTATACGGTTCCTGATTTGGCAAAGGTCTTATATGTACTAATCCGTGCTTTCCCCTTTCATGCGTTATGAAACTCTCAACTAGTATGTGGTCATATTCTTCCATGTAATAAGTTTTTTGAATTTCTATAAAAGTAAGAATATTATTTTATTTTATTTTTTGTCTTGGCAACCCAATTTCGTGTTCCTGAGGATAAGGTGCTCTCCAATTCATGCTGACATCTTCCTTGATATTCCTTTGTACTTCCAGGGCTTTTTCTTTATCATAGGCATATCTAAATTATAGCAATGTCAATTTTTTCAGATAACATCAGGTATTTGAGAGGTCAACTGGAAGCTTAACAATTGGTAGCCGATAACTTAAAAATCACACGAGGTCGCTATGCGAATATGAAGACGAAGCCAACGAGCCTGCTTTGGATATATTGGTTAAAATGTCAAAGTTTTATAAAGTCAGTGTGGATTTGTTAATAACTGTTGATGTAAGGAAATATCCCTTGGATAAAATATTGGCTTTACCCGATAATAGAATTGTGCTTCCAATACAGTGGATTCCAAAGGTGATAATAAGATTGAGATTATACTACACAAAGCTTCGATGGGATACTTGACTAGTTACTCAGACCCCGAATACATAGAGAGTCTTCAAACAATTTCGTTGCCGTTCCTGAGAAATGGAACCCTCAGAGCTTTTCCAGTTGAAGGTGATTCAATGCCGCCTTATACTGATGGAACTTATATAGTCGGTAAATATGTTGAATCTCTTGACGATTTAAAGATAGGAAAATGCTATTTGTTCATTACCAAGAAAGGGATGACTTATAAGAGTTTTCAGAATAGTTCAGCCAAAATTATTAATGTTATTACTGATAATGAATTATACGAGCCATTCACTATCAGCAGGTCAGAGATAATTGAAGTATGGGAGTTAGCTTGCAGCATTAACACGGAGGAACTTACCAATCTGAAAAAAGATGAGTTTACTGCTAAAGATGTTTATACTTTGCTGAAGAAAGAAATCGAAGAACTTAAAAGTAGTCTAAATAGATAGAAAGGTAACCTATATAGATTACACTCCCCTGTCTTTCAACCGAAATTAGACGTACCCCCTGCGTCTTAAATTTTAAGAAGAATGATAGGAAACTAAAGGCACTTTTTACTCCTTAAAATGTTGATATTTTTTAGCATGTCCTTAAGTGTGGGGAGGTGGTGGGGAAGAAAACTTCAAGAAAAACAAAAAACCACCTGAAACAGATGGTTTTAGTTGAGGCTTTAGTGGAGAATACGGGATTCGAACCCGTGACCTTTTGACTGCCAGTCAAACGCGCTAGCCAACTGCGCCAATCCCCCTTAACAGTTTGCAATAATACAACATTATTGAAAAACTGCAAAAATTATTTCCAGCCGCCGCCCAGCGCTCGGTAAAGTTCCACACCAGCCTGCATCTTGGCAAGCCTCGCATTGGAGATGTTCAGTTCAGCATTCAGCTGGTTTACAGAGGCATTCAGCACTTCAAGGTAATTTGCCATACCATAATTTACCAGCTGCTGGGAATATTCCACCGACTTTTGATAATTGTCAAGTTCTTTTTGTTTCAATTCGATAAATCTGTCCTGCGCCGTGTAAACCCTCAAAGCATCAGAAACTTCCTTTCCTGCCGTGAGTACCGTTTTCCTGAAATTCAAATAAGCGCGTTCCTGAGTGGCCAGGCTAACCTCATACTGTGTTCTGATCTGTCTTTTGTTCAAAATGGGTTGCGTAAGGCTTCCAATAACCGTCGCAAACAGCGAATTCGCGCTGAACAGTTTATCAATGTCACCGCTTAAAATTCCGCCGCTGCCAGTGATTCTTAAATTTGGGTAAAATGAGGCTTTTGCAGCGTTGGTCAGTTCAAAGGCATTCATCAGGCTGTATTCTGCCTGCATCACATCAGCACGGTTGGAGAGCAGCTTTGCCGCAAATCCCAAATCGGTATTTTCCGGGATTCTTTGCTGTGCCAGCGTTGTTCTTTCCACCTTCGCAGAAGGTTTTCCTTTCAGCAGGCTGATGGCATTTTCCAGAAGTTCGAGCTGGGTATCGATGTTGATCAGCAGCGATTCCGCATTGTGAACCAGTGCCTCACTTTGCTGCACGGCGACTTCGGTAACAGTTCCGGCCTCTTTCAGCGCTTTGGTCGTCTCAAGGTTTTTATTCCGGATTTTAATGGTTTCTGAGATGATTCTTTTTTGCTCGTCATAAGTCAGCAACTGATAATAGGCAGAAGCCACCGCGGCCACAAGATCACTTTTCACGGCTTTATGCGCGGCAGTGGTTCCAAGGTATGAAGCCATCTGCGCGCGTTCCTGGGCTGAAAGTTTCCCCCAGATGTCTGCTTCCCAGGAAAAATCACCCGACAGTTCAAAACTGTTCAGGTAACGCCTGTCACCAACAATTTGTCCGCTTTGGGTATTCAAAGACGGGGTATTAAATGTGTAAGCCGGGCCAACAGAAACCGTTGGGAAATACGCCGCTTTACTCTGTTTCAGATAAGCTTCCGCACTGATGATGTTCTGCAGTGCGATCCGGATATCCAGATTATTGTTCAAAGCTTCGGAAATATGATTTTGAAGAACGGCATCCGTAAAAATCTCTCTCCAGGATAAGTCGCCCAGACCAGCGCTGTCCTGCTGAATCATATCCGTTCTGTAAAGCCTTTCATCCACGATATCGGCAGGGCGTTCATACTTGTGATGCGCCACACAGGAGGAAAGAACCACCGGGAGAACTACCGGAATAATGAATTTTATTTTAAAGAGGTTTTTCATTTTAAAATTTTAAGTCTAAGGATTGTTCAGACTGTTTGCAGTTATTCATTTAGATTTATTTCCTTTGCCGTTACAGGTTTTATTTTCTCC